>JAFAMZ010000406.1 GCA_019232935.1 Silvibacterium sp.
TGTCATGAGAAGGGAGTGCCCTTCCACACCGACGGCGTTCAGGCCGTCGGCAAGATTCCCGTCGACGTCAACGCGATGAACATTGACGCGATGTCGATCTCAGGACACAAGATTTATGGCCCCAAGGGCGTCGGCGCTCTGTATGTCCGCCGCCGCAACCCGCGCGTGCAGATCTCCGAGCAGATCAACGGCGGAGGCCACGAGCGCGGTATGCGCTCCGGCACCCTCAACGTGCCCGGCATTGTTGGTCTGGGCAAGGCTTGCGAGATCGCCCGCGAGGATATGGCCGAGGAAGCGAAGCGGCTCGGAACTCTGCGCGACAAGCTCAAGGCCAGGCTTGAGAACAATCTCGACTACATCCACGTCAACGGCTCACTGGAGCACCGGCTTCCCGGCAACCTCAACATGAGCTTTGTCTACGTGGAAGGCGAGTCGCTGCTCATGGGCATCAACGATGTTGCCGTGTCGAGTGGCTCAGCCTGCACCTCAGCGACTCTTGAGCCATCTTATGTATTGAAGGCCCTTGGCCTCGGAGACGACGTGGCGCACAGCTCGATCCGCTTTGGACTGGGCCGCTTCAACAGTGAGGCCGAAGTCGATTACGTCGCCGACAAGGTAATCGATGTAGTGCAGAAGCTTCGCGAGCTGTCACCCCTCTACGAGATGGTCAAGGAAGGCATCGACATCTCAAAGATCGAGTGGCAGGCGCACTAAGAGATTCTCAGCAGAAACTGGTTAAGGGTTTTCACCAGAAATTAAGTTTTTCGGAATATAGGAGAGACAAACAACATGGCATACAGCGACAAGGTCATTGACCACTACAACCATCCCCGCAACGTAGGCCAGCTTGACAAGTCCAGCACCGAAGTCGGCACCGGGCTTGTCGGCGCTCCGGAGTGCGGCGACGTCATGCGCCTGCAGATCAGAGTCAATCCCGACACGCAGGTGATCGAAGAGGCCAAGTTCAAGACCTTCGGGTGCGGCTCGGCCATTGCTTCCTCATCGCTCGCCACCGAGTGGGTGAAGGGCAAGACCGTCGATCAGGCGATGGGGATCAAGAACACCGACATCGTGAAAGAACTCTCGCTGCCACCGGTGAAGATTCACTGTTCGGTGCTTGCCGAGGACGCGATTCGCGCCGCCATTGGCGACTGGAAGAAGAAGAACGGCGTCGAGGAACAAGCCGGCTCGGCCGTTCCTGTCGCGGCAGCGGACTGATTACTCAAGAAGGGTGCCCCACGTCCCGCTCCTGGGACGTGGGAGACGAGTGTAATGGCAACTGACCAGCTCAACGTATTGAACGCAGAGAACCAGGCTCCTGCCCAGAAAGGGATCCAGGTGACCGAGCGCGCCATCAAGCGCATTCGACTTGCCATGGGGAAGGAGGGAGTCTCGCCCACGGAAGGCGGCCTGCGTCTCGGCATCACAGGCGGAGGCTGCTCGGGTCTCTCCTACAGCATCCGCTTCGATTCGCAGCCGCGCGAGCGCGACCGCATTTACACGTTCGACGATGTGCGGGTCTTTGTCGATCCCAAATCGTTCATTTATCTCAACGGCATGATTCTCGACTACGAAGAGACGCTGATGCGTCAGGGTTTTAACTTTATCAACCCGAATTCGACCCGCTCCTGCGGCTGCGGATCGTCGTTTTCCGCCTGATAGAGGCTCAGCCGCCGGCGCGGCCACAACTTGCAATGCAGACAGCTGAATCCCAATCCGTGAACGCGGCCTGCTGGTCGTGTGGTTCTGCCGCGCCTGCCGGTAAAGCCTGGTGTGATGCTTGCGGCAAGGTACAGGCTCCCTCTGAAGGTGTCGACTACTTCACCGTCTTCGGTCTTCCCCGCAAGCTCCGAATCGACCTTCCCGCGCTCGAGCGAAACTTCTACCGCATGAGCCGCAAGCTCCACCCCGACCTCTACGCACAGGCCAGCCCAGAAGAGCGCCAGTGGAGCCTCGATCAGACTTCCCTGCTCAACGACGCTTACCGCACGCTGAAAGATCCCATAGCGCGGACCGAATATCTGCTCCGCCTCGAAGGGATCCAGATCGAAGCCGGCAGAAGCGAGGAGGGCAAGCCGAAAGACTCGCGGGTCCCTCCCGATCTCCTCGAAGAGGTCTTCGAGCTGAACATGCAGCTGGAAGAGATGCGTATGAATCGCAAGATGGGCGAGGACGATCCGCAGCTCCGCGCCGACCTCGAAAAAGCCCGCACCCAGTTCGAAGGCCAACTTGCAGCCGTCGACTCCAGCCTAGAATCCCTTTGGACCCGCTGGGACACAACCATCGACAACGATACCTGCGAGCCCGAAACAGACAAGATCAAAGACGAAATCGTTGCGCTCCTCGACCGTCGCCGCTATATCCGCAATCTCGTGCGCGACGTCAACGAAGCGCTGGAGACCTGAAGCACTCATGGCAGAAGCCCGCATCGTCGGAATCGATCTCGGCACCACCAACTCGCTCGTCGCCTTCATGCAGGGCGACCAGCCCGTCGTCATTCCCGGTGAAGACGGCGCAAACCTGGTCCCTTCGGTCGTCGCCATTCCCGACCCGAAGAAAGTCATCGTGGGCTATCCCGCATTTCCATACCTCGCCTCCGCGCCCGATCGCGTCGTCTACTCCGCCAAGCGCCTCATGGGGCGCGGCGTCGAAGACATCCAGGAAGAGCTGAAGCTCTTCCCGTTCCATCTCGCGCCCGATATCCAGCCCGGCGAAGCCCTCCGCCTTGAGATCGGCACGCAGCAGTACACGCCACCTGAAATCTCCGCCTATGTCCTGCGTCAGTTGAAGAAAAACGCCGAACGCTACTTCGGAGCTCCCGTTACAAAGGCCGTAATTACCGTCCCTGCCTATTTCAACGACGCCCAGCGCCAGGCCACCAAGGACGCGGGCCGCATGGCTGGACTCGAAGTCCTGCGCCTCGTCAACGAGCCCACCGCCGCGGCGCTCGCCTACGGACTCGACCGTCAGAAGGAAGGCATCGTAGCGGTCTACGACCTCGGCGGAGGCACCTTCGACATCTCCATCCTCAAGTTGCACGAGGGCATCTTTGAGGTCATTGCCACCAACGGAGACACCCACCTCG
>JAFAMZ010000437.1 GCA_019232935.1 Silvibacterium sp.
TGTCTCGAACATTTCCGAGGAGGGCGTTCTGATTCAGGGCAATAATCTCTGGGTGCCGAAACAGACGACCGCGCGAGACAATCTTCAATTCGAGAATCTCGCCCGCGATCTCGGCGTAGAGCTAGGCGGTTGGAGCTTCGGTGCGCAGTTCGGGGATCTGAACAACGATGGTACTCTCGACATTTACCTGACGAACGGCTATATCTCACTTGATCGCAATCGTAGCTATTGGTACGACTTCTCCAAGGTCGCTGGGGGCAACAGCACCATCATTGGAGACGCAGCGAACTGGCCGGCAATGGACGGGCGAAGTCTGTCTGGATATCAGCAGAAGCGTGTGTGGCTGAACGATGGAGCGGGCAAATTTGTCGATGTCGCTCAGGCCGTGGGCGTGACCGATACTTTCGATGGCAGGGCCGTCGCGTTTGCCGACCTGTGGAATCGCGGCGTGCTGGATGTAGTTGTTGCCAACCAGCGCGGGCCGATCCTGTTGTACAAGAACACTGTCACGCCCGAGAACAAATGGATTGAGTTTGATTTGCAAGGAACTAAGAGCAACCGCAGCGGTATCGGCGCCGAGGTGACGCTGTACTGGAACGCGCAGAAGCAAGCGCAGGAGGTCTCGGGCGGCAGCGGATTTGCTGCGCAGAACGATCGGCGACTGCATTTTGGACTCGGCAAGGACCCGCAGTTCGAGAAGGCCGTGATCCGGTGGCCCTCTGGCATCATTCAGACGATCAATCAGCCCGCGGTTAATCAGATCAATCAAGTAAAGGAGCCGCAATGAGCCAGCCGGTAATGACCGCCCCGGCTGCGGGAATGCGCACTGGCTGGAAGAGCTGGCTAAGCCTCGAAAACCGCTTCGTCCCGCCGGTGTTCATCACCCTTATTCTGCTGGTCGGGCATCTGTCGTACGGGATTCTCGAGAGCTATCCAAAAACACTGCTTGCAATCGCCACAAGCGTCGCTGCAGAACTTGTGCTCGGGCGAACATTCTTCGGCAAGTGGCCCAATCTGGCGAGCGCCTACATCACCGGCATCAGCGTGGGCATTCTGGTGCGGTCGCCCGCCTACTGGCCGTTCGCCCTTTGTGCTTTGCTCTCGATCACCTCCAAGTATGTGCTGCGCGTCAAAGATCGCCACATCTGGAATCCGTCGAACTTTGGCATTTCTGCCATGCTGTTCCTGGCCGGCGATTATGTTGCCAGCCTTAGTATCCAGTGGGGAAACTTCCTTGCTCCGATGCTGGTGATCTGGGCACTTGGCGCGGCCATCATGTACCGCGTGCGGAGAATCAATATAACCGCAACTTACGTGATTTCGTTTCTGCTCTTCGCTCTTCTGCGCGCGTGGATAACAGGCGCGCCATGGCTATCCGAAATCGCCCCCATCACCGGGCCCGAGTACCAGCTCTATATCTTCTTTATGATCACGGATCCAAGAACCACTGTACGCAGCAGGAGGGGACAGTGTGTCGTCGCGTTCCTGGTTGCGATGGTGGAGACGATCCTTCGGCTGAATCAGGTAATCTATGCGCCTTTCTATGCCCTGTTCATCGTGGGGCCTGTTGCGCTTTTGGTAGAGATGTTGATCCAGGAGCGCAGGAGAAAAGCGGTCGCGGCGACGGCATGAGAGCAAGAGACACACATCATTAAGCAATCGATAAAAAGCATGAAGCAAACGATCACGCTTGCAGGCTGTCTTTGTGTTTGCGCTGCTCTTGTTGCATGCAAGCAGAGACCTCCGGAACCAGAGCCGGTCAACCGGCCGGCGTCGACACAGTCAACACCAGCAGCCCCGCCGGTCTCTTCTGTATCAACTTCGGCGAACGCTGCGCCTGTGAGGCCGTCCGGGCCGGTCACGTTCGCGGATATTACGGCACAGGCCGGTATCAACTTCAGGCACAACAGCGGGGCCTTCGGGAAGAAGCTGCTGCCGGAAACAATGGGCAGCGGCGCCTGTTTCATCGACTACGATAACGATGGTTATCAGGACATCCTACTCGTCAACTCGATGGACTGGCCGGACCATAGATCTCACAGGTCATATCCGGCTCTGTATCACAACAACCACGATGGTACCTTCACCGATGTGACGCGGCAGGCGGGGCTCGTGGTCGAAGTGTATGGAATGGGCTGCGCCGTCGGCGACTTCGACAACGACGGGTACGACGATCTATATATCACCGCCGTCGGCACGAATCATCTGTTCCACAATCTCGGCAACGGCAAGTTTGCGGATGTCACAGCCAGGGCAGGTGTCAACGATCCGGGATTCTCGACCGGTGCCATCTGGTTTGACTACGACAATGATGGCAAGCTGGACCTCTTCGTATCGCACTACGTCGAATGGTCGGAAGCGACGGACCAGTATTGCTCGCTGGATAACAAGAACAAGTCGTACTGCACGCCGCAGCTCTACAGGGGCCAGAGCGCGACACTCTACCACAACCTTGGCAATGGCAGGTTCGAGGACGTTACAAAACGCGCGGGTCTGTACGATCCGTCGGGCAAGTCCCTCGGGATCGCGATGCTGGACTACGACAATGACGGCTGGATGGACCTCTTCGTCGCCAACGACACTCAGCCGAACAAGCTCTACCACAACAATCACGACGGGACTTTCACCGATCAGGCCGTCATCGCTGGAGTGGCCTACGGCGAGTCCGGCACCACGCGCGCAGGCATGGGCGTGGATACCGGCGACTTCGACCACTCTGCGAAGCCGGGCCTGATTATCGGCAATTTCACCAACGAGGGCTTGGCCCTTTATCGCAATGACGGATCGGGACTATTCACCGATGAATCGGCCTCTTCAGGAATCAGCGGGCCGACGTTGCGGTCGCTGACGTTCGGTGCCATTTTTTTCGACTACGACCTCGACGGCTGGCTTGACATCTTCGCCGCCAACGGACATGTCGCCGATGACATCAGTGTCCTCCAGCCCACGCTCCATTACGAGGAGCCGCCGTTCGTATTTCGTAACCGAGGCGGTGGCAAGTTCGAAGACGTCACAGCGAAGCTGGGATCAGCACTTCG
>JAFAMZ010000076.1 GCA_019232935.1 Silvibacterium sp.
CGGAGGCGCCAGGCTGGACCCGACAGGTCCAGCGGCCTTTCGCTGCACCCTCTTGTCCCTGCACGCCTCACATTCGCCCGATCCGCCGCACGCGCACTTGCGCTGCAACGGAGGCCCAATGCTCATCTGCGAGAGCGACCATTTGAGCCTAGTTCCACCGCCCGCCATGACCTCCTCCGCCACGCGGTCAGCTTCACGCTCGAAGGCATCGTCCGGATCGCCGATGCGCAAGCTGCCCGGCGCTGCCTTTTTCGGAGAAGACATCCTCCCCGCAGAAAGAGCCTCGGATTTTCTCGCCAGCACGGCTTGGCTCATGGCTTCAGACCCTTCCCGATAGTGCGCGCCAGGTTCGCACCGAATCTTCGGCTTCCCGTAGCGCCGGGCTCAAACTGCATTCCACCCAGCTTCAGCACCGGCGTGCGATGCGGCCGCGCCCAGGCGGCGCGCGCCGAATGGTCCGACAGAACTGCGGAAAGCTCTGCCTGCAGACCCTCGACCAACGCTCTGTGGTCCGCAGGCTCGAATCCGCGTAACACCAACTCGTCGATCGTGACCCGCACCCGACTGAAGTCGAATCCGAAACGAGGCTCAAAGAATGCACGGGCACCTGCGCTCAACAGTACTCCCGGCGAATTCAGCACAGGATGCGCAGCGGAAGGAGCCGCATGGTCGGATCGCGAGGAAAGTCTCATCGACCTAGGAGGAGTCCTGCTCGCCGATTCATGTTCTTTCAAAAAAGCCATCAAACTCATAAATCAACCTACTTCTCTCCAACGATCACGTATGCCTGCCCCGAAGGGTGCTGACTTAGTTTTGTCGAGCACACCCCGCAAGCCAAATATTCGTCGGCATGCTCAGCCTGGTTGTCCAATCGCGGGTGACCTCTTTGGTGGCGGTCAGCTCTGAGCGCACATACATTGAACTCGGCATCTTCGCCGCCGAGATACATAGGGTGGGCATGATGCGCATCGTACGGGGCATTAGGTTCCGTATCATCGTCGAAGCACGGATGGGGTGGGGGGACCAGGCGGGCACGTGCCTCTCGGATTTGCTCCTGCATCCTGCGCTGCGGCTCCCCTCGTTCGACCCCTTCCCATTCACGGTCCAGGGCGGTGGTGCGGACGAGCATGCGCGGGCCGATTGGATGGGGCAATTCGCTGGGCCATGAAACCGGCAGTGGGTCTTCGCAAGGGTCGAAACGGCAAGGGCGTGGAATGGGAGTGGTCGGCCCAGTCGTTTCCGGCTTCTTTTTCGGGCTGGGTTGCGGCTGCTCCTTCGCCTGTTTCTTGGTCCTAATGCGCCGCTCGATCGCTTCATCAGTGAGAGCGCGTAATAGATTGACTATTATCCCGATGAGCTTTTCGATTGCCTCACTGGCTTCCTTGCGGAGCAGGAAATCGTTAACTATGTAGCCCATCACGATGAGTCCGGCCACAAAAATTGCAGCCACGAGAACCTGCGGGGGCACCACCCTTACGCTTTGCGCACCTAGCGCTGCGCGCACTGCTGTGGAAAGCGGACCTATGACCGTCCCGACAGCACTCGCGGTTAGTACCTTCGGCGCTGGCGCGGGGGCGCCGTCTTTCCCAGCCACCACGGCAGGTGGTTGATCCGTCGATGCAGGATGCGGGTTAGGCCCCAAATTTCCCAGCCTTTCCTCAGCCTCGGAAATAGCCGCATCGATGCCAAAGACTTCGTCATCCCGTAAGGCTCCGGTCGCCACCAGGGAGGCATATTCCTGAATCAACGAGTGGAGCTGCTGCAGCCGGGCAGGGTTTACCACATCGAGAGTGCCAGGTTTCATCTCCTCGCATTGCTGTGGAGTAGGCCAGAGGGGATCGCCTGTGAAGCCGGTGATGGCTCGACACTTATCATTTAGGGGAACCTTATCCGTCTCTTCACTGGGCACTCCACCGCTTACTGACTGCGGGCAAGCGCCTGCGACGATAACACATCCAAGCTGCCGGAACTCCTCAGGTGTCAGGATTGTGCGAGAAACGCCCGCTGCGTGCTTCAAAGCTCCACGCATGGCGTCTTCCGCTGGGTCTGCCTGACGCGCGAGCACGAGCCCTGAGCCGCGCTGCTGAATCACATGCGCCAGTTCGTGCGCTAACAATTTCCTGCTGTTGCTCCGGTGAGAGCTGTCCTGCGTGTGTGCAAATACCACATGTTCTCCCACCGTATAAGCCACTGCACCCACCGCACGCGCTGATCTTGCCGCCAGCGCGTCGGTGTGCACTCGCACTCTGCTGAAGTCATGGCCAAACCGAGGCTCGAAGAAATCTCGCGTTGCTTTGTCCAGCGGCCGCCCGGGCGACCCCAGCACCTGATGCACTATGGGCGGGGCCACTCCGGACTCAACAGGTCCAGCGGCCTTTCGTTGCACCATCTTCTCCTTGCACGCCTCACACTGGCCTTCAGCACCGCCCGATCCGCCGCAGGCGCACTTGCGTTGCAACGGAGGCGTAATGCTCATCCTCGACAGCGACCATGCGGGTGTTGTTTTGCTTCCTGCCGTGACCTCCTCGGCGACGCGATCTGCCTCGCGCTCGAAAGCATCGCCGG
>JAFAMZ010000104.1 GCA_019232935.1 Silvibacterium sp.
GCCTCCGGCGAAGACATCAACCGCTCCGGCAGGGATGATCGGGAGGCGGGTCTCCCACTATCGCGTCCTCGAGGTCATTGGTGGAGGCGGCATGGGAATGGTTTACAAGGCAGAGGACTTGAAGCTCGGCCGACGTGTCGCCGTTAAGTTTCTGCCGGAAGAGTTGGCCGATGACCCGGTTGCCCTCCGCCGTTTCGAGCGCGAGGCTCAAACCGCCTCTGCGCTGAATCATCCCAACATCTGCACCGTGTACGAGGTAGAGGAGGCCGATGGACATCCGTTCATCGTCATGGAACTCCTCGAAGGCGAAACCCTGGCTCGCCGGCTGGATGTTTCCGAATCGAAGACTTTACCCGTCGCCGATGTTCTGCAAATTGGAATTCAGATTTGTGCCGGGTTGCAGGCTGCTCACGACAAAGGGATTATTCATCGTGATATCAAGCCCGCCAACATTTTTCTCACCTCCCGAGGAACGGTCAAAATACTCGATTTTGGACTGGCCAAACTCGCAGCAAGCAAGGAAGTCGGTCCGCAAACCGAAGATGGAAGCACAGAGGCTGATTCAGGAAAGAGGACCGAAACGGCCGACAAAAACGCAGCTGGCGATCTCACGCGCGCTGGTGTGGCTCTCGGGACGATCGGATATATGTCGCCAGAGCAAGTGCGCAGAGAGGAGCTCAGTACCGTCAGCGACATCTTCTCCTTCGGCCTTGTTCTGTACGAAGCGCTGTCAGGCAAGCGCGGATTTCCCGGGAAGACAGCCCCCGTCGTGCAGGAGTCGATTCTCAGCGACACGCCGGCTCCTCCGTCCAGCAGCAATCCCGCGGTCCCGGGCGGGCTGGACGCGGTAATCGAAGAAATGCTCTGCAAGGATCCGTCGCATCGGTTCCAGTCTGCCGACGAAGTCTGCGCCGCCCTTGAACGGGTGGGCCGCAGATCGAGACTTGTAACGCGCCGCCTCATATGGCTCGCAGCCTGTATTGCGCTGACGGCGATCGCTCTTGGCGCCTGGGGCACCTGGTACTGGCGCACTTCTGGTCCCATTCTCACGCCAGACGACACCGTGGTCATTGCCAGCACGAATCACACCCACGACCCCGTCTTCAACGACGCACTTTACACCGCGCTCGGTCTAGATCTCGAACAATCCCCGTACGTTCACGTCTTGGCGGAAAACAAGGTGGTAGCGGCTCTTCTGGAACTTCATCTTGCCAATCTGTTTGAACGGTCCCGCGAAACAGCACGAAGTGTTTGCCTGCGCACCGGCGCCAAGCTCGTGATCGCAAGCTTGATCGAGGAAGAAGGCAATGGATTCGGGATCGAGCTCGACGCTATTCGTTGTGATTCCAATAAGGTCGTGGCGAGTACACGAACTCATGCCCTCGCACGGCCGGATGTCATTCATGAGTTAGGTGTCACGATTTCGCGCCTTCGTGCAGAACTGGGTGAGCCTGCCGCGACTCTCGCTAAATTCAACGTGCCAGCGGAGACCGCCGTCAGCGCCTCCCCGGAGGCGATTCAGTTATTGTTCGACGGCTACAAAAGCGCATTGTCTTCTGATTTCCCAGGCTCAATTCCAAAGTACCAGCGAGCCCTTCAACTCGATCCAAACTTTGCCCTGGCGTGGGCGGCAATGGCTGGTGCGGAGGCCTCCTTTGGCCCCACTGCCGAGTCGCGCTTTGCCGGAGAACGCGCATTAGCACTGCGGGATCGAGTTACGGCGCCATCCCGATTCCAGATTGAGAACATCTATTATTCCTCCGTGACCGGAGACCAACTCAAAGCCTGCTCCGTAGCTCAGCAGTGGGAAAAAAGCTATCCAGATGATTTTGCTGCGCATAACAACTTCTTGATTTGTTCGTTTTATACAGGCAGACTCGATGAGGCATTAGCAGAATCGCGCGAAACTGTGCGCTTAATGCCCGCAGTGTTCACTTACGTCTATCTCGTTCGCGCGAGCATTTATACCGGGCGTTTCACGGATGCGCTGGCCGCTATAGATGAAGCTCAAAGGCGGGGCTTCGATAGCTCGCAATTTCACGCGTTTCGATCGCTTCTCGCGTTTTTCCAGCACGATGAAAGGTCAATGCAGGAAGCATGGAAGTGGGCCGTTGATCATCCTGGAGATGCAGAGGGTGCATACATCGTTGACGGCCAAGCATTCGCGTCCGGATACTATGGGCATTTTCACGAACTGGCGCGGTATTCTGCTCAGGCTTTATCAGCCGCCCGATCGGCAAACGACTCCCATGGAGCCACTGAATTTATTAGTGATCGGGCTGCGGAAGAAGCTGAAGTCGGGCACATAGAGGAGGCAAAGCGCCTGGCTGCAAGCGCGATGACAACGACAGACCGAGACATTCGGCTGCTGCTCGCATTAGCTCTCGCCCGCGCTGGAGACATAGATAGGGCGCGAAGAATTGCACTGGAAGTGAATCGTCAAGCCCCCTCCGAGACGGACGTCCAATTCTATTCATTACCTGCGGTTCACGCGGCTATCGAACTGCAACAAAGGAATCCTCGACAGGCCATTGAAGTGCTTCGGCCAGCCGTGGACTATGAACTCGCGATTCCAGATGGCGTCAATAATATGTATCCGTCCTATCTCCGAGGTCTGGCTTATCTTCAGCTCCATCAGGGCAGGCAGGCCGCGGCGGAGTTCCAAAAGCTGGTCGATCATCCTGGCATTGTATCGAGAAATGTTACCGGGGCTCTCACGCGGCTGCAGATGGCCCGCGCGCAGCAGATGGCAGGCGACACCACCTCCGCACGTCACTACTACGAGGAGTTTCTCGCCCTATGGAAAGAGGCCGATCCGGATCTTCAACCACTGCGGGAAGCCAAAGCCGAATATGCCCGCCTGAAAGCTC
>JAFAMZ010000426.1 GCA_019232935.1 Silvibacterium sp.
CGCTGATAGACCGCTGGCTGGCTGACACGCTGTTCAACGGATACGGGCAGACATATGAGAACGAGATCACCTGGTCCCTGGCCACGCTCATCATCGCCTTCCCACTCTTTCTGCTTATCTCGCGCGTCGTGGTGCGCGAGGCAGCCGCTCATCCGGAAAAGCTCGACTCGGGAATCCGCAAATGGCTTACCTACATGGCGCTAGTCATTGCGGCAGGAATCTTCATGGGCGACCTCATAACGATCCTCGCCTCTTTGCTCCGGGGCGAAATAACCTCGCGTTTCCTGGCCAAAGCGTTCATCGTCCTGCTTCTCTCAGGAGGCGTCTTCTACTACTACTTCGGCGGACTCCGCAGGACTGACGCCGCTCCAGCGAGGTTCATCCGCGACAGGTACATGGCGTATCTATCCTCGGCCGCGGTCGTGGTGCTGGTCATTCTGGGCTTCCTGCAGGTAGGAGTGCCAAGGGCACAGCGCGAACTCCGCGCGGACAGCCAGCGCATTCATCAGCTCTACATGATTGCCATAGGAATCAGAAACCAATACTCGAATGGATCGCTCCCGCCCAGCCTTCCTCCAGAGGACAGTTCATCCAGAGATCCCGTTACTAACGCGCCGTACGAGTACCATCCGAAGCAGGGAAGTCAGTATGAGCTCTGCGCGACGTTTGCGCGCCCAAGCCCGCCTGCCGACACAACGAATGTCGATTCGTGGCGCCATCCCTCCGGCCACCATTGCTTTCAGCTCGACGCCGCCGAACAGCCGCCGTTTCCGAATTAAAGCCCAACCCCGCGTTTATGAGGCTTGATCCTGCGCGAGCCTCGGGCCCTACAATGGAGGAATGGCAACCGTGACCCAACCTAGCTACACCGACGAGCACGCTAAGGCCGGCCTCGACTTCCCGTTCCCCGCCATCGAGACCTGGCAGAACCAGTTCCCCACCTACGAGATCCTCATCGACGATCCGGAATTTACCTCCGTCTGCCCAAAGACCGGGCTCCCCGACTTCGGAGTCATCCAGCTTCGCTACATGCCGCGCGAGCGCTGCCTGGAGCTCAAGTCCTGGAAGGAATATCTCTTCTCTTACCGAAATCTCGGCATCTTTCAGGAGAACATCGTCAACCAGATCCTCGAAGACGTAGTGAAGGCCTGCAATCCCGTCTGGGCCCACGTCAAAGGAGACTTCCGCCCCCGGGGTGGCATCTCGACCATCGTCGAAGCCCGCTGGCCCCGTCCCGGCGTCGATCAGACGAAATAGCCCATTCGTCACTGCGAGAGCCTTGCCGTTCAGCCGCATGGTATGGTGTAGGGCGACGCCCAATGGCATGCGGTGAGCATTCGAACGATGTAGCACGTCTGACGCCGCATGACTATCTGCGCGTCAGAGGATCAACCGCATGGCTCGCCATACCCGCTCCGGATACCGGAACTGCTCGCTTCGTCTCGCCCTCTCTCTCTGTCCGTTCCTGTTTTCGCTGACCGGCTTCGCACAAAGCGCCGCGCCCCTGCTGCTGCGCAACCCCTCGCTCAGCCAGAGCAGCATCGCATTCCTCTACGCTGACGATATCTGGACAGTTTCCCGCGAAGGCGGCGAAGCCCGCCGCCTCACTTCCGTGAATTGCGTCGCGGGCGGCCCCTTCTATTCCCCCGACGGATCGCAGATCGTTTACTCCACGCGCAAAAACGGCCTGACAGATATTTACGTGGTGGGTGCCGAGGGCGGGGTCCCCCGGCGCCTTACCTGGGACCCAACCCGCAAAGACGCAATCGGCTGGACGCCGGACGGCAAGGATGTGCTGTTCCTGTCCGATCACCTGAGCGCCGGGCCATACCCGAGGCTCTTTCGCACTCGCGCCGACGGCACCGGATCGCCCGCAGTCCTGCCGCTTCCCAGGGGTGCCGAGGGTTCCTTTTCGCCGGACGGCAATACACTCGCCTACGTGCCTGTCTCCCAGTGGCAGAGAGCCTGGAAGCGCTATCGCGGCGGACAGACCACCCCGATCTGGCTCATAAACATGAAGACCCTCGATCTGGTGAAGGTTCCACGCGACAACTCCAACGACTCGAGCCCTGTCTGGGAAGGAAAGACGGTGTACTTCCTCTCCGACCGCAACGGCACCGTCTCGCTCTTCAGCTACGACACCGAATCGAAAGAAGTAAAACAGCTCATCGAGAATCACGGCTATGACCTCAAGACCGTCAACGCCGGTCCCGGAGCTCTCGTCTACGAACAGTTCGGTTCATTGCACCTCTACGATCTCTCATCCCATCAGGAACACGCCGTCCCCGTCTCCATCCACGGAGACCTGCCCTCCCTCGTTCCCCATCTTGCAAAAATCAATGCTAAGGAGACGCAGAACACCGACCTCTCCCCCACCGGTGTTCGTGTTGCTGTCGAGGCCCATGGCGACATCTTCACCCTGCCCGCCGAGAAGGGGGACACACGCAACCTGACCAAAACTCCGGCTGTCGCCGAGCGCGATCCCTCCTGGTCGCCCGACGGCAAGTCCATCGCCTATTTCAGCGATGCCTCCGGTGAATACCAGCTCTACATCCGCGACCAGGAAGGGCTGCAGACACCGCGTATTGTCGACCTCGGGCCTGACCCGTCATTCTTCTACAGCCCGCGCTGGTCGCCAGACTCAAAGCACATCGCCTTCTCCGATAAACACCTGCACCTTTGGTACATTGATGCCGCAGGCGGCAAGCCTGTAAAGATCGACACCGGAATCCGTGGTAGCTTCGGACCCAATACAGAGGTCTCCTGGTCTCCCGACTCGCAATGGATCGCCTACACTCGCGACCTCGAGAACCAGCTTCACGCCGTGTTTCTCTATTCACTCGCCAACCACACCTCTGCGCAAATCACCGATGGCATGAGCAACGCCGCCCATCCTGTCTTCGATCCCGCCGGCAAATATCTTTACTTCACCGCCTCGACCAATAACGGACCATCTGACGCCGGCATCGACCTCTCGTCACTGGATCGCGCCACCACCTCCGGCGTCTACGTCGTCGTTCTCGCCAAGGACACACCTTCTCCCGTCCCTCCCGAGAGCGACGACGAAAACAAGAAGAAAGAAGAGGAAAAGAAGGACACCGACAAGGACAAGGCCGACAAGAAAGACGACACCAGCAAGGCCGACGAAAAGGCAGCCGCCAAAGGCGACGAGAAGAAAGAGGAAGCCAAAAAGGAAGAGAAGCCCAAGCCCACCGTTATCGACCTCCCCGGAATCGGCAATCGCATCCTCTCGCTGCCCATTCCTACTCGCAACTACACTGGTCTCTCCGTCGGCAAGACCGGCGTGCTGTTCTTGGGCGAAGGTAATGCCGTTGGACGTCCTTCCTCCGAAGACGGCCCTCCGATTCGCTCTCTCTGGCGCTTTACCACCGAAAAGCGCAAGACCGAAGAGGTTCTCAGCGGTCTCAACTCCTATGCTGTCTCCTTCAACGGCGAAAAGCTCTTTTACACCCGCGAGGACAACTGGTTCATCGCCGACATTTCCGACCTGAAGCCCGGCTCGCCGGAAGCTCCTCAGGGCAAGCCCGTGAACAACGGCGCGATGTTCGCCACAATCGATCCCCGCGCAGAATACAAGCAGATGTATCACGAGACGTGGCGGATCGAGCGCGACTTTTTCTACGATCCTCGTCTCCATGGTCTTGATCGCGCGAAGATCGAAGCGAAGTACCAGCCTTATCTCGAGGCCCTCGCCTCTCGCGACGAATTCACTTATCTTTCGACGGAAATGCTTGGCGAGATCCAGGTCGGACACATGTTCGTCGGCGGTCCCGAACAACCCGAAGACGGCGCCAAGCCCGGCCTGCTGGGAGCCGACTATGTTGTAGAGAACAACCGTTACAAATTCTCGAAAATCTACAACGGCCAGAACTGGACTCCGTCTCTCACCGCGCCTCTCACTCTGCCCGGCATCAACATCGTCGAAGGAGAATACCTGCTCGCGGTCAACGGACGCGAGCTGCACGCCTCCGACAACCTCTACAGCTTCTTCGACGGCACCGCAGGCAAACAGACCGTCCTCCGTGTCGGCAAGAAGCCCGACGGCAGCGACGGCCGCGACGTCACCGTTGTCCCTGTCGACAACGAACGGCGGCTCCGCAACCTCGACTGGATCGACTCCAACCGCCACAAGGTCGACGAGCTCTCCGGCGGCAAGGTCGCTTACATCTACATGCCCAACACCGCAGGCGCCGGTTATACCAACTTCAACCGCTATTTCTACGCCCAGCTCGACAAGCAGGCAGTAGTACTCGATGAACGCTTCAACGGCGGTGGATATATCGCAGACTACGTCATCGATGTGCTCGGTCAGAAACCGCTCAGCGGAGCCATCGAGCGCGATGGCAAGGCCATTCACGATCCCGTGGGCGCGATCTTCGGGCCCAAGGTGATGATCATCAACGAGTCCGCCGGTTCCGGCGGAGACGCCATGCCCTGGTACTTCCGCAAGGCGAATATTGGCACGCTTGTCGGCGTCAAGACCTGGGGAGGCCTCGTCGGCATCGGCGGCTACCCCACCCTGATCGACGGTGGATACGTCATGGCACCCCGCTACGCCATCTACGGCCTGAACGGACAGTGGGAAGTGGAAGGGCACGGCATCGCACCCGATGTCGAGGTGGAAAATTTGCCGAAAGACATCGCCGCAGGCAGAGATCCCCAGCTCGAGCGTTCGGTCGAAATCGTACTGCAGCAGCTCAAGGAGCACCCGGTGCCCACTCCGGCGATTCCCCCATATCCGAACTACCACCAGAACGACGGCCTCGGCCGCTAGCAGAAAACACAGACTCAAACTATGGCAGCGCCGCCCCAGACAGTCCCGCGAATAGCACCACAACGTACCGCGGCGCTCGCCCTCTTTCTCCTCACCACCCTCAACCTCTTCAACTTCATCGACCGGTACATCCTTCCCGGAGTGCAGCCGTTGGTGCAGAAGGAATTTCGGGTCGACGACGCCCAGATCGGCCTGCTCACCACCGTCTTTTTCTTCGTCTACATGATCGCCGCGCCGCTCACCGGATGGCTCGGCGACCGGTTCCCGCGCAAGCCCCTCATCATCGTCGGAGCGCTCCTCTGGAGCATCGCCACGCTCTTCACCGCCTGGGTTCACGACTACGAGACGCTCCTCATCCGCCATGCAATCGTCGGCGTCGGAGAAGCGACCTTCAGCATCTATGCGCCTGCGCTGCTCGCCGACTTCTATCCCGAAGCCGACCGCAATCGCATCCTCAGCATTTTCTACCTCACCATCCCCGTCGGCGGCGCTCTCGGCTACCTAACCGGAGGCATTCTAGGCCAGCATTACGGCTGGCGGATGCCGTTCTTCATCGCCGCCCTTCCCGGAGCCCTCATTGCCATTGCCTTCCTCTTCGTCCGCGAGCCGCAGCGCGGAAGTGCCGACTCGCTCGCCCCAACCCTGAACCGAACGACTCTCTCGGGCCTCACCCGCAACCCCGCCTTCTGGTGCGCCACCCTCGGCCTCGCCATGTGGACCTTCGCGGTCGGCGGCATCTCCACCTGGCTCCCCACCTTCCTCGTCCGCTTCGGCGCAAGATCGGTCGCAGGCGCCGGAACCATCGCCGGAGGCCTCACCGTCGTCTGCGGCCTGCTTGGCACAATCGCCGGGGGATGGATCGCCCAGCGCTGGCAGCGCCGCAATCACCGCGCCCTCTACCTGCTCTCCGGCTGGGGATCGATCCTCGCCATCCCGTTCGCCGCCGCCGTCTTCTTCGGGCCGCCGTCAATCTTCATCGCCGCAGCCTTCCTCGCCGAATTATTCCTCTTTCTCGGAACCGGCCCGCTCAACGCCGCCATCGTCAACTCTGTCGCCGCCCCGATACGCGCCACCGCAATCTCGGTCAATCTTCTGGTCATCCACCTCCTCGGAGACGCCTTCTCGCCTCACCTCATCGGCCGCGTCTCTGACGCGACGAACCTCCGCATAGGCCTTGGCAGCACCCTGGTCACGCTCGCCGTCTCGGGACTCATCCTCTTCCGCGGAGCACGCTACGCACCGCCGCTGTCCCCTGCAACCGCTGTTGGACCGTGACTGCCTTCTCGGTATAAAACCCGGTCGCGCCGGCTCCCTGGCGCTCTCTGGGTGTGTTTGCGGTGAAAGCGTTCCACGAATTTAAAATCGATCGAGATGAAACGACTCGCCGACAAAGTCACTCTCGTCACGGGAGGCGCGAAGCGCATCGGAAGAGGCATTGCCTTCGCCCTGGCCTCTGAAGGCGCGAGTGTCGCAATAACCTACCGGGATTCAGCCCACGAGGCCAATGAGACCGCCCGCGAACTCGAAGACTTCGGCGCCCGCAGCGCCGCCATTCCCGCTGATCTGCGAAACCCCGAGAGCATCCGAGCCGCCGTCGCCAAAGTAGCCGCCGCTTTCGGACGCATCGACATTCTCGTCAACAACGCCGGCCTTTTCGAAACCGCCGCCTTCGACAGCATCTCCGTTGAACAGTGGGACGCCATGTTTGACACCAACACACGCGCACCCTTCCTCATCGCCCAGGCTGCGCATCCCCACCTCAAAGCCACCCGCGGACGCATCATCAATCTTGGCTCGCTCGGCGGCACGCATCCCTGGCCTACTCACGGACACTACTGCACTTCGAAGGCCGCCCTGCACATGCTTACGCAGGTCATGTCTAAGGCCTTCGCGCCTGAGATCAGCGTCAACTGCGTTGCCCCCGGAATGATCGCCATCGGCGAACCATCAGCCGAATACGAGCACTTCGCCCACAAAACTCCGATGAAGCGCAACGGAACCGTCGAAGAAGTTGCCGAAGCCGTCCTCTTCTTTGCCACCGGCCCGCACTTCATTACCGGACAAATTCTGGGCGTCGATGGCGGCCTGGGCCTTTAATCCAGGTTGTCTTGACCCTTGCCCGGCAAATTAGCTAGCATAACTTAGCAGTTTGTGTTTGCGACGGTGATCACCGCCACCATCTTCGAAGCCAAGACAAAGCTGTCCGAGCTGATCAAGAAAGCCCAGCGCGGAGAGGAAGTCGTCATCACCTCGGGACGCGATCACATTCCCGTCGTCCGGTTGGAACCGATCAAGCCCAAGGCCAAAAAGCGCCTTGGAGCGATGTATACGCCTGGATTCGTTCTAACTGAAGCTTTCTGGGAGCCACTCCCCGAAGAGGAGTTGCGCCTCTGGGAAGGTGGAGACGAGTAACAGAGCGTGATGATTTTGCTCGACACGCATGCATTGGTATGGGCCGTGCTAGCTCCGGAACATCTCAGTCGAAACGCCTCCGGGGCTATCGCCGACAAGTCAAATGATGTCCTCGTCTCCGCTGCCTCGGCCTGGGAGATCGCGACCAAGGTGCGTCTCGGCAAACTCGATGGTGCCGTAGCTCTCGAGCGACGATTCCTGGATGCCATAGACGACGCCGGATATGCCCTGCTGTCCATCGACGTTCCCACGGCTCTTCGTGCCGGACGTCTCCCCGGCAACCACCGAGATCCTTTCGATCGCATTCTCGCGGCCCAGGCTCTCGCGCTTGACCTCCCCATCGTCAGTTCCGATCCCCTGCTCGACTCGTTCGGCATCCGCCGCATCTGGTAATCCCTGCATCCAATCCTCCTGAGGGGATTTGCCATGGCCGAACACGATCAGCAGGAAAAGCAGCGCAAGGAAAAGATCGAAAAGTCGCTCGAAGACCTTACCGAAGCCTCATCTCAGCGCTCGCCCGACGATCACCAGGTTCAGAAGGCCAAAGACCAGCGCGCGCACGCCGAAAAAGATCTGGTCGATTCCCGCAAGCCTACATCCAGCGGACGAGAGCACTGATCCGATCCGGCTGCGGCGTCTACTCCGCTACGATCTTCCCGGAGATTCTCGAATACTCCGCCTCGGAAACCACTCCCTTGCTGACCAGGTCGTGGGGTGAGGGGTAGGGCCGGTTGTCGATGATGCGGCGGGCCCGGGATTCGCTGATCCCCGGGAGAGTCTCCAGTTGCGAGGCCGAAGCCGAATTGATATCCACAGTGCCGGACGGCGAAGGCTTGGCATCGCTCTTCATGCCCTCTTTTACCCCGGCCGCGATGTCGTCCACCTTGCGCTCGGCATTGGCAGCCGCAACCTTGGCGTCGGCCGCGGCCTGCTGGGCTCCCTGCTTCACCTGCTCGGTGGTCTTCGCGGCCTGGTCTTTAAGTTGCTGATCGGATTGCGGCGTGTTGTTGGTGTTGCACCCCGAAAGCCAGGAGACACAAACCGTCAGGGCGAGCGCGGCAACGGCGCCCGCGCAGAATTTATTCCAAAGTTGTGATATTCGAGTCATTTGCGTCTCCTTACGGCTCTCTCGCCCGCGCGTCCGTCTGGCTGCAATGAAATGGAATCGCTCTCGAGCCCGGGGGTTGCCAACTCAGTTTCACATTGCAAAAAAGCTTGTGTTCAGTGCCTCAGATTCGGGGCTATCATTTTGGCAACGGTCTCCGCTTACCCCCCGAGCCCGGCCAGTTTCGGACCCGCTCGGTATCCTGGAGCCGGCTCAATCCGAATCCTGAGGTGCTCAATGAGCGCTATGCTTTTATTGTGGATCGTCTGGGCCGGAGTTTTGGCGATCTTACTGATACTTCTGGCCTATCGCGGCACACTCACTAGGTACGAAGAAGACCAGCTTTTTCTGGATGAAGCAGAAGACCACCAGAAGAGAGAACAAACTGAAATTCTGGCCAAGGTGAACAAGATTCAGCCCTTCGTGAAAATCGCGACAGGCGCAACCTGTGTACTTTCCGCCTGCATTCTCGGAATCTACATCTGGGATGCTGTCCAGCACATGATGTAAAAGAGGGAAAAGGCTATAGGGTGTAGTCAGTTGCGTTGAGCTGGTCGTTTTCTCTGCATGAGAGGGGACTTTCCTGTGTCTATACCCTATTCCCTGCCCCCCGCGCCTTCGATCCGGCCCCTCGCCGTTGCATCCACATCGACCGTCTTGTCAACGCGAAGCAGGAAGTTGCTGGGGTCCTTCATGCCCCAATCCACATAAGGCACAGTAAAGTGCGTCGTCGCGACCGCCTCGTGTCCATCGACCTGCACCTTCGCTTCCAATCGCATCGGATGGTCCTTCCCGTGCATTGTAAATGTGCCATCAACGGTTACGCTTTCGGTCGAGCCCGGCTTCACAACACCCGTCACTTTCTCGGGATGGAAAATGATCTGTGGGTACTTATCGCTCTCGATAATTTCCTTATGCATGCGGCTGTCCCGCGAGTGGTTGCCGCTCTCCCCGGTCTGTGCGTCGACCGCGATCTCTCCCTGAGCGGCGCCCGTCGAGGGATCGAACGTAATCAGACCGCCCTTCAGCCTGAAAGTGCCGTGAACGGTGTGCGTGTTGCCGTTGAGTGTCCAGTGGATTTCCGATAGCGACGGGTCCAGGTGCATCGTGATCGCCTGTGGCGTGGACTGCGCGACCGCAACTGGCACGATCAGCAGCGCTGCATACAGCAGGAGGCGCGTGGCTAACGGCTTCATGATCCTTCTCCGGGTTGCAGAATTCAGGCTCTCAAAGGCATCAGCATGCGCGCGCCGAGCCAGGGCGCGTGCGATAAGATAAATCGATTCAGCGCCTCCTCACCCATATGCACGCTGAGTAGCTTGGCAAAGAGCGCCGGATCATGGGCGAACACCCTGAGTGCCTTGCGCCGAATGGCCGGATGGCGATCCATCAGGAGCAGGGCGCGCGCGATCGTCTGGGGCAATCGAAGGGTTTTCGCGTGTTCGGCCGCGTACGGGGCCAGGCTGCCGGATGCGATCGATTCTGCCAGAAGCCTGGCCTGGCGAAAGACCACCGCGAGACCCTCTCCGGTCACCGCATCGGCCGAGCCCGAGGCATCTCCGAGAAGAGCAAAGTTACCACGAACAACACGACGAAGCCGGCGCGTAGTTGTGATCGACCCCCGTTCCCGGGAAATGGTTTCGGCGTCGCGCAGCCTTTCGCGAAGCGCGGGAATGCTGTCGACGATCTCGCTGGTGCGGACAAGGTCCGGAAAGCGCGTGACTGCGGCGATACAGATCTCGTTATCGCCTATCGGCGTGACATAAGCCTGACCGAGCGGCGCCCAGTGAACCTCGACGTAATCGCTCCATGGCTTGATTTTGTAATGCAGGCGGAAACCCACTCGCTGCGAATGCAGCATACCGCGATCGAGGCCCGCCCATGAGCGCATCCGCGAAACCTGGCCGTCGGCCCCCACCAGGTAACCATAATTGACGGATTCCCCATCGAGCGACGGTGCCCGCCGCGGTGCGAGTCTGACCGGAGTTCCCCAGCGCATGCGTACGCCGAGTTCTCGAGCGCGCTCTAACAGCAGTCCATGGAGAACGAGGCGCCTGAGGCCGATGCCCTCGCCGGGAAGATCCGAGCCGCTGGGGAAATCGGCCGACACCGTCGAGTCCTCATCGCAGAAGCGGATTCCGCGAAAATCTGCGCCCTGACCGGGAATGAGATCTACGCCGAGCCGCGCCAGCTCGCGCCTGGAATCGGGCATGATGCCTTCTCCGCAGGCCTTATCGATCGGGGGAACCAAAGCATCGCAGAGGAGGACGTCGATACCGCGCTGCCGCAGCGCGATTGCTGCTGCCAGTCCTGCGGGCCCTCCGCCAACAACTAAAACATCACAACGATTCTGGGAAAGACCCATTCCACTCCACTTGGTTTTAAGACCCCGCTACCACTCCAGCAGCAGCATCTCGCAGCAGAAACCCGGCCCCATCGCCGCCAGGACGCTGCGCGTTCCCGGCTTGGGACGTTGGTGCTTCATCACCTCATCCAGAACGACCAGCACCGATGCCGAAGACAGATTTCCGACCCGGCGCAGCGCCTCCCATGAGATTTCCAGGGCATCCCGTTCCACACCAAGCGCCTCCGCCGATGCGTCGAGCACCTTCGGGCCCCCCGTATGCATGATCCATGTGCCGATATCGCTGCGTGTCAACCCGTGCGTGGCTAGAAAGCCGTCGACATCTCGGCCGAGGTTCTCACGGACCACCTTCGGCACGTCGGGTGAGAGTACGATCGAGAAGCCCTTCTCCGAGATGTCCCAGCCCATCACATAGTGAGTTTCCGGATAGAAAACCCGGTGGCTGTCAATGATGCGCGGGCCGGGCAGCGGCACTTTGTCACCCGCTACAAGGACCGCAGCCGCACCGTCGCCGAACAGTCCCGAAGAGATCAGGTTTGCCGCGGACATATCGCCTCGCTGCCAGGTAAGGGTACAGAGCTCGACCGACAGCAGCACCGCAACCTGGTCAGGATAGGCGCGCACGTAATCGGCGGCGCGGGCCAGACCGGCGGCTCCGGCCACGCACCCCAGCCCGAAAATGGGGTTGCGCTTAATCTGCGGAGAAAGCTTCATACGATTGACCAGCCGTGCGTCGATCGATGGGCTGCAGACTCCCGTAACCGAGACGAAGAACAAGGCCGCGATGCGGTCGCGCGCCAGGCCGGTCTGCTTGAGCAGGCATTCGATGGACTGCTGCCCGAGTTGCTCGGCGGTCTCGATCCAGACATTATTGGCCTTACCCCATGTGTCGAGGCCGTGATACTCCTCCAGCGGGCGGGAAAAGTAGCGCCACTCGACGCCCGTGCGTGAGTGTAGGCGATCCAGGACTGCTCCGTTGTCGGGCCCGTTACCCCAATAGGTTTTGAGGGCTTCAACCACCTCCTGCTGGCTGAAGTAGTACGGAGGAAAGGCTGTCGTTGTTGCTGCAATACGCATGCGTTCGTTCTGGCTCCAGAGAGGTTGGTATTTCGAGTATGCCCAACCATCACGAAGAAGTCACGATAACATCGTTGCTGGTCTCGGTAACCAGGGGCACAGATGACCGGTCCGGTGGGCCCGTTTGGGCCGAAACGGAGGCAGTATTTTGCAAAAACGTAGGAAATTCGATTACAATTTCGGCTCCTCCCGATTCATCCAGGTTGCTGACCGAGGCGCGACCCCCGTGCGCAAGGGCCACCGCTCTGACGAAGGCGAGCCCCAGCCCATGCCCCTCGGACTTGTCCCCCTTGGTAAATCGTTGGAAAACATGGCCAAGCAGATCGGGCGGGAAGCCCGGTCCGTTGTCTCTGACCCTGATCTGCGCCTTTCCCTCCGACTCAGTCAACATCACCATGATTTGGGCGTCCTCACCGGCGTACCGAAGTTCGTTTTCGAGCAGATTTGAGAGCAGACGTACGATAAATCGATGATCGATCATAGCCTCCACGGGCCTGGCGGCCAATGTGTTCAGAGTCTGCCGGCGCTCATTGAATGCCGGCGCATAAAGCTCTGCCACACGATGGATCAAGTCAGCCAGATCGGACCGCTCCCGGCGCAGCCGCAGCGCTCCGGCCTCAGCCTCGGCGACATCCAGCGATGTCGTCACAATCTCCGAAAGCCGGTCCAGACTCTCCACAGCGCCCGCCACAAGCTCGCGGGAGGCATTCTGGTCATCGGTCGAAAGGGCGGCTTCCAGACGTCCCCGGACAGACGTAATCGGGCTCTTCATGTCATGCGCCACTGAATCCGTCAGGGTCTGCAGTTGATTCACCGACGCAGATATCCGGTCCAGCATCGTGTTAAAGGTCCGCGCCAGCCGGGCGATCTCGTCGTTTGGCTTATCCGCCGATGCGACGCGGCTGCTCAGGTCCGCCGTCCCGATGCTCGCCGCTGCGCTGGTAATGGCATCCACGCGCTTCAAGGTTCCACGCATGCTCAGCACCGCAATCACAAATCCGAACGCCACCATGCATATCCAGCCCAGAAAGAACCACAGCAGCAATCGAGTAAGCATGGTCCTGGCGCTCGTATCCTGCAGTCCGAGATAAATCCTGCCGCCGCCCGAGCCCAGATCGGCCGCAACTACACGGAACGGCAGTTTCCAGCCTGGCACCGTCATCGATACCGCCGAACGCTCGCGAACCTTCAGCTTCCGAACGGCCTCAATCAGAGCCTGGTTCTGTGCCGGCCCCACCCATAATGGCTGCTCGCCATCTTCCTGGCTTTCGAAAAAAAATACTGTGTTGGACGCCAGATGATTGCCGCCGCCATCGAAGGTGAACTCCTGCGTGGCCAGTTCGGCAATTTCGCCCACAATGCGCCCATAAAGGGCATCTTT
>JAFAMZ010000044.1 GCA_019232935.1 Silvibacterium sp.
AGAACCTTCCCCGCCGCTTGTTGAGCGGCCAGCTCCGCTGCAGAAACGGTATGCTGCCTGCTCTCAGTCGCAGCCTCTTCGTGTTGTTGGAGTTGCTGTTCCAGAGCGGCGATACGGAGCGCCATCGCCTGGGTTGTGGCTTGGTACTCCTGTTTCAGCTCGTCTACCTGTTGTCGCAGCTGTTCTGTTTGGCTGGGCTGTTGGGCTGGGGCGCTTGTGACCAGACAGACGGTGGATACACCCCAACACAACCATGGAATCCTTCTATGCAGCCGACCGTTTGCTTTTCCGCGTCCCGGCCTCATGGTGCTTACCCCACCGGCTCTTTTGTGCCGGTGTTGCCTTTCGCCTTCATTAAAAGCATTCGGGCTACCACATGACCCCTGATACGCGAAATATGGCGAATCGGTAAGCATTGCAGCGGCTTAGAGCAGTCATGCATTCCTCCACATTTGGAACCGAACGCAATGCCGCGACGAGCCTTCGTCACTCATTGAGTAACCGGGCATGACATTTGACATCCGACGCTACGCGATCCGGAGTTTTTCAGAACCGTTTACCCTCTGCCGGGAAGCAGAGCATATCAATTCATCCCCGCCCGTCACACCTCTGCCCTCATTCATCACTCTTGCCCAAGCGCTTCGGGAACCTCCTCCGTCTACCATGCGTATCTCCTTTGCGAATGCTGCCGGACAGGTCTGCCCACACCCGGACACCGCCGGAAGAGTAAAATTTCATCGGGCTAACAAAAACACTGACATTTACGCCGCTGCTGCGCGGCACACTAACTGCTTAAGGAAACCGAAAGCAGGGGTCCAATCAGCCAGATGCGACAGTTCGGAACCTTCCGGCTTGATCTTCGCAATGAATGTGTGTGGAGCGGCGACGAGCAGCTCACGCTCACCCCGCGCCCTTTCGCCGTTCTGCGCTATCTTGTAGAAAACCCGCAGCGCCTCGTGACTCACGACGAGTTGCTCGAAGCCCTCTGGCCCGAAACTTACGTCCAGCCGCAGGTCCTCCGCACCTACGTTCTTGAGCTCCGCAAGCTTCTCGGCGACGATCCTCACGATCCGCAGTTCATCGAGACCGTCCCCAAACGCGGCTATCGCTTCCTCGCGCCGGTAAACGAAACGGCCGCCGGGCCCTCTTCAGGAGGCCTGATTGGCCGCGACTCCGAACTCGCCGGGCTTCACTCTCAGCTCGACCGCTGCCGCATCGGCGAGCGACCCACAGTCTTCATCATCGGAGACGTCGGCATCGGCAAGACCGCCCTTATCGATGCCTTCACCGCTGAACTCGTCCACGCGGCCCGCCTGCGCATCGCTCGGGGCCAGTGTCTCGAGGGCTTCGCCGGAAAGGAAGCCTTTTATCCCGTCCGCGAAGCCCTTAAGAGCCTATCCGCCGATGACGAGAAGGTCCGCACCTTGCTCGCCTCTGCAGCGCCCGGCTGGTTCGGCAAAAATGGCGCATCCTCCCCCTCCATCGGAGAAATCTCGGAAGCTCTCGAAGCCCTGGGCCAATCCGATACGCTGCTGGTCGTCTTCGAAGACATCCACTGGGCAGACTCCTCTACGCTCGACCTTATCTCCGCCCTCGCGCGCCGCCGAAACCGTGCCCACCTCATGCTGCTCTGCAGCTTCCGCCCCTCCGAGGTCGATCACCAGCACCCGTTGCGGCCCCTTGGCGAAACCCTAAGAACCGGCCGCCGCAGCGAAGAGTTGCACCTGGGCCCGCTCACCAAAGAATCCGTTGCCGCATACCTTCGCCGCGAGCTCGCCGCCGAAAAGCTCCCCCCCGGCCTTGCCAGCCTCATCCATCAGAACTCCACCGGCAATCCGCTCTTCATGATCGCCGCGCTCGATCATCTCCGCACTCAGCGCGTCATCGTCGCCCGCGACGGTGAAGTAACCTTGAGCGTGCCGCTCGCGGAAATCGAACTCGGCGTCCCCGACAGTCTCTCCGGCGTCATCGAGCTGCAGCTCGACCGCCTCACCGATGCAGACCGAACCCTGCTCGAAGCCGGCAGCATCTGGGGCTCCATCTTCCCTGCCTGGGCCGCTGCCGCCGCACTCGACCGCAGCGTTGACGAGACAGAAGAGGCCTACGCCGCGCTCGTGCGCCGCGTGCGCCTGCTCTCCATCGCCGGACACGACGAGCTCCGCGATGGCTCGCATTCCACCTTCTACGTCTTCGCCCACGCCCTCTATCGTGAGGTGCTTTACAACCGCATGCCCGCCTCGCGCCGTGCGCAATCGCACCTCCGCGTCGCCGAACGCCTGCGCTCCATGTTCGCCGGACAGGAAGCCAGCGTCGCACACGAGATCGCCGCCCACATGGCCGCCGGCTCCCGAGCCCGCAGCGCCTGACTCACCAAATCAACCTTTCGATGGAAGCCTTGACAGTCCCTCTGCCGCTAAACTCTTCGCGATGACCATTCCCACCGAACCCATCGGCAGCATCCCGCGATCCCCTGAGCTCCTTGGAACAATCACGGCATTCCAGGCCGGAAGAGCCACTCCAGACGTGCTCGAGAGCGCCTATCGCGAGGCCCTCGCCGACACCATCGCGCGCCTCGAGCAAACCGGCTCGCCCATTCTCTCCGATGGAGAGCAGACCAAGCCCAGCTTCGCCACCTACCCGCTCGCCGGACTCACAAATCTCGCCCCCGACGGAATTGTCATTCCCTTCGCCGACGGACACACGCGCCAGTTGCCGCGACTCACCTCAGGCCCATTCCGCTACGGCGTTCACGCCGACAGCTACCTCCGCGCCGCCCGTCCGCTCACCCAGCGCCCGCTGAAACAGGCCGTCATCTCCGCCTCCGCTCTCAGCCTGCTCTATCCTGCCGATGGCATCCCAGGCTACTCCCGCGACGTCTTCCTCGCCGATCTGCTCAACGAAGCCGAAGCCGACATTCGCGGAGCCCTCTACGCCGGAGCCGCCAACGTTCAGATCGACTTCACCGAAGGCCGTTTATCCCTGAAATTGGACCCCTCCGGCAACCTCCTCCGCACCTTCATCGCGCTCAACAATCAGGTTCTCGCCCGCTTTAATTCCGAAGACCGGAGCAGAATTGGCGTACACGTCTGCCCCGGCGGCGACCACGACTCCACCCACAGCGCCGACATCGACTACGCTGCCTTCCTGCCCGATCTCTTCAAGATGAACGTCGGCCGCTTCTATTTACAGATGGCCAGCGAGCCCGACCGCAAGCGCATCCTCCGGCTCGTCAGCCAGCTCATCGGTCCGGACCGCCTCGTCTTCATCGGCGTCATCGATCCGATCAACCCCACCATCGAAACACCGCAGCAGGTGCGCGACCGCGTCCTCGAAGCCGCATTCTTCATCCCACTCGAACAGCTCGGAACCACCGACGACTGCGGCTTCTCACCCTTTGCCGACGACACCTCGACCGCCCGTGACACTGCCTTCGCCAAGATTCGCGCTCGCGTCGAAGGCACGGCCCTCGCCGCCAAAGAACTCGGTGGCTAGTGCACAGCACTTCGGAGACTGCGTTTTATATCAGGGCACGACTTCAATGCGCCGAAGACCTTCGGAGAAACTGTGTTTCGTATCAGGGCACGACTTCAGTCGTGCCGAAAAACGTTCCAACACAATTCGAGCTTTAGCCCCTGATCTACCTCTGCTCCGGGGTCGACGCAATCTGCCCCGGCGGTGGCCCCTGCGACTCCGGCGGAGGCTCCGTCGGCGCCTTCGGCTTTCTCCTGCGCTTCACCGGAGGCCCCGACTTCGGCGCCCGCTTCCCGCCGTTGCTCTTCCCCCCCGGAGTCTCAATCACCGCCCGCATCCAGTAGTCGCCCTGCGGATCCACCTCGATCCCATGCACCTCGCGCTCGAATCCCGGAAATCTCTTGCCGAACTCTTCCGTCGCCAGAATCAGCCGGATCACCGCGCTCTCCTTCGACCCCAGCCGCTCTCCCGGCATGGCCACCGGAATCCCCGGCGGATACGGCACCAGCATCACGCCCGTGATGCGGCCCGCCATCTCCGTGAACTTCACCTTCTCCGTCCCATTACGTAACAGCTTCTGATACGTTTGCGCCGGAGTCAACACCTGGTCCGTATCCAGATCGCACGCCTCACCCACCAGCCCCGGCAAATTAAGATCCACCATCGCCGCATGCATCTCATCGCTCAGCTCTTTCAGCGACATGTTCCGATACCGATTCGGATACTTCGCCACCAGGTCCGGCAGCGCATCCTCAAGCGACGCCTCTGTGTCGTATAGGCGCTTGAACTCGAACAGGTTCTCCAGCAGGCTGCCCCACTTGCCCTTGCTTGTCCCCACCGAGAACAGCACCAGCACCGTGTAGTCGCCCGTCCGCGCAATCTCTACTCGCCGCGCATCCAGAAACTCCGTCAGAATCGCCGCCGGAATCCCCCACTCCGAGATCACCCCCTGCGCGTTGATTCCCGGCATCAGGATTGTCACCTTCGTCGGATCGAGCATGCAGTAATCATCCGCAATGTCCGCATCCTGGAAGCCGTGCCATGACTCGCCCGGCTTCAGCGTCCAGCACCGCGGCTGCGTGGCCAGCAACTCATCTTCAGCTTCCTCAAACAGCTGCTTGTGCCCCTCAAAGTTAATCACATGGTCCGGCTGATAGATCCGGAAGAACCATCCTCCCCCATCCTCCGTCGCCCGCAGCCGGTGCGCCACCGACGACATCGCCTTGCGAAAGGTGATCGCATCCTGAATCGTCTCGTTCATCAGCGTCGGACCCGCCGGCTCCTCCATCATCGCCGCCGCCACATCCAGCGACGCAATCATCGGATAAAACGGCGACGTCGTCCCATGCATCATGAACGACTCGTTGAACTGGTCGTAATCCAGCGCCGCCCGCGGACTCAGCTTGATATGCACCATCGACGCCATCGAAAACGCCGCCAGCATCTTGTGCGTCGACTGCACCGCAAA
>JAFAMZ010000143.1 GCA_019232935.1 Silvibacterium sp.
GTCGGCCAGCGTGGGAGCGGTGCTGGCATTGCTGGTGTTCAAGAGCGATCTCAACATTATTTCCATCATTGGGATCGTATTGCTGATCGGCATCGTGAAAAAGAACGCCATCATGATGATCGACTTCGCCCTCATGGCGGAGCGAGAGCAGGGGATGACGTCCGCCGAGGCGATCTTCCAGGCATGCCTGCTGCGATTCCGGCCCATTATGATGACGACCATGGCGGCTCTTTTCGGTGCACTGCCGCTGGCCTTCGGCACCGGCACCGGTTCGGAGCTGCGACGGCCGCTCGGCATAACCATTGTAGGCGGCCTGATCTTCAGCCAGATGCTGACCCTTTACACCACGCCGGTCGTCTATCTGTTCCTTGATCGCTGGCGGCTGCGCGTTATGGGCAAGGAGCACGACACTTTCAATCCTGAAGCGGGCGAGGTTGCGTGAAATGCTCTTTCCACACGAGAAGCATTGCATGAAGAGACTGTCAGCAATTCCTGTTTGCCCGGCGCTCGTCGCTCTCGCGTTTTGTGGTGTTTTGTGCGGCTGCCTGCCGGGGCCGAGATATCAGAAGCCGGCGGCTCCTGCGGCGACTGCGCCCGCATATAAGGAATCCCCGGCAAATTTCCAGAACACCGAAGGTTGGAAAGTGGCGCAGCCGCAGGAAGGAATGCTGCGCGGCAAGTGGTGGGAGATATTCAACGATCCTGATCTGAACGCTCTCGAAGATCAGTTGGAGATCAACAACCAGAACATCAAAGTCTCGTTCGAAAACTATATGGCCGCGCGCGCAGTCATCAGGGAAGACAAGGCGCAGCTGTGGCCGACCGTTACGACTGCTCCGGCATGGAGCCGATCCCGCTCCTCCAGTAACCTGTTCAATACCAGCCAGGCCAATACGGGACATGAAAGCACAATATGGAGCTTTCCTGTGGACGTGTCGTGGACTCCAGACTTCTTCGGGAAGATTCGCAGTCAGATCCACGAGGCGCAGTATGGGGCACAGGTGAGTGCCGCTGATTTGGCCGTCGAGCGGTTGCTCGAGCAAGCCACTCTGGCCCAGATCTATTTCCAGATTCGGGGGCAGGACGAATTGCAGCGAGTGTTGAATGCCACCGTCGAGACCGATCGCAAAGCGCTTGAACTGACGCAGACTCAGTACGAAACAGGGATTGGTAACTTCATCTCCGTCGTCCAGGCCCGGACGACGCTGCAGACCGTCGAATCCGAGGCCCTGAATATAGGGGTCTCGCGCGCCCAATACGAGCACGCCATTGCGATGCTCCTGGGCAAGCCGGCCAGTGAGTTCTCTATCCCGGTAAAGCCTCTTCTGGTGATACCGCCGCCGGTGCCGATCGGAGTGCCTTCGCAATTGCTCGAGCGCCGGCCCGATATCGCCGCCGCCGAGCGCACCCTCGCGGAAGGCAACGCCACTATAGGTATCGGCTACGGGGCTTTTTTCCCGACCGTGACGCTTTCCGCCGCAGGAGGTTTTCAGGCATCGCAAGCCAAGCATTGGTTTGACTGGCCCAGCCGGTTCTGGTCCATCGGCCCACAGCTTTCTCAAACGCTCTTCAACGGAGGCCTCTATCGCGCCGCGCTCCAGCAGTACACGGCCCAATACAACGCCAACGTGGCCACATACAGGCAAACGGTGTTGACTGCCTTCCAGCAGGTCGAGGATTATCTCGCCGCCACGCGCATCTTGTCGGAGCAGCTGATCAAGCAAAAGCAGGCCGTGCAGTCATCGCAGGAGTATCTCGATCTCGAGATGTACCGCTACCAGTCGGGAATCGATCCCTATCTGGATGTGACCATCGCCCAAAATACCTTACTCTCGAACCAGCAATCGCTCACCACCTTGAACGTGCAGGAAGAGGTCGCCGCCGTTGAGCTGATTCAGGCGTTGGGCGGGGGGTGGGACGTTTCTCAGTTGCCGACGACAGCGCAGGTTTCAGAAAAGCCTGCCAAAGGCACATACGACAGGCAGAAATAGAGCGGATCTGCTATTCAGGCAATCACCTCGGGAAAACAGCTTCCCAATCGCATTGTGCTGAAGGCTAAAATGTTGTCGCTCGTGGAACTGCAAGGAGGCCGCCATGATCCTGCAAGATCCGGCTGCGGCGCGCGTGGTCCAACTGGAAGCTGTCCAGGGTGACATAACCTGCATCACTGTCGATGCCATTGTGAACGCTGCAAATCAGACCCTGCTGGGCGGCGGCGGCGTGGACGGCGCAATTCATCGCGCAGCCGGTCTGGAATTACTGGCTGCCTGCTCGAAGCTCAAAGGGTGCGAGACCGGTGACGCGAAGGCGACTCCGGGATTCCGGCTTCCGGCAAAGTGGGTGTTTCACGCGGTGGGACCTGTGTGGCGCGGCGGAGATTACGGTGAAGACGATCTGCTGGCCAGATGCTATCGGCGCTGCATCGAGCTTGCTCGTGAGCATCGTGCCAGGTCGATCGCATTCCCCGCAATCAGCACCGGTATTTATGGATTCCCCTCAGACCGCGCGGCCCGTATAGCTGTCGGAACTGTGAAGCAGGGCGCTCCGGGCTCCGAGCTGGAGCTGGTGAAATTCGTGTGCTTCGACGGGAACACGTATTCGATCTATCAGCGCCTCATTCAGGCGGGCTGAGGTAGTAAATCAAAACTGGTAAGATACCCCCAGCAAAGGCGCCGGCCGGCTCCGCATGCCCACGTTATTCAACTGGAATAGTGCATTGCCCGACAAGATGAGCGTCTTGTAAGGACGCCATTTGAAACCAGCGCTTATATCGTTAATCCAGTAAGTCGAGTTTACTGAGACAACCGTTGGGAGGTATACCGTGGTATTCATGGGATTCGGAGGCGCGGTACTGTATGTAATGCTGGGGACAGGATCACTCAGGAGAAGCTTTGAGGCATTCTGGTACTGATCGCCCATCAGGTCTCCTGCCAGGGTGAAGTACTTCTTCAGTGCATAATCTGCCCCGATGTCGTATTGCAAGCCGCCGGAGAGGGCCAGGTTGCTGCCGGGGCGTGTCAGATTTGGGTTCAGCTCCGTCTCGGAATTCCACTCGTAACCGAATCTTGCATGGGGAGATAATTTTGCCAGGTAAGAGAACACTCCATAAGGGTTGATGCCCCATGCCCCGGAGCCGAGATAATTGCGATCGTCTCCGGTCGGCGTACGAACATTCAGGCCTGCCGAAAAGGTGCTGCGTTCAAGCGTCTTGACGACATACTTTGCATTAAAAGTGATATCGGCTATTCCGTTTGCCGTGCCCGGGGAATGGGTGGGAGCAACATTGAAAGGTCCGCTGCCAACATTGGTGGACTTTGTCACCAGATATTCCTGTTCACCGGAAGTAGCCGCGCCAATTGATACTCTCTCAATTGGCAGAATCATGGAAACATCAAGCTTGTTTGTGACCCCAAATGTTGCGATTGCTATATATTGATCGATCTTGAAATGAGCGTTGAGTTGCTCCGTAGTATAGATGTTGGTCTTCTTGTCGTCACTTTCGGCAAGGTACGAAAAAGGCAGCTTACTGATGTCGAGACCATCAATATCGGTGAACAGAAACTGGCTGGCGGAAAAAGAGAGGAATAGATTATGGCGGCCGACAGTCTGGGCACGGTCGGTCATAATGGGGCCAAGGTTATCGTAAGTGATCGGGACGCCGGACTTGAATAGCACTGCTGTCCCACCCGAGGAACTGGTCAACGGCAGTTGGCTCACCTGCGCCGCGATGGCCGAGTTGAGCGCCTGCCCAAGTTGATTCGCACCCGGGACTGAAGTGTTTCCTCCTATGTTGTATACACCGGTGGCGAAGGGTATCTGACAGACCAGTTTGTTGGAATTACTACAGTTGATCTGGCCCAATGCGCTGCTGCTTGAGATCAAGGCCATAAGCATGAATGTCAGTCTGCATCTGGTCATCGGCGCTCCTCAGATAGAGTATGTGTCCTCAAATCGCTGAGTATTGAACTCAATCAGCGAATCACATTGATTTGAATTACAGACTGATATCTATTGTTTGCACTGTCGGAGGCCTGAACTCCAATAAGATAGGTTCCCGCCGGGAATTTCCCTGTCGATGTGTTGGCCGGAGTGAAGCTCCCGCCACACCCGGTTCCCTGGACTGCGAGAAACACGACAAAGGCGAGCGCCAGGAAACGCAGGAAGCGTCTGCCCTTCTGCAGTCTGCGCCCGAGCAGCCCCAGGGCTGCAATCGCAGGAACGCCGAGCAGTCCGGCGAGAGATGCGTTTGTATCCCGCTCGAGCTGTGACGTTGCGACCGGGCCGGTATTGATCGTCACGCTGACTGGGCTGGTCTGGGGGCCGCTGGCAAACTGAAGCGTAAATGTCGGGCCTGATGAAGTGCCGGTTGCGCCGGCAATCTGACAGGCGACATTGTTAGGACCGGAGACGCCAATGCACTCAAATCCGGAAAGGGCCGCGCTGGTCGCGAAGTCCACGCTCGTCATGACTGACGCGCCAGAGGGTACGCCGAGGTTGGGCGATCCCAACGGGCGCACATCGGCCGAGAACTGAGCTGTGTGAGACAACCCTGTAGTTGAGTCCGTCCCGGTAACGACGAATGTATAAATGCCACCCTTCACCCCCGCTCCTGTCGCATCAATGGCGACAGAAACAGAAGGCTCCGTGGCCGAGCCGGTAACCGCCAGGCTCTGGCTGGAGAGCGTGCAGTTCGGCGCTCCGGCCTGAGAAGACATACATGTCAATCCCAGCGGAGCGGTGGCGGCGGTGGCGAATTGCTCCATAGAGAGAGAAGTTACAGTCACCGCAGCGGAGTGCAATGGGTCGGACCCAGTTGTGTATCCCTGGGTTACGAAGGCTTCTCCTTGAGCGGTGAGTCTGAAATCCTGAACGGCTTGAGGCGCCGTGCCCTGGCTCTGCAGGTAATTAGGATCCGCGCTGTAGGTTGCCGTAATGGTGTGCTGCCCGCCCACGGTCAACCTGGTTGAGCATGTCGCAACAGCGTTCGACGGCGCAACTGCAGAGCACAGCGGGTTTGTCTTCGTCGTGTTGTCGATAGTGACGGTATCCGTAAAAGTTACGGTGCCCTGGGAGAGAGCCACGGGTGAATTCGGAGTCACAGCAGCAGTGAACGTGACCTGGTCGTTATAGTCCTTTGGATTTATAACTATCGAGGTATTCGCAGGCAGTGCAGGTCCCTGAGGGTTGAGCAGGGTCGACGTTAGAGTAGTGGAGCTACTCGCCTTCATTACCGTTTGAGTAACAGTGCTTTTGCTGGTTGTATAGTTTGAATTTCCCTGATAGGCAGCCGTTATCTTGTGCGGAGAGAACTGTGCCGTCAATGTTGAAGTCGAGCAGGTCGCCATATACGTTCCGTTCACAACCTGGATGGCAGAATCAGCGCATAGCGTATGAGGTACGTTGTCGCTTCCGGTATCGATGAAGCTGACGCTGCCTGTGACCGTGGCCACTCCGGTGTACGGCGGAGAGAGAGGGTTATTTCCGCTAAAGGGTGTTACTCTCGCGGTGAAGGTAACAGCATTGTTCACCGTCGAACTGTTGTTAGTGGAGGACGAGTTGACGGTAACGCTCGTTGAGGCTGGATTCACCTTGAGGGAAAAGCTCGAAGTCACTGTAACCTGATTCGAGTCTGTAATTGTCACGTTATAGGTTGTCTGGACGCTGGCTGCAAGAGGGGTTCCCGAAACTGTGCCGGACGACATGCTATAGCTCAGACCGGAGGGGAGCAGAGGCGAGACCACGAACTTCAGAGGCGGCGTTCCCCCGGTGGTAGTTACAGGAGTAAACGGCGTCACCGACAGGTTTACGCTCAGCGTCGAGTCAGGAACCGCCTGCGTCGGGGTCAGGGCAGCATTCACCGTAAGAGTAAATGCCTGGGACGCATTGGCGCCGTTTGTGTCCGTAACCTTGACGGTGTACATCGTCGCGGTGCTGGAGGTCATCGGCTGGCCGGTGATTGCTCCTGAAGCCGGGTTGAAGTTCAGGTTGGCGGGCGGGACATTGGGCATGATGCTGTAGGTCAATGTGCCCGTTCCACCCGATCCGGAAACCGGCAGCAGAGTCACCGAAGGCTGGCCGGCGGTCAGAGTTATGATTGGCGTATTCAGTGTCGCCATGACTGCGGCGTTCACAGTAAGAGAGAAGTTCGACGATGCGGTTGAGCCATTGTTGTCGGTTACCGTGACTGTGTAGCTTGTTTGTGTGCTTGCGGCGGTGGGGATGCCGCTGATAATCCCCGCCGAGTGGCCAATGGACAAGCCGGCAGGCAGTGATGGAGCAACGGTGTAACTGTAGGGAGCTGTACCGCCTGAGCTGGTAACTGGGGTGAAGGACGCGGACGGCTGGTTTACCGTAAGCGTGGTTGCGGGAAATACGGTTGTCGCGGTCACCGCTTTGTTTACAGTCAGGACGAAGTTTGCTGTAGCTGCTTGGCCATTGGCATCCGTCACGGTAACGGTGTAGGTGGTTTGCAGGCTGACTGCCGTGGGTACTCCGGTGACCTCACCAGTTGACGAGCTAAGAGTGAGTCCGCCAGGCAGGGATGGAGAGACTGAGTAACTGAGCGGCGGAGTGCCACCTGACCCGGTAACAGGCGTGAAGTTGACTGCCGACTGGCTTACAGTCAAGGCCTTGCTTGCTATTACTGTGGTCGCTTTCACGGGTGGATTGACGGTCAGCGTATAGCTCTGGCTGCCGGAGAAGCTATTTCCATCCGTCGCCGTTATTGTGAACCCGACTGTTCCCGCGGCGTTAGCGGTTCCGGCCAATGTTGCTGTCGCGGCAGTAAAGCTCAGTCCGCCGGGCATCGTCCCCGAGGTCACAAGAAGCTTGTATGTATATAGGGAAGTCGAGCCCCCGGAAGCCGTGAAGGCTACGGTGTAGTTCGCTCCCTGGGTCGCGCCTGCAAGAGCCCCAGCCGATGGCATCAGCGTGATCGAAATGATCTTGAGCGCGGCGGAATCGGTAAGAGGTGTCGCTCCCGTGGTCGGAATCACCAACACATCGAGAGTATCGCTGCCCACATCGGAGGCGGGAACTTGAATGTTGGTGAAAGTTGCGCCTGTGCCGGAGACAGTGTTCACCGGGCCGAGTCCTGTCGCAGTGCCGGATCCATTATTCAGAGTGAGGGTCACAGGCACCCCACCCTGATTCAGGCCGTTTTCTGTTACAGAGACGATCGGGTTCACGGGAAAACTTACCGGATTGTTAATCTGCCCCACATAGCCGCTCGCGCCTTTGTTCGTGAAGGAGACCGCCGTGTAGTTGGTTTGGACAGCGCCGGAGTCGACCTTGCCGGAGGAGCAATAGGCCGCGGCACCCGTCGTGAAACCCCGCTGGTCGGTGGTGGGGGCACCCGCCTTGTTTCCTGCGCAGATAGCCGGGCTTCCGGGCAGGGGCAGCAGCGTAGGAGTCGGTCCCCCATAGGTGGCCAGCGGAGCGAGATTAATGGTCGTGCCTGGGCTGATGGTGTTGCCGCCGCCGTTGGTGGTGATGGAGCCATCGATGTCATCGCTGCTTGCAGCCGTGTTGCTGGCCACGATACTGTTCGTCACCGTCAGCGTTCCGCTCGACGAGTTATAAATACCCCCGCCGTTGGACGTGGCATTATTGCTGTAGATGGTGCTGTTCGTCAGCGTTGCAATTCCACTGGCCGAGTTATAAATACCGCCTCCGCTGGCGGTTGTGTTGTTCCCGTAAAAGGTGCTGTTGACAACGGTCAGCGTATTGCCGCCGCCATTAAACAGGCCTGCTCCGTCAGCCGCATTATTGCCGGAGACAGTGCTGTTGTTCAGATTCAGCGTGCCGTAGTTTGCGATGCCGCCACCCTGGTTCTTTATGGAACTGGCGGCGGAATTGTGCATGATTGCACACCCGGCGACGGTCAGCGTTCCGCTGTTGAGAATTCCTCCGCCGCCGGTGTCGGTCGAACTGGCGTTGCCACCTGTAATTGTCAGCCCGGAGATCGTGACCGTCACACCGGAGTTGATCGTGAAGATGGTTCCGACCGTGGTGGAATTCCCTCCTGAGATAGTCAGCTGTGCTGCGCCGGGGCCGCTGACGGTCAGGTTGGCGCTGATGGCCAGGCCAGCACTGGTCAGCGTAATAGTGTTGCCGTTCAGGCCGGGGTCGAAGTTGATGGTGTCCCCGTTTTGCGCCGCTGCTATGGCTGCACGAAGTGAGCCGGATCCACTGTCCGCCGCATTCGTGACTGTGATCGTCGCCGCCGGGGAAGCGGCCACCACGCCGAGAGTCAGAAGCAACAGGCAGAAAACACTCCGCAGCATTGAACCGCTTGAAAGACGAACATCCCGGTGCGCCATCGTGATCTCCGGAGTTATGAGAGTTCAGGGCCGCGAACGTACCACCGCGCGTTCGACGGCCTATCCGCCACTCAATGGGAACAAAGGAATCCCTGGATTGTTTAAGAAATGAACAACAATGGTTACAGACTGCCCTGTTGAAGACTGTCTCGAGGAGCGGCCAAAGCAAACAGCTTACGTTAGAACTCAACAAATTGGGGTTGTAGGAAATCCAAACGATTCAGGATCTGAACGCTCCGCTCTTCGCGAAACCTGTTTTCACATGAGGAGCTTTGCTTTGACTCGTGATCGAGTTTTGTGTGCGAGCAGAACGCGCACTATTCTAGGTTTCCTCTCCGGGAAGTCAAGAGGTTACTGGTTGATCAATATACGACATTCTTATGCTGGACTTGCCCGGCAGCGTCCTATTTCAGGCCCGATATCACCCAGTTCCCGTCTTTTCTTGCGAAGGAGAACGATGCGTTCCTTGAACTCGGAACCTGTTTGCCGTTACTCGTCACTGTGATCGTCTGCCTGCAACCCCATAGCGCTGAGTCTCCGCTGAGGCTGGGCGATGAGGAACAATCCACGTTCAGCCTGATCTCCGGATGCTCCTTAAAAACATTGCGCATGTCCTTCTCGAGTCCCGGTGAGAGGCTGGGCCAGGCTGCCCGTATCCTGCCGATATCGTGATCGTTGTAAGCCGACTGGTAGCGCGTGATGGCTGATCGCAATGCGGCGGACTCATCCGCCGGGTGAGGCGAAGCTTCCGCAGTTGGCGCCGGAGTTGATGGCTGAGGCGGAGGCGGCGTTGGTTTGCGAGCCACGGCTACCGTAGTTGTTGCCTGCTGCGTGCCTCCGGAGCCTTTCGCCGTGAGCGTGTAGGTTGTGTTCGCTGCGGGAGAGATCGGCGGCGTGTGTCCATTGACGGCTACTCTGTCGATTCCATTATCGATCGAGACTTCGTTTGCGTTGGTGGTCGTCCACTGCAGCGTTGTGGATTGTCCCTCTTCGATCGAGGAAGGCGACGCAGAGAACGAGACGATCTGAACTGGCTGCGGAGCCGCCGCCGGCGGAGCGGTGGCCGAATTCGATGCTGGTTGGCTGGACGATGGCTTGTTCGGGATCAGAGCGGCGGTAAGCGGCTTCTTCTCGCCCGCCTTCACGTTCACGCTCTCGTTGAAGGGCTGATAGTTGTCCATGGTGATCTGAACCGACCGCCTGCCCGGTTTCACTGCGGCGATCAGGTTCCCTTGGGCATCAGTCTTACCGGCAGGAACCTTGTCGATTGTGACCAGCGCTCCTCCGGGCACAGAGTGCAGGGTAAGGTAGGTCTCGACAGTCGCTGGAGGCGCGGCGCCGGTAAGCGGCTTGAGGCTGAACGGCAGGTTCAGCTCATTGTTTGCGCTGATCGTCACCGCAGGAGATTCGAGATCTTCGTAGTCGGCCTTCGTGAAGCGAACCGTGTGCGCTCCTGCATCCAGCGGCAGGGCAAGTGTTCCGTCGCTCTGCGTGAATCCCTTAAGAGTGCCATCGACAAAGACATCGACGTCCGCAAGGTTGCCCCGCACTTTGAGCGTCCCCGTTGCCGGTGCGGCGGGTGTGGCTGCAGTTGGCTGAGCCGAGTTCGCGGGCGCCGGCTTATGGCCTCTGCCGAGCAGCAGGAAAAGGACTAAGGCAGCCACGACAACCAGGCTGCCGCCTGCGACTGCGATGATGGGCAGCTTTGAGCGGCGCGCGGTTTCGGCCTGCGCCGCTGCTTCTTCGGCAGCAACGTTGCCGATTGTGCGGCGCGCGGGAGGCTTACCGGCCTCGGCGCTCAGCCGTCGCCAGTCTGCCTGCTGGGCGGTATCGGCGAATTCGACCAGAGTGGCCACCTGCTGGAGCTCTATCGCCGCAGCTGCGCTGTCATTCGCGAGCAGCGCTGCCCGTGCCGCTTCGACGGACTTGCCTAGCCGTTCATTGGCAATAGCTCCGCGACGGGTTTCGTAATCGGCGATCACCCGCGAGATTTCTTCGGAGTCGCCATAAGCCTGTCGCACGCTCTGCAGCGCGTCCAAGCCCGCGTGAAAGTCGAGCCTTTCCAGAGCCTGAGACGCCGCTCCAACGGCTGCAACGAGCGCCTGCTTGCGGGCGTTTTCGTTGCGAAGCTCGGCAAGCATAGCGTTGAGCAGCGTGCCTTTTGCGTTGGCCGCCGGAGCGGCTTCGAGCAGTCGGATCGCCTCGTCGAGCTGGCCGCGATCGCGCAGTCCCTTTATGCGCGACAGCAGTGCCTGCAGCCGGCGGGCGGCGCCTTCCTGCTGCACGCGGGCTTCGGTAAGAAGCCTTTGCAGACCGCTGTCGCCCCTCTCTGCGGCGGCGGGCTCCAGCAGGCGAATGGCCTCATCGATACGCTCCTGTTCGATAAGCGATTGGGCCTGCGCGGATACGGATGCGATGCGTTCCCGGCGCTGCTGCTGGGCGAGCTCTGTTCTGGCGAACTCAAGAAGCTCGCTCACGCCGGTGGTGTCGGCGAATTCCACCTGGTAGGACTCGAGTATGCCGATGGCTTTCTCGAACTGATTGTGATTGATGGCTTCCTGGGCTTCGCGCAGGCAGCGTCCCCGCACCTCCTCGGCCTTGAGGCTTCTGAGTCGCTGCCTGAGTGAATCCTCAAGTGCAAGCAGGCGTTCTTCGCCGGGCACCTCCTGCAATGCCCGCTGCACGATCACGAGGGCTTCGTGCGGCGAGTTGGCGAAGAGCTCCTGCGCCTTGCCGAGGGTAATTTCGACGAGGTGTTTGACTCTTGCGCTGCGCGCGGCGCCATCGACGCGCTTTTTCAACTGCAGCAGCGAGGGGTCAGCGGGCAGTTGTTCGATGGCTCGGCTGACGATCTCGGCGGCGCGATCGAAGTCGTCGCCGGCCAGGCAGCTCTCTACCTGGTTCTGAACCTGGTTGAGCAGCTTGCGGCGGCGTTCCTGATCCTGGCCGGTGACGGCCGTGTTGAGCAGGCGCTCAAGCTCGGGCGACACAGGATCGATTTTGCCGGCTTCGCGCAGGATTTCGATGGCAGCGGTGAAGCGCCGCGACGAAAGCTCCTGTTGGGCGCTCGAAAGCAGTTCACGAAACCTGCCCTGCTGCGCGGCGATCTGGGCCTGTTTCGAAAATTCCGCATGGGCTGCCCGAATCTTCGTGTTCGTCTGGTCGAGATGGAGGGCTTTCTCAAGAAACCTGAGGGCGCTGGGCAGGTCGCCAGTCTTGCGGGAGGCCTCGGCCTGTGTCATCAGGCTGGCGATCTCGTCCTGCAATCCCTTCTTCTCTCTGGCAGATTCGAGTTTGGCCTGGAGGTCGGTGTTGGTGGTGTCCAGCTTGACGGCCTGCTCGAGCGACGCAAGGGCCTCGGTAAAGCGCGAGGCGGCCATTGCCTCGTCAGCCTGATGAGTCAACTGGCGAAGTTGCTCCGCGCGCTGCTGACGGGACAGGTTCTGCTGGACGATGCCGAGCAACTGCCTGGCTCCCGTGTGCTGAGCATCAATCCTGATGATCTGTTGCAGCACCTCCCTGGCGCGCACGAATTGCTGATCCGCGGTAAGGCGCTCGGCGTCGTTGAACAGGTCGGCGACGCGGCTGCGGTTCAGGTCCTCGCTGAGGGCACGCAGGTCTGCCGCAAACTCCTCGGCAGTGGAGTAGCGATGATCAGGGTCCTTGGCCAGGGCGCGATCGAGAATGGTATCGAGATACGGAGGATAACCCGACATACGCGTGTTGAGCGGCGGATGAGGTTCGTTGACCAGCTTTTGCAGCACCGCGATATCCTCGCCCGCAAAAGGGAGCGTGCCGGTGAGCAGCAGATAGAGCATCACGCCGGTCGAAAAGATATCGGACCGGCCGTCGAAGGGCAGTCCACGAAGGCGCTCGGGCGCGATGTAGTGAATCGTGCCAATCACGTTGCCGGTGCGGGTGAGACCGGTCTCGGCGCTCGATGTCTGGATGCGGGCGATGCCGAAGTCGACGATTTTGGCATGACCGTCGGGCTGCACAATCACATTGGCCGGTTTGATATCGCGATGAATGACGCCGCGCTGATGTGCGTATCCCAGGGCGGCGCACACCTGCTCGATGATGCTCAGCTTGTCGATGAGCGGCAGCGGCTTGCCCGACGAGATGATCTTGTCCAGAGGATCGCCGTTGACATACTCCATCACGATGAACGGCACGCCATCCTGATCGCCCAAGTCGTAAACGACGACGATGTTCGGATGCTGAAGAATCCCGGCCTGCGCCTCCCGGTAAAAGCGCTCGAGCATGTCGGCCTGTCCGGAGAAGCCTTCGGTAAGGGTCTTGATGGCGACCTGGCGCCCGATGCGTTTGTCCTCGGCGCGATAGACAATGCCCATACCGCCGCGTCCGAGGACGCCGGTGACTTCGTATTTCCCTATCTTTCTGGTCGAGGTTGCTTCCACTTTGTATGCCCGAGCCGATTGAGGCAGAAAAGGCGCAATCGAACCGCATCTCCGAAGGCTTGTAAATCAAAGCAGTACAGCAATTAATCTGACCGCACGGTAACACGAATCCAGTCCCGGAGCCAGCACAAAGGCGGCCGAGGGCTTGGTGTTTCCAGGTAAAGGTAACGGCTGCCTGCGTCCTGCCTGTATAAGCGAAGAAAACTTTAGCTCAGTGCAACGAGAGTTCAGGCGTGGTTTACTTGGTTGGCGGCGATTTTCCATGAATGCTGATTCTTCCGCGGCGCGAGTCTCATTCAAGTTGCCGGTCGGCGGCGGATTTCTAAACGCCAGCGCCACTCTGCCTGGGGGGCATACGACGCTGACCCAGCTTCTGCCAGTGATTCAGAATCTGGAAAATGCCATCGTAGCCAGAGTAGGTGAGGAGGCTGAGCAGGCAGGATCTCCAATATCTTGCCGTGCGGGCTGCGGAGCGTGTTGCCGGCAGATGGTTCCGGTGAGTTTCTTCGAGGCCGACGCGCTTGCGCATTGGTTTGAGGCCCTACCTGAGAATCGCCGCGCAGAACTGGAACGGCGCTTTCACAGTGCATTGCTCGCCCTTCGTGAAGCTGGAGTAATCGAGAACCTAGTCAGTGACGGCTGGACCGCCGATGAAGAAAGCGCGACGAGACTGGCGATCGACTACTTCCACGCCGGTGTTGCGTGCCCCTTTCTCGAAAATGAGAGCTGCAGCATTCATCCCATACGGCCGCTGAGTTGCCGCGAGTACCTCGTCACGTCGCCTCCGGATCTCTGCAGCGATCCATCGGTGAATCAGGTTGCCGGAGTCCAGCTTCCGATCAAGCTCTCTCGCGTGCTTTTCGCCTTTGGACAGCGGCTCGCACAGGACCGGCCCGGCTGGGTGCCTGTGATCTTTCTCATGGCATGGCGCGAGGGCGGCCGAAACCCGGGCGATTATGTTTCGGGAACTGGCGAAGAGGTTTTGCTGCAGTTTCTGAAGCAGGTCACGGAGATTTATCCGAACACGAATGAAAATAGCCAGCCGGTAGAGATGCCGGCTGGCCATTAGTTACGTTATTGGGCGGGTCAAGGCGTCTTGACGCTGTCCCCGACCTTCGGAGCGCCAGTCCCGCTGAACTTCCCGACAGCAGACGACGCATCCACACTGGTAATCGTGAGCGTGCCAACGGGATTTTCGATCGACCGCAGCACCTTGCCCGTGGCGGGGTCCTTGATGTCCCGCACCTTGCGCGAGATCGCCAGCTGGTCGCCCACTTTCACGCCCGCGGCGCTGCCCACGTTGATGATGATGCTGTCCATCGCCGATGCATCTGCTACGAGGCCGGAAACCGCGACTTTGGGCGGCGGCGGAGCGTCGGGGATTTTCGAGGCATCTGCGTTCAGTCCCGTAGCGACCTGTGCAACTGCCGCAGTGGTGGCCTCACCGATAATCGTCTGTGCAAAATTGCTGCTGCTCATGTCGTATCCGGCGGCCGCTCCCGAGCCGCCGCCATATCCGCCTCCCAGCAGGCTCGTTCCACTTCTCGTCGATTCTCCCTTGCCGGTTACCGAGGCCAGGATTTCGCCCGTCGTGGTATCGACCATGCGGCAGGTGATCGCCACCACGGCCTTTGATTCATGCTTGCCTACGCCGCCGAAAGCGCCGTGCGTCCAGGCTCCTACGGCCGAAGCTCCATAGTTCTTATTCTGGTCGTCGCGGCCAAACTGCGTGATGTCACCGGTGATGACGGCGTCGACGCCGAGGACATGGCCAATTTTAGCGGCCGTGGTGGGATCGGCTCGGTTGCTGTTGGAGAAGTCTTGTTCGTGAAGGATCTTGTCGATGGCATTGCGCTCGATCACGCGGTAAGTTCCGTCGGCGAGCAGTTTATCGATGAGCATGTCCGAGATGCCCTTGCCGATGTCGACATTGGTTCCGAAGACCGCTTGCGAAGCCGTCATCACGGTCGCGTACCCGAAATCGAGCACGGCTACGCGGTGACGCACCGGCGCCTGTGCCATAACTGGTGACGCAACCAGAATGAGGGAAATGATTTTAGGTAATACATTGCGCATTGCTGCTCTCCTATCGGCCTAGAAATGCCTTCAACGTTCCAATCTCT
>JAFAMZ010000027.1 GCA_019232935.1 Silvibacterium sp.
TATGTCCAGCTGCCGTTCACGCTGTCGGTCACGGCCAACACGTTGCTGTTTGTCGCGTAGCTCGTGATCGAATACGAATATCTTGACGGAATCTGATAGCTGGTAATGCGGCCTCGCTTATCGTAGGCGGTCTGCTCCTGGAGCCCGTTGCCCAGCGTGCCGCTGGTCGCCCCGAAGGGACCGTAGGTCGGATTGGACCAGATTGTGGCAGCGGGACTGGCGTTAGGGATGGTAACGCTGTTAAGCCGTCCGGCGGAATCGTACGACATCACCACGTTAAGCCCCTGGGCGAGAGTCGACTGGACAATATCTCCCGCGAGATCGTATTTCGCCGCGGCACCCAAGACGTAATTACAATTGCCGGGCACACACACGATCCTGCTGATCATTCTGCCCACTGGATCGTAAGAATAGTCAGCAGCGATATTGACCTCATTCGATGAATGGGATCGCCTGCCGACCGCGTTGGTCACCCCGGGACGCGGCTTGCCCGTTTCATCGTTGCCGTCGTATCCGTAAGACTCCGCCAGCGTGCCATCTGAATACGATTTTCGCGTTAGCCGGTTCAGGGTATCGTATGCGTAGGTCGTGACGACACCGCGAGCATCGGTCTTCTTAACGAGATTGCCATCTGAATCATAGCCGTTGATGCAAGTCGATCCGCTCCAGGTGCCGTAGCAGACAGTCCCGCTCTCGGGATTGGAGGCTGTGATCAGGCGGCTTAGGCCATCATAGGTGAAGATGCGGGTCCGGACGCCGCTGCTGCTTTGTGATCCTCCCCACTGATTGACCTTGACAACGTTGCCGAGTGCATCATTCCAATAATCTGTTTCGAGGCTAGGTGTCTTACCGATTGTCGAGGAGCCGTCCGGTTCCATCACTTCAGTGAGGTGGCCGATGGCGTCGTAGGTGCGCTGCCACTTTCGCCCGGTCTCATCGGCACAGTCTACCCAGGTATCAGGGAGCACACCGCCGAGGTGGCTGCTGCATATGTTTGGGGCGCCGCTGGGCAAGGTTGATACCACGCCGTTGTAACACCATTCGAGCATGCTGCCGTCGGGTTGAGTCTGGACGGTCGGGCGGCCGAGAGCGTCGTAGTAGTAGTAGGTAATTCCATCGGTGGGGCTTGAGGGGGAGGGATTCTGGGAGGCGGCGCATGAGAGTCCGTTGGCTGGCGGGGCGGTTGTGCTGGGATTGGAAGTAGCACAGACCTGCCCATTGTAGGTGTAGCCATTGGCCGTCTGCGCTCCGTTCGGGAGCGTGTTGAGCAGCGGCCGTCCCAATCCGTCTAGCGTTGTCGAGGACACCTGGCTCGGCTATCTCGACGGAAACCACGACGACTACTGGGGTAGCGATAAAGTTTCCCGCTTCCGCACAGACCCGGAAGTGAATTTCGTCTACGCCCACACCAGTGGGCACGCGCCCGTTGCAGACCTGCAGCGGTTGGCCGCGGCGCTGAAGCCTTGCATGCTCGTTCCCATTCACACCGAGCACGGCGAAGACTTCTCTCAGATCTTTGCAAACGTAATCACACTCAACGATGGAGAAAGGTTGAATCTTGACTCAGGCCTCTGACACCTCTACTGATTCATTATTATTCGCACAGTTACAAAAGCTGATTGAAAATGCCGAAAAGGTCCGGTCCGAACCGTTCCAGAAGTTCAAAGATGAACTTTTAGGCAAATTGCTAAGTCTGCGCCCGTCCGTCGGCGGGATCAGTGCGGTAAGTTGCTGCGAGAATTCACCGCAACTTGGATTCAGTGATGTTTCCACTGGCAAACTTAAAAAAATCTTAGAGAAGCAGTTGCCCTCGCCGGGACGCCCGACTCCCGAGAAACAGCTGCAATCGTGGCTGATCCAACAAGCAATGCGGTCGAACGGAAGGCTGAAAGTACTGGACAACGTTCTCGGCAACCAGTACTGGTTTGTCTCAGACGAGATTGCATTGAAGAGTGCCTCGGGGAAAAAACTGGTAGCTGACATGCTCACGGTGCAAGTCGATTCGGCAGGCCTGGCGTCTCTGGTAAACGTCGAGCTCAAGTCTCTGCGCTCAATGGAAACCTTCAGACAGATCATCAGTTTTCGCTATGCTCTCGAGAACCCCAGCCTCCAGGAAGGCTGGAAGAAGTTCGCCGAGGTTATGACAGGGAAAGACTTCCAATGGCATCCGTCGCAAGAGACACATGGGGTTGTGATATGGCCCGCGGTCAAGCCTGCAAATGGCAAAGCCCCGACGAAAGCGCGGGCAAATGCGAAGCGCAAAGAGTATCCGCGCGTCGACGTGATCGGATATGAGTGCGCTTCCGAATACACCCTCAATTTTGAAGAGCCTGCCGAAAATGCTTGAGAAAGCGTTGAGAATTCCTTCGAGTGCTCCGTGATGAGGACGCGGTGTATCAACAGATCCATCTGTTGGTCCCGTGGCGACTGCGGAGATCATGTGGACCCAGAAATTCCTCGACTTCAGGGGCTCTCAAGCGCCCTGAGACCCTCATCCAAGGTCAATACACCACGCTTGACGTACATTCGAACCACCGCGTGGCCCGGTTCAACCCGATGGACATGGATGAGGGCCTGAGATTCATACAGGGACTCACGGGGCCAGTGCATTTACAGCCAGGAGGATTGGGCGCACCACCCGGCTCAACTTAGAGACAGCTCTTCTGCCCCCACCTCACGCCTGGGGTTTGGGCGTGAGGCGGATGAAGCGCGGCGCGAGTTCGTCCCACTTCGAGAGGAGCCAGTAAGCGCGGGTGCTGGCGGTCTTTTCGGCGTGGAGCTGGACGAGTCCGTGAATCGACTCGCGGGCTTCGGCGTCGAGGGCTTCGTAAGGCTCGGCCTTGAGGAAGTCTTCGTGGTAGAGGATGTCCCGCATGAAGCTTCCGTCTTCGTCGAAGACCCAGGCGAGCCCGCCGGTCATGCCGGCTCCGAAGTTGAAACCAGTGGCGCCGAGGATGACGGCGAGGCCTCCGGTCATGTATTCGCAGCCGTGGTCGCCGACGCCTTCGACGATGGCGAGGGCTCCGGAGTTGCGGACACAGAAGCGCTCGCCGGCGCGGCCGGCGGCGAAGAGAGCTCCGCTAGTGGCTCCATAGAGGGCGACGTTGCCTAGGATGACGTGCAGCTCGGACTGGAGGGCGGCGCGGCCCTGTCCCCGGAGGATGATTTCGCCTCCGGAGAGGCCCTTGCCGACGAAGTCGTTGGCGACGCCTCTGAGTATTAGCTGCATGCCGGGAACGGAGAAGGCTCCGAAGGACTGGCCGGCGACGCCGGTCATCTTGAAGACGAGCGGCTGGTCGGAGGCAACACCGTTGGTCTGGAGCACGGCGAGCTCTCCGGCAAGGCGCGCGCCGAAGGTGCGGTCTTCATTGGCGATGAGCGCTTCGTGTACGAAAGGCTGGTTGGCCTTATATGCGGCGAGCGCAGGCTCGAGCCAGGCGTCGTCAATGGGGGCGTGGTCGGTGGGACGCAGGTTGCGGTGGCCCTGCCATCTGGTTTCGCTGTGAACCCACTCAAAGCCAACACCGGGCTTTGAATGGGGCACCATCGATGATTGGTGGACCTGCGCGGCTGCAAGGACAGGCGTGAGGTCGAGGCCTCCATCGAAGCGGACCTGCTCGAGGAGGTCGGTGCGTCCGATGGCGGCGTCGAGCGAAGGCAGGCCAAGCGAAGAGAGCAGTATCTGGAGGTCGCGGGTGAGCTCCTCGAAGAAGCGGACGATGTGCTCGGGCTTGCCGCGGAACTTGGCGCGCAGGTCGGAGCGTTGTGTCGCGATGCCGGTGGGGCAGGTGTTGAGGTGGCACTGGCGGGCCATGTCGCATCCGAGGGCGACGAGAACGGCGGTGCCGAAGGCGTACTCGTCGGCTCCGAGCAGCGCGGCGATGAGGATGTCGCGCCCGGTGCGGAGGCCTCCGTCGCAGCGCAGGCGGACGCGACCGCGGAGGCCATTTCGTAACAGTACCTGTTGCGCTTCGGCGAGACCGAACTCCCACGGATTCCCGGCGTACTTGATGCTGGAGAGCGGCGACGCTCCGGTTCCTCCGGAATGGCCGGCGATGACGATGTAATCGGCGTAGGCCTTGGCGACCCCGGCGGCGACGGTGCCAACTCCCCACTCGGAGACGAGCTTGACGCCGATGGCGGCGGAGGGGTTGACGCGCTTGAGATCGTAGATGAGCTGCGCGAGGTCCTCGATGGAGTAGATGTCATGGTG
>JAFAMZ010000250.1 GCA_019232935.1 Silvibacterium sp.
CGGGAGGGGCCCCTCTCCCCCTGTTCAGAGGCCAGTTTTTGTAAGCCATTCATCTGATTAGACTTCGCTGCGCGATTTTGTAAGCCATTCATCCCATTGGTAGAGATTGTAAAGCATTTCTTATGAATGATTTACAGGATGCATTTGGCCGGAACTCTGTAAGCCATTCATTCTATTGGATCAGCTTGTAAGCCATTCTATTCATTCTGGTTAGATTCCTGGCTGAAACAAGCCGCTGTAATCCATTCATTCCATTAGACCAATCTGTAACCCATTCATGGCGTTGCCATCGCGGTGCCGGAGACATTTCCCGCTCCAGATAGGAATGGCCCGCCGATGCGGGCCTGAGGAGTAGCTTCTATTGTAGAGGACTGCGGGAAATGGTCGGCCAGGGTGAGGGATCGCCAGGATCCTTCGGATGAATGAGTTACGGGGAGCATCCCAGACGAGGGGATTGACAGGGGGTGGGGTGTGCACAATCCGGCGTTCGAGAGAGCCCGACCGCGCCGACTAAAGCCGCTTTGCTTCGTGCTGGTGATGGCCCACCCGAAAAGCCCGGGTCGGCTCGCAACGTGATATGCTCACGAGTCGCCCCCGGACTGAGCATGACTGATCGCACTACACCCATCCGCGTCCTCGTAGCCAAGCCCGGCCTAGACGGGCACGACCGCGGAGCCAAGGTCATTGCCCGGGCCCTTCGTGATGCCGGCATGGAAGTGATTTACACGGGCCTGCGCCAGACGCCGGAGATGATCGTCAATGCCGCAGTGCAGGAGGACGTCGACTGCATCGGCCTGAGCATCCTCTCGGGCGCACATAACGCCATCATCCCGCGCGTGACCGCACTCCTGAAAGAACGTGGAGCCGACGACATCCTCGTCGTTCTAGGCGGCACTATCCCGCAGCAGGATACGGAGTTTCTGAAATCTCACGGGGTTGCTGCGATATTCGGCCCCGGCACATCGCTGGAGGAGACTATCCGGTTCATCCGCGAGAACGTCAAGCCCCGCGGCCTTGCTGTTTGAGTGGCTGGAGACCGCCGAACCGCTACTGGCGAATGAAGCGATCCTTGTTCTGCTGAGCGGGCGGAGCGGCAGATCCGTGCTCCGCACCGGGGCTGGAACGTGCCCAGCCTGAATCGAAGGGCTGTTTGCCATTCGCGCCCGCGGCGGTCGGCGAACCGGGAACCGGTGGTATGCCTTCCCCGTTGGCCACGTAAGCCGGATCGGGTTTACCGGTGGTCGTCTCGTCGGAAACGTGCAAGGCCGGAGAGTGCAGCTTATTCGTGCGACCTGTCTCGCATCCTGTTGCGACCCATCCCGCTGCAGCAGCAACCAACACCCATCCCGAAAGCTTCGCCATTTTTGCAGGCACTCGCACTCCAACTCCTCCGGTCAATTGAAAATCATTCTAAAACGCCAATGTATCATTTCGACGCCGATTGTCGAACCATCGCGAATCCCCCGCTTAAGGCCATACTAGAATCACATTTTCCGATGACATCCACCTCCGCTGTCCGCCGCGTCTCGATCATCGACTCCCACACCGCGGGAGAGCCCACGCGGCTTGTCCTCAATGGCGGCCCTGACCTCGGCAGCAGCCCGCTTGCCGACCGCCGCGAGCGCTTTCGCCGCGACCACGACGAGTTCCGCACCGCCGTCGTCAACGAGCCTCGCGGATCCGACGTCATCGTCGGCGCGCTCCTCTGTGAGCCTTTCGACACCCGCTGCACTACTGGCGTTATTTTCTTCAACAACGTCGGATACCTCGGCATGTGTGGCCACGGCACTATTGGTGTGGTCGCTTCGCTTGCCCATGTTGGCAGGGTCACTCCAGGACGCCATTGGATCGAGACTCCCGTCGGCGTTGTTTCGACCACACTTCATCCCTCGGGAGAAGTCACCGTTGAAAACGTCCCCAGCTTCCGTCTTGCTTCCTCAGTCCCAGTCGAGGTCCCTGGCCACGGCGCTCTTTGCGGCGACGTCGCGTGGGGCGGCAACTGGTTCTACCTCGTCGAAAACCACGGGAAAGAGCTCTCGCTCGCGAACGTGGACGAGCTGACGGAATTCACGTGGGCGATCCGCCAGGCCCTTGAGGCGCATGGCATCGCCGGCTCGAATGGCGCTGAGATCGACCATATTGAGCTTTTCGGTCCATCCAGGAACTCCGCTGCTGACAGCGTCAATTTTGTCCTCTGCCCCGGCAAAGCATACGACCGCTCCCCCTGCGGCACCGGCACCAGCGCCAAGATGGCCTGCCTTTATGCAGAGGGCAAGCTCGCTCCCGGACAGGTCTGGCGACAGGCCGGCATTCTGGGTACGGTGTTCGAAGGCCGCATTCGCGTCGAAGATGAAAGAATCATCCCGAGCATCACCGGAACCGCCTACGTGACTGCCGAATCCACGCTTCTGCTCGACGCAAACGATCCCTTCTGTATGGGGATACCCCGGTGAGCCAAAATAGGGTGACCCGCAATTTCGACGTCGCCGTGATCGGCGCCGGAATCGTTGGCGCGGCTTGTGCGCTTGAGTTCGCCCGCGCCGACATGCGCGTCGCCATCATCGAGCGCGAGGCCGTCGCCAGCGGAGCAACAGGCGCAGCTATGGGCCACATCGTCGTCATGGACGACTCGCCCGCCCAGCTCGCCCTC
>JAFAMZ010000279.1 GCA_019232935.1 Silvibacterium sp.
GTTGTGGACTCCACAGGCGCATTTACGCCCCTGGTCTGAGAACTCCTGGAAGAGGCGGCGCTCAAAATGAGTACCAGATAATTCCGGCCGAACCGTGGTTCATGCCAGAATCCCGAGCTTCCTCGCCGTCGTTTCCAGAATCTCCAGAGCCTGGTCGAGCTGGGCGCGGGTGTGTTCGCTGGTCATGATGGTGCGGATGCGGGCCTTGCCCTCAGGCACCGTCGGGAAGGCGATGCCGCTGGCCATGACTCCGGCGTCGAAGAGGGCCTGAGAGAATTCCATCGTCTTTTTGCCGTCGCCGATGATGATGGGCGTGATGGGAGTCTCGCTCGCCGGAGTGGTCACGCCTCCGATGTCGAAGCCGAGGCGGCCCAACTCGGATTTGAAGTAGCGGGTATTGTCCCAGAGGCGCTCGATCCGCTCGGGCTCCTGCTCCAAAAGATCAAAAGCGGCGATGCAGGTGGCCGTGACCGACGGCGGATGCGAGGTCGAGAAGAGGAACGGGCGCGCGCGGTGGTAGAGAAATTCAATCAGGTCCTTCGAGCCGCAGACATATCCGCCGAGCGCGCCGATAGCCTTCGAAAGTGTGCCGACCTGGACGTCGACGCGTCCGTGGCAATGAAAGTGATCGACTGACCCTCGTCCGTTGCGTCCGAGGACGCCGGAGGCGTGGGCGTCGTCGACCATCATGATGGCTCCATATTTGTCGGCAAGGTCGCAGAGCTTATCGACAGGCCCGATGTCGCCGTCCATCGAGAAGACGCCGTCGGTGATGAGCAGCTTGCGGCCGGGCTCGTTCGCCACTTCCTTGAGCAACTCTTCGGCGTGGCCGACGTCTTTGTGGCGGAAGACCTTGATCTTCGCTCTAGAAAGCCGTGCTCCGTCGATGATCGACGCGTGGTTGAGCTCGTCGGAGATAATGAAGTCCTCTTTGCCCAGAATCGAGGAGACGGTGCCGGCGTTGGCGGTGAATCCGCTCTGGAAGACGACGCAGGCTTCGACATTTTTGAAGGCGGCGATCTTCTCTTCGAGTTCCATGTGGATCTTCATGGTTCCGGCAATCGTTCTCACCGCACCCGACCCAACCCCGTACTCTTTCGTCGCCTGGATCGCCGCTTCGCGGAGCTTCGGATGCGCCGTCAGCCCCAGATAGTTGTTCGACGCGAGATTGATGACCTGCTTGCCGTCATAGTGGCAGACCGGCGCCTGCATATCGTCGAGTACACGCAAATGAAAGTAGGTTCCTTTGGCCTTCAGGTCGTTGAGCTGCGCGGTGAGGTGCTGAAGCTGCGGTCTATCTTCGAGCCGCGGGCGCTGAGAGAGAGTCGTGGACATGAGGGCTCCTCGCGATTGGGATAACGAATCATGGTAGCAGCGATTTTGCACCTGAAACCTCCTAAGCTCCACGCATCCGAGTGAAGCGTCGGCTCGGATACAATGAAGGCTTGGCACGAGAAGCGTTTCCAACAGAGCAGAGAAACCGAAGAATGATCTTGCAGTTTGTGAAGGATCGCGTCGTCTCCCGGGCAGCGAAGGCCGCGGGCATGTTGCTGGCATTTTCCATGGTTGCAGCGGGAGCAGGCGCACAGGTCCCGACGCGGACTCTTCTTTCACTTGCGCCCACCGGCAGCGGAGCAACGCTCACGGCAAGGGTCGCCGATGTTTCCGGCAATCCCGCGGAGGGCGGAATCGTATCCTTTGAAACTGCCCAGGGCTCCGTTGGATCGGCCGTAGTCGAAAATGGAACCGCGACCCTGACTGTCGACAAGCTGCCTCAGAGCGCGCGCACCATCACCGCCGCGTATTCCGGAAACGCAGTCCTGGAGGCCTCGGCGGCATCTTCAACCGCGACCCCTCAACAGAGCCAGCTGCCGGATTTTTCCCTTACAGCGAATCCAACTTCAGTCAATGTGACGGCTGGACAATACGCCAACATTACCATCACGGTGACGCCGGAAAATGGCTTCAACGACATGGTTTCGCTCTCCTGCTCCCAGGTGCCGTCCGGCGCGACGTGCACCTTCAGTCCGACCACGCTGACTCCGCTCACAACTGCGCCCGTGACGAGCACGCTTCAGATTCAGACGCAGGGAGCGTCGGGCAAAGCAGCTTTCCTCCCGCGGCGGGGGTCGAGAGCGGCGCTTGCGATCGCAATGCCGGGGATCTTAGCGCTGGCCGGTCTCGGTGCTCTGCGGAGGCGGCCTGGTGTGGCGGGACTCCGCGTATTCGGTTTCGCGGCACTGCTCGCGGCGGGCGGAGTGGCGCTCGGCGGGTGCTCCGAGCGGTACGGTTATCTGAATCATCCGCCGTCTGGGAATCCGGGATTAGCTGCAGGGACCTATACGATCCTTGTTTCCGGCAATGCCACCGTCAGCGGCACTAGCGTCACCGTTCACTCCGTGAATCTAACGCTGACCGTGAAATGATCGATACAGTAAAATCTGCCATCGCAGTCCGTCCTTTCACACTAGCTTGCGCAAATCAGGTTTAGAATCGCCGACATCGCGACGCCCGGTGAAGAGGCGTCAGGGAGGATCCATGGCATCAGCTACTGCTGCAATGGCTTCTATTGGCGAACTCGGTGTGCTAAACATCTCCTTGCCCGAAGGTTTGGAAGAAATCTGGATCGACAGGGACCTGAGTTGGCTCGAGTTTAACGAGCGGGTGCTTGCCGAGGCGCTTGACGACAGAGTGCCGCTGCTCGAGCGCGCCAAATTCCTGGCCATTTTCACCGCGAACCTCGACGAATTCTTTATGAAACGGTGGGCAGTCGTTCGCGAGGGCGACGGCGCAGGCCAACGAGCGCTTCGCGAAGCCCTTCGTGACAAGCTGATTCCCCTGCTGGACCGGCAGGCCGACTGCTACCGGAATAGCATCAAGCCCGGACTCGCTGAGCATGGAATTTTTTTGCGCTATTGGCATGAACTGACGGAACGGCAACAGGAAGAAGCCAGCCGTTATTTCGATTCCCACATTTCTCCAGCCCTCATGCCGCTGGTCATCGATCCGGTTCATCCCTTCCCGTTCATCTCCAATCTCTCCAGTTCCATGGTGTTTCGCGTTCACGATCCTGCCAAGGGAGAGACCATGTTCGCCCGCGTAAAAGTTCCCGAGGTGCTTAAAGCCTGGGTCAATCTGACGGCCGGCATCGAGCCGGGGCAAAGGCTGTTTGTTCCCCTCTACGAAGTGATTCACGGCAATCTCGACAAGCTTTACAGCGGCATGGAAATCTCCGGGATCACCATCGTGCGGCTCACCCGGGACGCTGAGGTGGAGCTTGATGAGGAACATGTCACCGATTACCGCGCACTCGTCAAGGAAGAAATTCGCAAGCGCCGTTACGAGCCGGTGGTGCGCCTCGAATTCAGACCGGGAGCCGATCCGGAAGTAAGAGAGAAGCTTCGCGAACGGTTCAATCTTGATGAGATCGATCTTTACGACATGGGCGAGAGGGTCAATTACATACCGCTGTTTGAGCTTCTCTCTCTGCCGCTGCCCAAGCTGAAGGATCCCGAATGGACACCTCTGGCGCCGGCATTTCTTCCAAAGAATCCCGCTGCTTTTTTCGGAGCAATCGAGGCGGCCGATCTCCTGGTACATCACCCCTACGACAGTTTCGACTCTACCGTGGAGCGCTTCATCAGTGCGGCAGCAGACGACCCGCACACTGTGGCAATCAAGATGACGGCCTACCGCGTCGGGGACGACACGCCCTTCGTTAAATCGCTAATTCGCGCCGCAGAACGTGGCAAGCAGGTGGCCTGCGTCATGGAGATCAAGGCGCGCTTCGACGAGGAGAGGAACCTGCACTGGGCAGCGGAACTGGAGCGGGTAGGCGCACACGTGACCTTCGGAGTTCCCGGCCTCAAGACCCACGCTAAGACCGCTCTGGTAGTGCGCAAAGAGGGCGATGGCCTACGCTGCTATGTGCATATTGGTACCGGGAATTATCACGTCAAGACCGCGCGGCTCTATGCGGATTGCGGCCTCTTCACCTGCGATCCGCGGATCACGAACGATGTCGTGAATCTGTTCCATTACCTCACAGGCCATTCGGACAGGCCGCATTGCTCGACGCTTCTTGTGGCTCCGCTCACCATGCGTCCGAAGCTGCTGGATTTGGTGCACCGCGAGACCAAGCACAAGAAAGCCGGAAAGTATGCGCGCATTGTAGCCAAGATGAACCAGCTCGAGGATCCGGAGATGATCGAGGCGCTTTGCCAGGCTTCGGAGGCGGGAGTCGAAATCGATCTGATTGTTCGCGGCTTCTGCTGCCTGCGTCCCGGCGTGCCGGGCAACAGCGAGAATATCCGCATCCGCTCCATCATCGGCCGCTTTCTCGAACATTCGAGGATCTTTTATTTCGCCAACGGGCATCATGACCCGGCAAAAGGCGAATTTCTTATCGGCTCGGCTGACTGGATGTACCGCAATCTCTCGAAGCGAATTGAAGTAGTCACACCAGTGTTCGATACGAATCTCAAACACCGGCTCTGGGAGATCCTCGACATCAATCTGCGCGACAGGCGCGAAGCCTGGGTTCTCGGCTCGGATGGTAGGTATACGCAATTGCGTCCGGAGGAGGGAGCGACAGGGCCGGAAGCAGTCGGGACACATCAGACGCTGATGAACCTGACGCTGCATCGGGCGAACGGTTAGCGAATTACCCATATCAGGCCGCCAGCCCGACAAACGCAATTTTGGTGTAGCATTCGTCTCGAAGAACGCGGCCATGCTGCCGCCGGAAACCGAGGACGAGACTGTGAATAAGCGGATATTCAGAGCTTTGTATCTACTTATGGCAGCTGCCGCGACTGGACTGACTGCCCCGGCTGGTGCGCAAGTTCAAGGCGCATCGCAGAGATTGCCGCCGCTGATCGATCGCGAGCTCATCTTCGGTAATCCGGAGATTGCGGCTGCACAGATTTCTCCCAATGGGCAATACATCGCGTTTCTCAAGCCATGGAAGGATACGCGCAACGTCTATGTCAAGGGAGTAAACGAGCCCTTCAGCGCGGCGCGACTGCTTACGACGGAGACGAAACGGCCTGTAGCGGGGTACTTCTGGACGCGGGACAGCAAGTACATCCTGTATGTGAAGGATAATGCGGGAGACGAGAACTTCAATGTCTATGCTGTGGACCCTTCGGCCAAGCCGGCTGGAGGCGCTGAAGCGCCTCGGTCGCGCGATCTTACCGGAGTCAAAGGCGCGCGGGTATTCATCTACGAGGTCCCTAAAAGCGATCCCGATGTGGTGTACATCGGCTTGAATGATCGCGATAAGGCGTGGCATGACCTTTACAAGCTGAAGATTTCTACGGGCGAGAAGACGCTGATCCGGAAAAACACGGAGCGAATATCGGGTTGGCAATTCGACCTGAAAGGACAGCTGCGGCTGGCTACACGCAGCGCGGAAAACGGAGATACGGAGATTCTTCGCGTCGATGCGGACAAGTTCACGCAGGTATATTCGTGCAGCGTGTTTGAGACCTGCGACCCGGTGCGATTCAATCGCGATGACAAACGCGTCTACCTGCAAACTAACAAGGGCGCAGACGTAAATTTCATTTCCCTGGTGTTATTCGATCCGGAGACGGGCAAGACGGAACTGGTCGAGTCCGATCCACTGAAGAAGGTGGATTTCGGTAACGCAATGTTCTCCGAAGCGACGGATGAACTGGTGGCGACGTCGTATTATTACGACCGCGAGAAGAGATACTTCAAGGACAAAGGAATCGAGTCCGACTACAAATGGCTGGAGAGCCAGCTTCCAGGCAAGGAGATCGGCTTACCATCGCGCACGCGCGACGAGCAGGTGTGGCTGGTGTTTGCGGCGAGCGATACGGAGCCGGGCGAGACACTGCTGTTCGATCGCAAGACACACACGCTGACGCCCCAGTTCAAGCTCCGGGAGAAACTGCCGCGGGAAGACTTGGCTAGCATGAAGCCCGTGACGTACAAGTCGTCGGATGGGCTGGAGATTCCGGCATATCTAACGCTGCCGAAAGGCATGCCCGGAAAGAGTCTGCCGGCGTTAATGATTCCGCACGGCGGTCCGTGGGGCCGCGACGTGTGGGGCTACAACGCGCTGGCGCAGTTTTTTGCGAACCGTGGCTATGCCGTGCTGATGCCGAATTTTCGCGGATCTACCGGTTACGGCAAGAAGTTTCTCGATGCAGGTAATCTCCAGTGGGGCGCGAAGATGCAGGACGACGTGACTTGGGGTGTGAAGTACCTGATCGCGGAAGGGATTGCCGACCCGAAGAGGGTGGGAATTCTCGGCGGGTCTTACGGCGGTTACGCGACCCTGGCCGGCGTGGCTTTCACTCCCGATGTCTATGCCGCTGCGGTG
>JAFAMZ010000368.1 GCA_019232935.1 Silvibacterium sp.
TGGGCGGAACTGTTCCGAGAGCCGAGATAATCGATACACGCAAGGTCGCGACAGGATCTCAGGGCCAGGCTGATGTTCCCCATGATCCACAGGCCGAACGTTCGGACTGCGCTGCCATAGCGCGAACTGATGGAGCAGAAATGCAAATCGCTGCAAAGAAAAAACGGGCCAAAGCGAGCCTTAGGCCGGAGCGAGTATCGAGTATGGAACTTCCAGCTACCGACTTCCCGGACAAAAAAACCGCGGAATCCACGAGCGTCGACTCCCGAAAACACCAGAACGACTCCTGTTCCAACTAGGCTCTGATCGAATAGTACCTAAGATTCATTGAGTGTCAGCGACCCCGAAAATGTCGGGGCTGAAAGTCCCCAATGTTGAGATTCTCCCTCATTCACTTCCGCAAATTGGGCCCGGCCAAAAGGATTTTCATTGCGCGCCTCCGAGCAGCCGTAAGCGTCCGGTTGTGAACGTCTCGACATCTTCATAAGTAAGAGTCCATTCTCGGCGAAGTGGATAGCTGGGATAGGTGTCCACTTGGAAGTGGAGATGGACACTTCGCGGCAAGTTTCAGAAGGGATCGCAGCTAAGAGTGGGTCGGCAAGCACGGTCTCGCGGCAGCGCCGCAGCATTGCGGAGAAGCGGCGGATCGTGGAAGAGACACTGGTGTCCGGCGCGTCGGTAGCGAAGGTGGCGCGGACGCACGGAGTGAACGCCAATCAGGTGTTTGGCTGGCGCCGACTTTACTTGGCGGGACGACTAGGGGAGCAGAAGCCAGGGATCAAGTTGCTGCCGGTGCGGGTGAGCGAGAGCAAGTCGGCGCCGGTGGTGGTCGAGCATTGCTTCGCGGATGTTTGCCAGCCACAACCCGGTACGATCCACATCGAGTTTCGTCAGGCACAGGTACGGATCGAAGGCAGCGCCGATCCCGCCTTGGTGCGGGTGCTGCTGGAGTGCTTGCGCGCATGATCGCATTGCCGGCGAAGACGCGGATCTGGATCGCGGCGGGGGTGACCGACTTGCGCCGCGGCTTTACGGGACTGAGCGCGCAGGTGCAGACGAAGCTGGAACAGAGTCCGTTCTCCGGGCACGTGTTCGTGTTTCGCGGACGGCGCGGCGATCTCATCAAAGTACTGTGGTATGACGGTGACGGGTTGTGTTTGTTCGCGAAGCGACTGGAGCGTGGGCACTTCGTGTGGCCGCAAGCGACCAGCGGCACAGTTTCTTTGACGCGTGCGCAGCTATCGATGTTGCTGGAAGGTATCGATTGGCGGCGACCAGAGCGGACGTGGGAGCCAGAGTTGTCGGTGTAACCTGCAAGATTCTTTGCACAACTTTTTTCGCAGGCACGAGGATGCGAAAGCGCGAGTTCATGCGATACTCCGCGCATGGCGGTGACTGCGCTCCCCGATCTGAACACGCTTCCGGCCGAGGAATTGCGCGCGCTGATCCTGGAGCAACACGAGCAACTGCTCTCGCGCGAGCGTGAGATCGAGCATCTGAAGCTGCTGCTGGTCAAACTGCACCGCATGCAGTTTGGGCGGAAGTCGGAGAAGCTACAACGACAGATCGAGCAGTTGGAGTTGCGGCTGGAGGAACTGGAATCGAGTCGCAGCGAGGCGAGCCCTTCCCGGCCGTCGTCGGTGGCAACTGCTCTCAGTGCAACCACAGCCAAACCGGCACGTCGCGCTCTGCCCGATCATCTGCCGCGACAAACGCGGCGACACAAGCCCAAAGAAACCGTGTGTCCGCAATGCCAGGGCGAGTTGCGCCGGTTAGGCGAGGATGTCTCGGAAGTGTTGGAGTACGTGCCCGCCAGCTTCCTGGTGGTCCGGCACGTGCGCATAAAGCTGAGCTGTACGAAATGCGACTGCATCGTGCAGGGGGAAACACCGAGCCGTCCGATTGAGCGTGGCCTGGCGGGGCCAGGGTTGTTGGCGCATGTGTTGGTCTCGAAATACTGTGATCATCAGCCACTGTATCGGCAATCGGAAATCTACGCGCGTCATGGTGTGGAACTGGAGCGCTCGACGATGGCGGACTGGGTGGGCGGATGCAGCCGGTTACTCAGCCCATTGGTCGATGCGCTGCGGCGCTACGTGACCGCCGCCAGCAAGCTGCACGCCGACGACACACCGGTGCCCGTGTTGGCGCCGGGCCAGGGTAAGACCAAGACGGGGCGGTTATGGACCTACGTTCGCGATGATCGTCCTGCGGGCGACACCGCCGCGCCTGCCGTGTGGTTCGCCTACTCACCCGATCGCAAAGGCGAACATCCCGCGCAGCATCTGGAAAAATTTCGCGGTACTCTGCAGGCAGATGCCTATGCGGGATTCAATCAGCTCTACGAAAATAACTGCATTGAGCATGTTGCCTGCTGGGCGCACGTTCGGCGCCACTTCTACGATCTGGAACAGGCGCACAGTTCGCCGGTGGCACGGGATGCATTGCAGCGGATCGGGGCGCTGTATGGAATCGAAGAACCGATTCGCGGTCGACCGCCGGAGGAACGCCGAGCCGTCCGCCAGGCGCAAGCGAAGCCACTGCTGGATTCTCTGCGACAGTGGCTGGAGGCGATCTTGTCGAAGCTTTCGCACAAGTCGGAGACGACGGTGGCCATCCGCTATGCGCTTTCGCGCTGGAACGCGCTGACACGCTATATAGAAGATGGCCACGTCGAGATCGACAATAACGCTGCCGAGCGGTCCTTACGCGATGTAGCCCTGGGGCGGAAGAACTATCTGTTCGCCGGATCGGATGCTGGCGGGGAGCGGGCGGCGACGATCTACAGCTTGATTGGTTCGGCGAAACTCAATGGTCTTGATCCCGAAGCCTATCTGCGTGAAGTGCTGACCCGCCTTGCCGACCATCCCATCAACCGTATCGACGAACTGTTGCCTTGGAATCTCAATCCCACATCTGCCGAAGTGTCCACTTAACCGATTCATGGACACTTAGCAATACGGTGCAACTCGGACGCTTACACCCGCTCCCGCTCGCCGCTCGTCGCTCGCTGTTTACCGATCA
>JAFAMZ010000021.1 GCA_019232935.1 Silvibacterium sp.
GGATCGGGTGCGGGGCCATGGTCCGGGACAGGACATTCGCAGGCCGGCGCGGCTGGTATTGCCGGAAATCAGGCAGCATTTCGGGGAGCAGAGAGGGTATTGGAAGCCGACTGGCAGATTGTGGTGCAGCGATGCCTCGATGGCGACTCGGTCGCCTGGGGCGAACTGGTCAAGGCGCACCACCGCCGCATCTACTCGCTGTGCTATCGCTTCACCGGCTCGGCGCATGATGCCGAAGACCTTACCCAGGACGTCTTCATCAAGGTCTACGGAAATCTGACGACATTCGATCTGGCGCGGGGGAGCTTCCAGACCTGGATTACGACCCTCGCCCGCAATCTGCTGGTCGATCATTTCCGTAGAACAAAGCAGCAACGGGTAACAGACTCGATCGATGCCGGCTGGGACGAATCGGAGGAGCTTCCGATGGCGGACCGGTTGGCGGCCGCGGGCCCGAGCCAGCACGACCGTGCGGCGCAGAAAGAGATCGCGCGCATGGTGCAGGAGGCTCTGACCAAAATCTCACCTGAACTAAGAGAAGCCGTTATTCTTCGTGACTTGCAGGACATGGACTACAAAGAAATCGCGCAGGTCTTGCGCATCCCAGAGGGTACGGTGAAGTCGCGTATCAGCCGGGGACGGGCGGAACTGGCGCGGTTATTAGAACGTAACAAAGGACAGGTGGTTTAAATGTCGGAGCGCAATCCATTTGAACAGCACCCGAAGGGTCCCGAGCGAGCCGACAGGCCCGGACGGGAGCTTCGCTGCGAAGAGTGGGAAGCCCTTCTGGCCGATGCCCTTGATGGCATGATGCCCGCGGCCGATAGCGCCAACTTTGAATCGCACAGCCATACCTGTGCTGCCTGCGCCGGACTGCTGGCGCAGTCGCGGCAGGGCCAGGAGTGGATGCGTTTCCTGCACTTCGAGCCGGAACCGTCGGGCGATCTGATGGAGCGGATTCTGGCGAAAACCAGCGGCGCCGTGGCTGAACGGCCGCTGGCTGTCTATGGAGCGCCGATCCCGGCAGGCGCTCCCGGTATTTTGCCGCTGCCGCGGCGCCGTTTCGTGTGGGACACACGGCTGATGATGACCGCAGCCACGGCGTTTTTCTCGATCGCGCTGACCCTGAATCTGGCCGGCGTGCGGCTGACGCATTTTAGATTTTCCGACCTGACGCCGGCCAGTATCGAGAGCAATCTCACCAAGCAGTTCTATGGCGCCAAGAGCCAGTTGGTGCGCTACTACGACAATCTTCGTTTCGTATATGAGGTCGAGTCGAAGATGCGCGAGTTGCGCCGGGACGACGACACGCAGCGGTCCGCGCCCGCGGTCCAGCCGGAACAGAAGACGCCCGCGCCGCAAAGCACTCCGGCCAGCGGGGGTAATGGTCACAAGAACGGCGGGAAGGTGGAATCGACTCCGACGGTTCCAGAGCCGGACGTAATTTTTGGAAAGAAGATGCTGGCTCGCGCAGAATCCGCTGACCCATCGCGAGCCGTTCAAACCGAAGCGTGCTGCACGCGCAGCGTTGAGTGGCTTAAGAAAGAGCAGGAAGAGGTATACACTTTGATCGCTTTCCCCCAAGGCCAGGCAGGAAGAGGCTTGGTATGAATTGCGCAAACCACCCATCGGCCCCGGTGGCGGCCTATTGCCAGAATTGCGGAAAGGCCCTGTGTTCCCAATGCGTACGGGCTGTTTCCGGCGTGATTTATTGCGAGCAGTGTCTCGCGGCCAAACTGGGCATCGGGGGCACGGGATTTGGAGCGCCGACTGGCGGAGCTTATGCCGGAACCGCTCCCGGAAGCGTTCCGGGGGCGGCCTATGCAGTGCCCGGAGTGGTCGCAAGGGGCGGCCCGAATCCGGCTACTGCGGCGGCGCTGGGATTTATTCCCGGTGTGGGGGCCATGTACAACGGCCAGTTCGTCAAGGGCCTGGTTCATGTGCTGGTTTTCGTCGTCCTGGTGGGAATCTCCGGCAATCACGGCATCTTCGGGATATTCATCGCGGCGTGGGTCTTTTACCAAGTCTTCGACGCCTACCAGACGGCCAAGGCACGGCGCGACGGGCTGCCGCTCCCGGATCCCTTTGGGCTGAACGAACTGGGATCGAAGATTGGGATCCCTAATTCGGCGACTACACCTCAGTTCACGGAGAGCTACACGGCTGCGCCGCCCCCGCCGCCAGCCGGTTTCACTCCGGTGTCCGATTACGGCGCGCAGTATCCCCCTTATACGGATGTGCCGCCGGCGCCTCCTATGCCGCCGGGGGGAGGGATCCCTCCGGTCGAGCCTGATCCTTACAGGCCTGTGCCGCGGCGCGAGCCGATCGGGGCGATTGTTCTTATCGGCCTGGGGCTGCTGTTCCTGTTCAATACACTGGGAATTTTTGGCGGGGAATGGCTTCACCACACCTGGCCGATTCTGATTATCGGTCTCGGCGCGTGGCTGTTGATTCGGCGCACACGGGGGGCTCCGCCGATGCCTCCGCCACCTGGGCCGCCCGCGGGAGGTGGACAGTGAACCCGTACCTGTTTGTTCATCGCATCAAGGGCCCGGCGATGCTGCTGGTCTTTGGAATCACGGCGCTGCTCAACGAGTGGGGCGTGCTTTCGTTCGGCCGCAGCTGGCCGCTCTACCTGATCGTGTTTGGGGTGCTACAGCTTGCCGAGCGGGCTGCCTGGTCGCAATATCAGGCGCAGTACGTCCAGATGCCTTATGCCGCGCAGGCGGGGGGGCCGGGTGGTGTTCCGGGCACGCCGGTCAGGCCGGCAGACGCGCCGCCTTCTTCTTCGATTGTGGTTTCGCCTCCCAGCCTGCCCGATGACCCCAATGGCCATTTCGATTCCGGCGAGGGGAGGTAAGGACGATGGCAGCCAATCCTCCGCCCTATCCTCCGCCTTACTCGGAAAAGGACGCACGCCGGCAGGCAAAAGAACAATGGCGGGCGCAGCGCGAGCAGTGGAAGGCGCAGCGCCGCTACTGGAAGCAGGCGTATGGCTATCGCCGGCCGTCTATTGTGGGTCCTGTCGTGCTCCTGGGCGTGGGCATAGTGGCGCTACTGCTCGAAACAGGACACATGAGCATGAGCGGCTTCTGGATGTGGTACGAACGCTGGTGGCCGGCGCTGCTGATTCTGGTGGGGCTGGTATCACTCGCCGAGTATTTCTGGGACCGTAATAATCCAAACGCGGGCTATCGCTCGATCGGCGGCGTAGTCTTCCTGATCATTTTGCTGGCATGCATCGGCTGGAGCGCGCACGGACGCTGGTGGGGAAACTTCGGCAAGTTCGACGACAACGGCGACGACTTCTTCTCCATGATGGGCGAGGAGCACGACAACGATGTGCAGATGGACCAGTCGATCGCCAACGGCGGGAGTGTGACCATCCAGAATGCGCGCGGCGACGTGACTGTCACCGCCTCTGAAGACGGGCAGATGCACGTTCGGGCGCATCAGGTCGTGCATGCCTCGGACAAGGACGCGCCGGGAATCTTCGACCAGGTGAAGCCGAAGGTCGTGACCTCCGGAACAGGTGCGGTGGTGACGGTCGCCGGCCGAGCGGGCGCGCGGGTCGATTTGACGGTGCAGATTCCGGAGAAAACCTTCGCAACAGTAAATACAAACCATGGCGACGTAACCATCGAAGGGCTGAAGAACAACGCCGACGTGACTTCGCAGCACGGAGACGTGAAGCTCAACGACATCACCGGGGATGTGCATGCGCGCATGGATCACGGAGATTTCTCGGCGCACGACATCGGCGGGCACGCGCTCATAGACGGACGCGCGGATGACGTAACGCTGACAGACATCAAGGGTCAGGTTGTCCTTGACGGCGAGTTCATGGGAGATACGCACCTGGAACAGGTCGGCTCGACGGTGCACTTTCACACCACGCGAACCGATTTGGATATTCAGAAGCTCGGCGGCGATCTGACGATGGACTCGAGCGACCTGACTGCCAACCAGCTCTACGGGCCGGTGCGCATCGTGACACGCTCAAAGAACATCGACCTCACCCAGGTCACCGGGGACACTCACATCGAGACCAGCAATGGCGATGTGAATGTAGTGGCAGCGCTCCCGCTGGGCAACATGCAGATTACGAATCACACCGGCGGGCTGACTCTTTCATTGCCTGAGGATACGAGCTTCGTGGTCAACGCCAGCACCACGGAAGACGACGAACTTGAGTCGGATTTCCCCCTGCAGAGCTCGACAAGCGGCGACCGGCGGACGCTGCAGGGTACGGTGGGACACGGCGGGGTTCGACTTGATCTGAGCACCAGCCACGGCAACCTGCAGCTAAAGCAGGGTTCTTCGGCCCCGATGCCGCCTCCGAGGGCGCCTCAGCCTGCTGTACCCCAGCCGCCTGCACCTCCTGCGGCTGCAAAGCATTTGAAGGCCCCGAAGGGAGAGACGGCAACGCCGGCAGTTCAGTAACTGCCTGCCCGAGCCAGCTTTTCGTTGACCACCGATTCGATTCGATCCAGGACCTGCTCCAGCGTGAGCGATGTCGAGTCGATGACGATCGCATCGGGGGCGGGGCGCAGCGGAGACTGCGCGCGGTTTCGGTCGCGCTCGTCGCGCTCGTGGAGCTCGCGAGTTACTTCGTCCTGAGCCTTGCCGTTTTCCTGAGACCCGTCGGACGAGGCCGTGATTGAGATGGGTCCTGCGGCCTGCTCGTAACGGCGTTGGCTGCGAGCCTCGGGCGAAGCGTCGAGGAAAAACTTGATGTCCGCATCGGGGAAAACGACGGTGCCGATGTCGCGGCCTTCCATGACGACTCCTCCGGCTTTGCCCATCTCGCGCTGAAGATCGACCATCCAGGAGCGGATCGCCGGATGGACGCTGACACGCGAAGCGGCCTGCGTAACTTCGGCGTCGCGGATCAGGTCTGTAACTTCGGCTCCATCGAGCAGGACACGGTTTCCGGCCCGGGTGGGCTCAAGGGCGATGTCGGTCGATGCGGCAAGCTGGTGAAGACCCTCGGAATCATCTGGATCGATGCGGCAGCGGAGGGCTTTGAGGGCGAAGGCACGATACATGGCCCCGGTTTCGAGGTTGAGCAATCCGAAGTGGGCTGCGAGATGCCGGGCTACTGTGCTTTTGCCGGCTCCTGCCGGTCCGTCGATGGCGATGATGAGGCGTCTTTCACTCATTCAGGGCACTCACTCAGGATTCTTACCGCCGTCCTTCTTTCCCTTGTTTTTCCACTTCCCGAACGGGGGCTTCGAGCCGCCAGGCTTTGGCCCGGACTTGAAGGCTGATCTGCCCCGCGATTGCGGTCCGCCGAACTTCTTTCCGGTGAATTTTCCGCCGCCGGGCCGCCCACCGCTTCGGCTTTGATCACGCTGATTTTTGGGGCCCTGATTTTGCGGGCGCTCGCGTCTGTCCTGCGAGCCCTCCCGTCGTGCTTCGCCCTGCTTGCCGAATTTCGCAAAGCGGGACGGCTTCCAGCCGCCCCGGCGCGGGGGGAATTCGCTGGTCTTGCCCGGCTCGTGTCGGGATGATTGATCGGGCGCCGAAAGTTCCCGCTTCCCGCGGAAGGATGGTCGGTTTCCGCCGAACTTCTTTGCGGGACGGTCTCGTTGCGGCCCGTACTGACCTGGTCCGCGGTCTGTTCGAGGCCGGTCCCGCTCTTGTCCGAATTTCTTCGGAGGAAATTTCCCCCCACTGCGCTCTCGATCCTCATAGCGCCGCGGCTTGAAGGGCCTGCGGTCGCCGCTGCCCGCGTCGGCAGCGGGGCGACGGCTCTCGGAGCGCTTGCCCTGGTCGAATTTACGAAATGGCCGGGACTCTCGGCGCTCGCCCTCCCGGGACGACCGGGGAAGTTGGGCGCGATCTTTCCCCTGTGCGGCAAAACGGTCTCGACGCGGTGGTGGGCCGCTTCGGGGGAGCTGCTCGCGACGCTCGCGCTCGAAGGGAGGCCGCTGCTCGCGGAATTGGGGGCGGGTTGGAAACGCCGGTTTCGCGGTTTCCGCCTTTTCCGGTTCGGCAGCGGGCGTTTCAGCCTCGGCGAACTCGGGCAGCGATCCTGCGACGTGAAGCATGGTCTGTGTACCCACTGGAACAATCGCAAGCTGGCGTGTGGCGGTGAGCCCATTCACGACTTCACGGACTTTCGAGCGGGCGGTGAGGGGTGAGAGAAATGTCTCGATCTCTTCTGGCGTGGCTGCGATGACTGATTCCAGATACAGCGAAACCAGTGCGGAGAGGCCGGTCGTCTGCGCGGTCTTGTTGGCCGCGTTCATCGCGTCTGAGAAGCGCGACTGCGTCAGCTCCCAACGAGTCGGGCCATCGTGCGTGTAAACCGGCATGACGCGAAGGCCGCTCCATAGATCGAAGAGGCCGCGCAGCACGGCGGCTTCGGTGATCTCGCGCCCGAGAGCGGCCTGGATCTCAGTCGCTTCGAGGGATGCGCCGGGTTCGAGGAGCTTCCAGATCTCGACTACCAGGGGGGTCGCCCTGGGGGGTGGGGTTTTCCAGTTGCGCCCGCCGCGCAGGCTGAAGATGTAGGGAAACGCATCGCGCGAGGAGAGGAAGTCGGGCTGCTCGGTGTGGACGCCGAAAAGATTGAGGGGCAGGGCCGCGCCACTCTCGGTGAGGCGCATCATGAGGCCGCGCGCGTTCTCTATATCGGCGCGCGAAGGCGTATCGCTAGGCGCTCCCAGACAGGCTTCTGCTAAGGACGGCGCCGGCGCGAGCAACTGGCTGCGTCGCGGCAGAAACAGGCACAGACCCATGGCGTTCACCCAGGCCTCTGCGTCGTCGAGCGTCAGCGCGGGGTTGTTTTTCTGGCGCCAGCGTTCGGCGCGTGCGTCCTGTAGCTGTTCGAGTATCAAAATGCCTTACCGGTCAGGGCGGACCTAAATTCGCTGAAATGCCCGCTGGATGTCTTTCCAAGAATACCGCAGTGCGATTGGCCGTCCGTGGGGGCAAGTGGTGGGGTGCTCGGTGCGGGCAAGCTCGGCGAGCAGCCATTCCATGCGGCGCGTGTCCAGGGGCATATTGACCTTGATGGCGGAGTGGCATGCGATCGAGGCAGCGATGCGGGTGCGCAGTGTGGCCAGATTTTCGGATTGGGTGGGATTTCCGACCTGCTCCAGCACTTCCATCAGCATGCGCTCGAGTTCGCGGCCTTCGAGGCCTATGGGGGCCGATTTTACCGCCAGGGTGTGCGGACCGAAGGGCTCGACTTCGAAACCATTGCCCTCCAGCTCATTGGCGATGGTGCCGAAGAGCACCATCTGGTGGGGCTGCAGATCGACCAGCAACGGCATGAGCAGCCGCTGCCGCTCTACGCGCTCCACCTCACGCTCGCGCAGAATCTTTTCAAAGAGGACTCGTTCGTGGGCGACATGCTGATCGACGATCCAAAGGCCTTCGTCGTTGACGGCGAGGATGAAGGATTCACGCAGCTGCCCGAGGGGCTTGAGCGATGCCAGCGAGTTCAGGGTGGCCGGTTCGCCTCCGTCCGGGAGTTCCTCGGTTTCGATTTCAGCACCGCAGGCATGAATGGCTGCCGCTGGCTGAGAGCCGATGGAAAAAGGCAGCTTCACGTCTTCGGGTTTGCGTTCCGGCTCAGCGAGCGCAAAGGGTGCCGTATCGCCGGCCCCAACGGCGGGCTCTGAATCCCGGGCCCACGAATCAATCTGCGACAGGATGGGCGAGGTTGCCGGCACGAGCGCAGGTGTAGCGTGCGGGGCAGTCGTCAGCGCGGCCAGAAACTCTGCCGCAGGCCGCGCGATGATCAGCGCGTTGCGGATACTGTCGCGGACAAAGTCGTGAACATGGGAGGGTTGGCGGAAGCGCACCTCGGTTTTGGATGGATGTACATTGACGTCCACTTCATGCGGCGGAATATGAAGAAACATAAGCACGACCGGAAACGAAGTGGGCGGGATCACGTTGCGGTACGCCTCGCTCACAGCGTGCAGGATCAGGCGATCGCGGATGAGCCGCTGGTTGACGAAGATGTAAATGGAATTGCGATTGAGTTTCTGCAGCTCGGGCTTGGAGACGAAGCCGGAAACGCGCAGAAACCCCGGATCGGGTGGCTGATATTCTTCGTCGCGCTTCCAGGGCGGGGGTTCCGGGAGTCCGGCCCGGTCGAAGGGCCGCTCGGCTGCGAAGGGCAGGAGCTGATCGAGGGTGTCCTTGCCGAAAATCTGGTAAACGCGCTCGGATGCTTTTGAAACCGGAGGCGCGACAAGCAATGCATTGGTTGCGGAATGCAGCTCGAAATGCTTTTCCGGATGAGCCAGCGCATAATGTGTAACCAGGGCGGTTACGTGGGACAGCTCAGTATTTTCCGCCTTCAGGAATTTGCGCCGCGCCGGGGTATTAAAGAAGAGGTCGCGAACGGCGATGGTGGTTCCGGCCGGCAGTCCGGCGTCCTCGACGCGAAAGATTTTGCCGCCGACGATTTCCAGATGGGTCCCGCTGGAGTCGGTTGTCGCGCGCGTTTCGAGCTCCAGCCGGGAGATCGATGCGATTGAGGCCAAGGCCTCGCCACGAAATCCCAGGGTTGCGATCGAAAGCAGATCGTCGCTCGACCGGATCTTCGAAGTAGCGTGGCGCTCGAAGGCGAGCAACGCGTCGTCGCGCACCATGCCGAAGCCGTTATCGGCCACCCGGATGAGCTTGCGGCCGCCGCCTTCGACTTCGACGACGATGCGCGCGGCTCCGGCGTCGAGGGAGTTTTCAAGCAGCTCTTTGACGACGGAGGCGGGGCGGTCCACAACTTCGCCGGCGGCGATCTGATTGGCCACCTGATCGGTCAGGATGTGGATACGGCCCATCTTTTATGCGGCGTCCGCGGTTCGCCCTGCCGGCGATGCGCCACCTGAAGCACGATGCCGGACTGTCATCCGGCCGGCTGAGCTTCGTGCAGCCGATCACCGAGCACGTGCAGGCGCAGGAAATTGGTCGAGCCAGACTTGGTGAGGGTTCCGGCAACAATACCGAGGATTTCACCAGGCGCGACATAGCCGGCTTGCTCAAGCAGATACTCGGCCATCTCAACCATTTCTTCGGCAGTGCGTGCCTTAGAACACTTCACCGGCTGCACGCCCCAGAGCAGGCACATGCGATTGATGACCACATCGATGCTAGAAAGGGCGTAGATGGGCGGCTTGGGGCGGTACTTCGAAAGCTGGCGTGCTGTTGTGCCCGTTTCGGTGAAAACAGCGATGGCTTTCAAATCCAGGTCTTCGGCGGCGTGCGCCATTGACTCGCAGATCGTCTCGGCGACGGAAAGGCGGAAGTTGCTGGGCCTGCCATCGTGGGGGTTGTGAGCCTCATGCACCTGCCCCTCGGATTCGAGGACGATCCGCGCCATCATCTTGACGGCTTCTACCGGGTACTTTCCGGCCGCACTCTCGGCGGACAGCATCACCGCGTCGGTTCCGTCATAAACGGCATTGGCGACGTCGCTGGCTTCGGCGCGAGTGGGCCTGGGGTTTTCGATCATCGACTCGAGCATCTGCGTCGCTGTGATTACCGGCTTGCGATGTTCCGATGCGCGGCGGATGACCAGTTTCTGAATCGCAGGAACCTTCTCGGGCGGCATTTCTACGCCCAGATCGCCGCGCGCGACCATGACGCCGTCGGCGACTTCAAGGATCTCTTCGAGGTGCTGGATCGCCTGCGGCTTTTCGAGTTTGGCGATGACCCATGTATCGGCGCCGAGATCGGCGATACGTTGTTTGACCACGCGTACATCATCAGCGGTGCGAATGAACGAGACCGCAATCGCATCGACGCCGTTCCTGATGGCGAATTCTAAATCGACTTCGTCCTTTTCAGTGAGCGAGGGGACGCGCACGGCGATGCCGGGAAGATTGATGCCCTTGTGCTCGCCGAGCATTCCGCCGTTGATGACCTGGCACTCCACATCGGGGCCGTTCACGGCGGTTACCAAAAGCTCGATGAGTCCGTCGGAAAGCAGGATGCGAGCGCCGGCTTCGAGATTCTCGGCCAGCGTCGGAAAGGTGGTTGCAATCATCTCCGGCGTGCCTTCGATTTCGCGCGGCGTAATAGTCAGCCGCTGGCCGCTGTTGAGATGAATGGGCTGACGGTCTTTAAGTTTGCCGGTGCGGATCTTGGGTCCCTGCAGGTCTCCGAGGATGCAGATGTTCTTCTCTTCCTCGCGGGCCACTTTGCGGACCATCTCGATCAGTTCGATTTTCTGGGGGTGTGTTCCGTGCGAAAAATTGAGCCGGGCGACATCAAGTCCTGCCCTGACCAGCTCGCGAAAGATAGTTTCGTTGCTTGAAGCGGGCCCGAGTGTTGCGACGATCTTGGCGCGGCGCGGATTCTTGCCCAACTCAGGGCTCCAGCCGGCATTCGTGACGTTCATCCATCCCCCAACTGCTTATTTCGACTAGTGAGCACTTCCAACAACGTGGGTGAAAGCACTTTCATTTTAACCCGTCACGAGGATTTCGGAGGGCTATACAGGTTGATGAGGAGGCATCGTAACAACGTTTTCATCTTCGGCGAGGACGGGGAGCGTCGAGTTTGCAGGAGGCCTGGCGGGAAAGAGCACGGCATTGAATTCGGCGCCCACCAGGAGGATGAAACAGATTATGTAAAGCCAGACCAGAGTAGCGACACCGGCGCCAAAAGATCCGTAAACAACGGAGTAATCCGCATATCGGGTGATGTACCAGCCGTAACCGAGCGTGGTGAGGAACCATGCCACCGTTGCCAGCAGGCTTCCGGGCAGGACCTGTTTCCAGGGACGGGCGCGCGGGGTGCCAAAGTGGTATATGACAACTAAAACGGCGATGCTGGTGAGGGTCGCTATCGTCCAGCGGATGATCCGCCATAGGAACAGGACATAGAGGCGAATCTCATGGTCGGCGTTGTCGATCATCCAATTTTCGATGGCGTGCCCAAAGGCCACCAATCCGGTGGCGAAGATCAGAGGTATCAGGGTGCCGGGAACCAGTGCAAGGGCGATCATGTGTTCGCGCCAGAAGCTCCATTCGCGCCGGGGAAACAGGTAAGCCTGGCGGAAGCCGTCCATGAGAGACAACATGACGCCCATAGCTCCGCCGACAGAGATGAAGATTGCCGTCCAGACGAGGCGAACCGAGCGGGCGTGATTATTCAGAAAGTAAGCCTGCAATAGCGACATCGTGTCCTGCGGCAGAAAATCGCTGAAGGCGTTGCGGATGTCGCTGCGTACCGTATCGGTTTCGGGGGTTAGCGCCAGCAGGGTGGTCAGGACAAGCAGGGCGGGGAAGATGCTGAGGATGGCAGAATAGGCGGCCGCTTTCGCATTATTGAGGGCGCTGTGTCCCAATGACCTCCACAGGGCGCGTCGAAGATGGTCGAAGATGCTGAGCGGGTTCATCTATGTCGGTTGACGAGTGTGTCAGGAGTGAGTTGCGGCCCTCTTGGGCTTCCATTGGTTGAGAAAATCGGTGACTGAGGTGGGGTCCATGCGGCGCATGGCCTCAAACTCGCCGTTTTTCTGGCTGTAGAGAAGACGGCCGCGCGAGTCGAGCACAGCGAGTGCAGGTACCCCGCGGTGCAAAGGAACACCATATTTCTCAGCCACATCCGTGTTTTTATCCATGTGTCCCACGTCGATATGGACGAGGACATAGTTGCGCTCGAGCAGCGGCAGATTGGGCTGCTGGTGAAAGTAAATGTCCAGCACCTGGCAGTCGCCGCACCAATTACCTCCGAAGTCCAGGATGATGTGCTTGCGCTGCGCCGTAGCCGTCTTGATGGCCTGGTCGATATCGGCGTGGGGATCGGCTGTCGCTGAATAGATGATACGGTTCTGGGCTGACGCAGAAAACGCGAAAGCGAGCAGGGCGGCAAGTGCAAGTTTTGGAGCGACGCTAGGCATGGGGGCTCTCCGCGATCTTCCTACGGCGATCTTTCCTACAAGGATGCCATAAGCGGGTGTGAGCGGTTGGGCTTACAGCGGGCTGACGGAGCTGGTCGCCGTAATCGGCTGTCTCAAGCCCGTGCATAACAATTTGTTTTGCGCCTCTGAGGCGGCCATGGTATTCGTTAAGCGTTCCATCAGGGTCGCGCCGCTACTTCGGAAGGATGGCAGGATTGGCGTGATGCTCAAAAGCCAGCTCAGCTTTCTGCACACGTCTATTCCTCCTTTGCGGTGGGCAATGGGGCTGGTTACGGCTTTTGTGGCCTTCGGGATTGTCCTTCTTCTGCCACCGACCCACCGGGCTCCCTATCTGATCGCGTATCCAGGGGTAGTCCTGAGCGCCTGGTTTTTCGGAGTCGGCGCGGGCATCGCATGTGCTGTGGTCTTCGGCGCTATCACGGAATATGCCCGGTTTCACGGCTATCTGGCGGTGATCCGGCCGATTCCTGATGGCAGTACATACAGATTGTTTCTGTTCATCGTAGGGTCGGTAACGGTGGCCTGGCTCTGCCAGCAGGTTTCCCGCCTCAG
>JAFAMZ010000216.1 GCA_019232935.1 Silvibacterium sp.
AGTCTCACAAGCCTTCGAAGCATCCCCACGCCGTCATGGACTCGCGGTTGCCATCGCGATGCTCCCATCGCTCGCATTTCTCATCACGCTTGAAACCAACGCGCTGCTTGGTGCCCTGAATGCGACTATCGATCAGATCTCCGGCGAAGTAGGCGTGACCCTCCACACTCTGAACCTGCTCGGCAACGGATTCATCATCACCGCGATTCTCTGGGGAGCCGCGACCGCCCATCTTATTGACAGACGCTTTCGCTCCAGCGCCATTTATCTGATGGTCGCAGCCCTGTTCTGCCTCTTCGGCGTGATTCATTCGCCCTTCGCTCAAGGGATGTTCTTCATTCCCTGGCGAGCCGGGTCACCGCTGCCCTGGCACCTGGCTGCGTCATACGTTCTGGCGGCCCTGACCGTAACCGGAGCACGCTTTCTCGCCGCCGAACCCGAAAACAAAACCAACCACTTCTAAATCCCGTCGAAGCCTCGGATCGCAGTGTGACCGTGCTCATCCGCTGCCGCCGCATTCCCAGGCCGAATCGAAAGCCGCGTCTCCATCCCGGCCTCACGCGCCGCATCGAGTTCGCGGACTGAGTCGGAAATAAACAGTACATCGGCCGGATTCACCTTCAATTCCGCGGCAATCTTGCCGTAGCTCGCCGCTTCGACTTTCGCGCCTGTGCGCGTGTCGAAGTAAGCATCAATAAAGCGTGTCAGGTCTCCGCCATGCGTGTAGCGGAAAAGATATTTCTGCGCCTCCACGCTCCCCGATGAGTAGATGGCCACCAGCCCCGCGCTATGCCAGCGTTCGAGTGCAGGAGGAACATCGGGAAAGACTTCGCTCCTAAGCTCGCCTTTTTCATAGCCCTCCGCCCAGATCCTGCCCTGAATCGACTTGAGCGCTGTAGATTTGCGGTCCTGGTCCATGAGCCACAGGAGATAGGCGGTGCTGGCCCTCAGGGTTTCACCAGGATCCTGCGAGAGCGGCTGCGGATAGTAAATGACCGGCGCGCCTTTCGATCTGTCGATTGCGTTTTCGTGCGCAAGCTGCCGCAGGTCGCTCTGCAGATCTGGAGTCTCGGCATTGCCCGCGATGTATTTACCCATCCGCTCGCGCGCGTAGGGAAACAGCACATCGTAGACGAAACTTACCGGCGAAGTCGTTCCTTCAATGTCGAGCAGATAGGCGCTGGGCATCGCAATGTGGCGAGCCTCTCACAATCCCGTCTGGACGCGGGGGCCGAAGTAAGCTGGTCCGAAGCACAGTGGCTCGTATTGCGCATCCACGCCGCTGCGCGTGTAATGCGGCGTCCAGCCCGACTTGTCCTGGAACCAGCGGATGGCGCGAATGCGACGGTCGGTGCAAAGATCAAACCAGTGCCGAGTGCCGCGCGGCACTCGAATCATGTCTCCGGCCTCGACTTCGATCGAGACCACATCGCCCTGCAGCGGATTAATGTGGAAAATACCTCTTCCGGCAATGATGAACCGGACTTCGTCCTCATCGTGAGTGTGTTCGGTGCTGAACTTGGCAAGCATCCCATCGAGGTTCGGTGTCTCTGGATCGACATCGATGACGTCTGCCGTCACGTATCCGCCCTTCGCCTTCATCTCCTCGATCTCGGCTGCATAGGCATTGAGTACAGAATCGGCATCGGCGTCCACTCCCACGCGGTCGAGCGGCCAGCGCTCATAATCGATCCCGATGGCCGCCAGAGCCGCCGTGGTATCGGCCTGCTCCCTCACGACAATGCCAAACGCCGGTATTCGGACGGTCGCCATAGCTGAATTTCATTTTAACTGCATAGCCATCGAATAGAACTTTTTGGACTGCAGTGACCAACCATCGTTATGATGCGCCCATTATGCCTTTCACACGCCGCGAGTTTCTGCGCGCCGGCGCCGCTACAGCGGCGCTGACCTCCAGTCCAGCCAGCCTGCTGCAAGCCCAGCCGAATGGAATTCAGACTCAGCGCCAGCCCATCGATCTGGGAATGTGCAGCTATACCTTCCGCAACTTCGATAGGTCAAAAGTAATCGGGTTCATGAAAGCGCTGAACCTTACGCACCTGAATGCCAAGGACGTAAAGGACCACCTGCCCATGTCTCCACCCGAAGCCACCCGCCAGGCGTTCGCCGACTACGCCGCCAACGGCATCAGGCTGACTGCAGTTGGAACCGTCTATTTTCAGAAGAACGAAGATGACGACATTCGCGCCAAATTCGATTACGCCAGGCGCGCGGGCGTCCCCGTCATCGTTGCCGGCGATCCGGCGCCCGAGACACTGCCTCGTATCGAGAAATTCGTCAAAGAGTATGACATCCGCTTCGCCATCCACAATCACGGTCCGGAGGACAAGCTCTGGCCCTCACCGCTGGATGTCCTCAAAGCAGTCGCCAACATGGACCCCCGCATGGGTTGCTGCATCGACGTAGGCCATTGCGCCCGGACAGGAACCAGCGTCGTAGACGCGATCAAGGCCGCCGGGCCGAGGCTCTTCGACGTTCACATGAAAGACCTGACAGACTTCTCAAGCAAGGAAAGCCAGGTTGCCGTGGGCGATGGAATCATGCCGGTCCGCGGCATCTTCGAGGCGCTCGCCGCGATCCGCTACAAGGGCTCCGTCGATCTCGAATACGAGATTCACGGTGACGACCCGTTACCCGGAGCAACAAAGAGCATTGCTTACATGCGCGGCGTGTTGGCGGGCATGGGCTATACAGCTCAGGGCTGATTGGCAAGCTGCCGCCGGCCCTCCGCTTCGAACAGATATTCCAGAATCTCCACGTGCCTTCGCGCTTCCGCAAGGTCGCTTCCCCAGGTGTAGAGACCGTGCTTGCGCAGCAGAATCCCGTGACAATCCGGATACTCGCCGAGCGCATCCGACAGCTCAGCCGAAAGCGCCACATAATCCTGAGAATTTTCAAGGATCGGCACCCACTCGCGATGTTCGTGTGTGCATACCCCGGCCAGGCCCTTCAGCATCTCGTACCCTTCAAGCGCGAATCCCCGCTCCGAAGCAAATCGGTCGGAGAGCAGCGTGCTCCAGATCGAATGCGTGTGCAGCACAGCCCCTGCGCCTGCGTGCCTGACAAGCACCAGATGCAGGTTCGCCTCCGCCGAAGGCCGACCATCGCCGCGCAATACTCTGCCTTCCGAATCGATCTCCAGTATGTCAGCAGGAGTAAGCGCGCCCTTGTCGAGCCCGCTCGCCGTAATGGCAAGCCGCAGCGGATCGGACGAAATCAGCCCGCTGAAGTTGCCGCTCGTGCCGTACACCCATCCGCGGCCGTAGAATTCCCGCCCTATTTCGCAGAGTCTGCGTGCGCTGTCCTCCCATTCCCGGCCGTCCGGCAAAACGTTGCTCATTTTTTGAAAAGCGTTCCTCAACGAGATTGTAGCGGCTTGCATATCTCCCGGCTGCTTCGGCAATATCGACGGGGTATGCGCAGCCTCACACTTACACGCCGCGACTTTTTGAGACAGGGATCGGCAATGCTCGCCGCCTCGCTTCTGCCGAATCTCGGGGCCGCTCCCGATTCCACACCCGATTTGGCTTTAGACCCGAGACGCCCGCAGTATCACCTGCTACCCGCGGCAAACTGGATGAACGACCCCAACGGCCCGATCTACTGGAACAGGCAATATCACATGTTCTTTCAGTACAACCCCAACGGAGCTTTCTGGGGCGATATGCACTGGGGCCACGCCGTCAGCCCCGATATGTTGCATTGGCGTCATCTGCCGGTCGCCTTAAGCCCTACTCCCGGCGGCCCCGACCAGGACGGCTGCTTTTCCGGCAGCGCCGTTGTCAACGCCGGAGTGCCTACCGTCATCTACACAGGCGTCAGATCTGTACCCAAAGACCAGGCAACGCTGAGCGATGGCCACAACAATTTCCGCGAGACCCAGTGCATCGCCACCTGCGCCCAGCCACAGCTTATGGGGTGGAAAAAAGATCCCGCTCCCGTCATCGCCGCTCCGCCGCCCGGTCTTGAGATCACCGGCTTCCGCGATCCCTGTCCGTGGCGTTTCGGCGAATGGTGGTACCTCAACGTCGGCTCCGGCCTGCGCGGAACGGGCGGCATGATTCTGCTCTATCGCTCCCGCGACTTCCGGCGCTGGGATTATCTGCATCCGCTTGTCGAAGGGGACATCACACCCGCCAGCTCCGCTAATTACACCGATCCCGTCGACTCAGGCGACATGTGGGAGTGTCCTGATTTCTTTCCCCTCCGCGACAAATACGTGCTGATCTACTCAACCCAGCGCAAGGTTTTCTGGCAGACGGGCGTGCTCGATACCGCTTCCATGCGTTTCCATGCCGAACACACCGGAATCCTCGACCACGGCTCCTACTACGCGCCAAAAACGCAGCTCGATGAGCATGGAAATCGCATTCTGTGGGGATGGATTCCCGAACCCCGGCCGCTCGATGAGTATCGGGCCGCAGGCTGGGCCGGAATGATGAGCCTGCCCCGTGTTCTGGACATCGACTCCAGCGGCAGGCTAGCCATGCGCATGCTCCCTGCCATCGAGCAATTGCGCAGCGGGGAACAACGTGGGACAACCGGTGTGATTCGCGGCTGCTGCGGCGCGATGCGTTGTTCAGCCCCTCTTTCAGACCGGCAGCTATTGCTGTCACTGCAGATTCAGCAGAATGGAAACGCTCCCGCCAGAGACCTGCTCCGCCTCGAATGGAAGCCGCAAGCGCACCGACTCCTCATCGACGATGAGCAAATCCCGGCAACCGATACACCCCGAAAAGCCCTCGAATTCACAGCTTTCATCGATGGTTCCGTCCTCGAGGTTTTCGTTAACTGCAGCTTTGCCCGTACGAAGCGCTTTTACTACACAGGAAACAAGGCTCCCGATATCCTCATTTCTTCGGCTGGCATTTCGGATCTCAAGATATCGCAAATCAAGCCCATCTCGGCGGATCGGCTGACCGGCAAATCTTCCTGATCGCGCTCACTCCGCAAGCTCGTCTTTGCGATCCGCGTGAGCGGCTTCAGCCCGATGAATCTCATCGAACAACCACACCTTTGCCTCTCTCCAGTCCCGCTTGACGGAGCGCGGGGAAATCTCAAGAATCTTCGCGACTTCTTCAACCGAAAATCCGGCGAAGTAGCGAAGTTCCACGATCTCTGCCTGTCGCGGACTCTGCGACTGGAGCCTCGCCAGCGCCTCATCGATGGCTAGAATCTCTTCCGCACTCTCCTCGGATACAGCCATCTCCTCATCAAGTTCGACCCGCCGAAGGTCCCCCCCGCGGATCGCGGCCTTGTGGGCGCGGGCGTAATCGACCAGGATCCGGCGCATGACTCGGGCGGCGACAGCAATGAAATGCTGATGGCTCTGCCAGTCGATATTGTTCCCCGCAAGGCGCATGTAGGCTTCGTTGATGAGCGCAGTTGGTTGAAGGGTATGCCCCGGGCGCTCCCGCTTCATGAATGCAGTGGCCAGCCGGTGCAGCTCTTCATAGACAAGAGGAAGCAGTTTTCCCGCGGCTGCTTCGTCGCCGTCTTTCATCGCCAGAAGAAGCAATGTGACCTCGCCCTTGTCAGAACACATCAGCAGCCCCCAACTCAAGTCGGCACAAGCGACGCCTTTCCTGCTGGAAACCTGTCACTCCAAGCCTAGGCCCGCGAGAACACCTCCTGCAACGTGCATTTTCGCTGCCTTATCGATTGCCCCTTTTTTCCTGCGGCTGCGCTTTACAGGATGAAGGCGGTCGGAAGACGCCCTCAGACAGGAGATACGGTCATGAGAAAAATTACTGCAGTTGCGCTCTTCTCCATCGCTGGTTTTCTGGCAGCCGGAGATGCATTAGCACAGGATCAATCACTCAAGGCAACCATTCCGTTCGACTTTTCCGTTGGCAACAACGTTCTCCCCGCCGGAACCTACACGGTCACCCGCGAATCACAGAGCATAGTTCTCATTCACAACGCCGGCACAACGGGTGCCTTGGCAGTCGGAATGCCCGATAACAGGGAGTCTGAGCATGGAAAGGAGCTGGTGTTCGTCAGCTATGGCGACCATTATTTCCTGCATGAGATTCTCGGCGGTTCCGGAAGCATCAATCTGGATTTTCCGGCAACCAGGCGTGAGAAGCAGGTAAGGCAGCAGCTCGCCACGCTTCAGAAGCCGAGCGAGATACTGATCGCCGCCAGGTAGCCTCAACCGGCCTGGCCAATGGAAGCCCGGAGACCGAGTCTCCGGGCCTTCGGCTTTGGCGGACAAACCGATCAAATCCATTTCGATGACGCTTGGAGAAAAATAGGTGATTCCGCAGCGTAACGGTTGGGATAAGCTCAGTGACAATCTGAATAGCAGATGGAGGAATCTGTTCGATTCGCTCACTGTGGTTGGGGGTGCACCCCATTCCCTTCCAGCGGGAGGTCGAGGATCGGTTTCAAAGCCGGCTGTTTCGGGTGCCGACGGAATAGCGGTCAGGCCTGCCAATCTGGTGATTACCATGCGGGTGCACCGGGCTGCCGTGCCCGGTACCCCCTCCGAATGGACCATCATGGCAAGTCGCAACGAAAGAGCGGAGCAGTTGTATTTGGCGGTTAAGGCAGCGAGAGCCGCCGACCGGACCAGCCTGCTCGCCCGATATTGTGCCGATGATCCCGAACTCAAGCGGGAAGTCCAGGACATGTTGGACAAAGACGACCGCCTTGGCAGTTTCATGGAGCATCCGCCCCTCGGCTTGTTGAACAAAGTGATGAATGAAGTTCCAACCATCACTGACGATGGCGCCGGTGAACCGCGCCCGCCCAGACCCCCCGAGGGAAGGCTTGCGAATGGCCTGGTACTCAATAAGCGATTTGTGATAGTCCGCTATATCGCGAAGGGCGGGATGGGAGAAGTCTACGAAGCCGAAGACCAGCTTTTGCAGGACAGTCATATCGCGCTGAAAACCATCCTCCCCGAGATTGATAGCCATCGCGGTTTCCAGTTGCGTTTCGAACACGAGGTGCTGGCAGCTCGTGAAGTGGTTCACCCCAATCTCTGTCCCATTTACCATATCGAGCGTTGCGATGAGCCGCCGCTTGGTTTTCTGTTTCTGACCATGAAACTTCTTCCCGGCGAAACGCTCGCCGCCCGCCTGAGACGGACCGGCCCGTTGCCGAAGGAAGAGGGTCTCGCAGTTGCCAGGCAAATGGCAGACGGCCTGCTGGCTATTCATGCAGCCCGGGTTGTGCACCGCGACATCAAGTCCACTAACGTGATGCTCGATGGCTCGGGCAACGATGTTCGGCTCTGGATCACCGATTTCGGTCTTGCTCGCGCACTCAAGGCTGATCCCAGTTTCTCCGGAAAGCCCACCCTGGCCGGAACTCCTGGCTATATCGCGCCGGAACTTTATCGCGGACAGCCCGCGTCACGGGCCAGCGACCTCTATGCCTTTGGGGTGGTCCTGCATGAGGTCTTCACTGGAGAACGGCCGCCCGAGAAAGGCGATGGAGTGCCCGTCACTCCGGGAGCCCGCCTGAGCGCCGCAGGAGTCCCGTCTCCGTGCGCCGACCTGATTAAGGGATGCCTCGACGACGATCCGGCACGGAGATGTGCGGCCTTCGATGAGGCTCTCGAGCCCCTCGGACTGAAAAGGCCACAGAAAAGGAAGTGGACCCGCAGGCAGTTTGCCGGCATGGCGACCGCCGCCGCCTGCTCCTTTGCTGCGGTCGGTTGGCTCGAACGCGATCCACTGTACAACGCGACTCATCCGTTGCCTGCCAGGCGCTTCGTCGCCCTGCTGCCCTGGCCGAAAACATCCGACAACAATGTAGCTCCCATGCTGACCGGAGTATTGACCGCAATCAAGGGCGAACTTTCTCGCCTGGAGGCCTTCGATCGGAATCTATTCGTAATCTCGCCCGAAGACGTAAACCAGGACCTCTCGAAAGCGGCTCACCTGAAGGATGTATGCGATCCGCTGGGAGCAAATCTTGCGCTCGCCGCAGCAGGAGGCTCAAACAAAAACCAATTTGCGCTGACTCTCCGCCTGATCGACCCTGCCACCTCTCATTCAGTCAGAGAGAAGCGCCTGACCTGCGCCCTGAACGAAACACCTTCGCTGCCGTCCCGGGCAGTAGACGCGGCGGCCTCCTTACTGAATCTCGGCCGTTACCTGAAAACTAGCGAACGCACAGAATCAGGTACGCATTCCACACAGGCTTATACCGCGTTTCAAAGCGCCGAGACGCTCATGAAGCAGCCAAATTACAGCGGGCTGGCCGCAGGCATTGAGAAATATAAAGAGGCTTTGGATCTCGATCCTCACTATGTGCTCGCCTTCGCTAAGCTCAGCGAGGCCTATACCCGCCAATATGCGATCCAGCGCGACCCGGCTGCGCTTGATCTGGCAAGCGCAAACTCCGAGCGTGCACTGGACCTGGATCCGCAGCTGGTGGAGGGCCACCTTGCGCGAGCCTTTGTCCTGCAATACTCCGGAGACGAGCAGGGCGCATTAGGCGAGCTTTCCCGTTGCCTTACCCTCGATCCATCCAACCCCGGAGCGATGCTGTGGCAGGCCGTGATCTATGCTCGCCTGAATCGCTGGTCGGATGCCGAAAAAGCATATCGCCGCGTATTGAAGGAAAGGCCAAATTCCTGGATCACCTACACAGAACTCGGCTCCCTCTATCATGATCAGGGAAGGTTTCAGGAGGCCATCCAGGCATTTCGCGATGCCAGCGCTGCCGCGCCTGCCAGCGCCCTGCCGCTGAGTGATCTTGGTGTCGAGTATCTTCAGACAGGCGATTTTGCAGCCGCTGCGGAGACTTTGAAGAAATGCTTGGCCCTCGCCCCTGATTCTGACGACGTCGTTGTAAATGTCTCGCTGGCGCTTCGATATCAGGGCAAATACGAAGAGGCCCTCCCTTACGCCATGAAAGCCGTTCAGGTCAATCCGAAGAACGATACTAACTGGCTGGAGCTCGGTGAGTGCTACTCCTCGCTGCGCAACAAACAATCCGAAGCCAGAAACGCTTATTCTCGCGCAGCCAAGGAGGCCGAGCAGCATCTGAAAACCGATCAGACAGATGGCCCAAGCTGGATGCTGTTGGCGCTTTATCGCGTTAAATCCGGAGAGCCTCAGAGTGCTCTCTCTCTGATTCGCAAAGCGGAGTCGCTCGGCGCAGCCGACATGGACTCTCAGCTCTACAAAGCCAGGATCCTTAATTTACTCGGGAAACGTGATGATTCACTGGCCACCCTGAAGACTTGTTTCGAAAAAGGAGCCGGCGACCTTCAGATGATCCCTTTCCCGGATATGCAGGACTTGCGGCGCGATCCCCGATATCAGCAGATGCTGCGGTCGCAATCCAAGGCAGACCGGTCCGGCTTCCTGCCCACTTCATCCGAATCGTCGATCCATTTCGGAGCGTAAGATGAACAGCACATGAAAATATGCAACTTCGCTTCTTCCCCCTGTTTTTGCATGAAAACCTCATTCCCAGAAAGCGAGAGTCAGTATGGCAAACAATAATGTCGTGATCTCTGTGCCAAACCCCGACAGCCTTCCGCTTCGCGCTCAGGCTTTCGTCGGCAGCACAGCCACCTGGAAATGCAGCACTCGAAAATATCCAAACTACCAGTTAAGCTTCGCGGAATTGAATCCCTTCAACCACAGAAAAAACGCGAAATTCAGCGGCTCCCATGCCGAGCCCGTCAGTCTTCCGGTCAGGAACCGGGGAACCTTCAAGTACAACATCAAACACATAGATGCGGAAGGCAGCGCAAGGCTCACAGGACCGTTCGCCCTGTTGTGCGTCGGGATCGCGAAGGATGGCATCAGAAAGCCACCGCCACCTCCACGCAAGGGCGGAATCGCGAAGGATGGCATCAGAAAACCGCCGCCGCCCCCAGGCAATGGCTCGTAGCTCGTTCGACATTTCATTGCTGGCGAATCTGAATGATTCGCGCACGGGTTGCGCCTGTGCTTATCTCCGGTCGGTATCCTCCGTTCGGGGGCGACCTGGACGGGACCAGGAACTCACCCGCCCGCTATCGCCCCAAGGATGATCAGCGGCTCGGCTCCGGATGCGACCTCGTCGGGCACAGGCCGATCGTGCGGCTCGTGGGACAGGTCTTGCTCACACGCGAAAAAACGAAGGAATGGCCTGCGTTCCAGAGTCGTCTGATCGCGGATCGTTCCCCGCAGCGTCGGATACCGCGCCTCAAGCGCATCGAGCACAGCTCGCAACGTGACCTGCCCCTCGATGGCGAGTTCGATTTCACTGCCGGTCTGCGCAAGAGTACGTAGATGCTGTGGCAGCATCACGCGAATCATGCCAGCGTCTGTACCTCGACCGAGAGCACCGCAGGCAGGTCGCGAACAATCGGTGACCAGGTGTCTCCTGAGTCGGCCGAAGCATATACCTGTCCGCCGGTAGTCCCAAAGTAAACGCCGCAGGAATCGAGCCGATCCACCGCCATCGCGTCCCGCAGGACGTTCACATAGCAGTCGCGCTGCGGCAGGCCCTTCGTCAGGGGCTCCCATTCACCGCCTCCCGTGCGGCTGCGATACACGCGCAGCTTCCCATCAGGGGGATAATGCTCGGAGTCGCTCTTGATCGGCACCACATAGACCGTCTCCGGTTCATGAGCATGTACATCGATTACGAATCCAAAATCCGTCGGCAGGTCTCCGCTTATTTCGCGCCAGGATTCGCCCGCGTCATCGCTGCGCATGACATCCCAGTGCTTCTGCATGAACAGCACGCCCGGACGAGCAGGATGCATCGCCAGGTGATGAACGCAGTGGCCAACCTCCGCCGTGGGGTTAGGAATGTACTTCGAATAGAGCCCGCGATTGATCGGCTTCCAGGTCTGGCCGCCGTCTTCGCTCCGAAAAGCGCCGGCAGCCGAAATCGCAATGAACATGCGCAACGCATTGCTCGGATCGAAAATAATGGTATGCAGGCACATCCCGCCGGCCCCGGGTTGCCAGGCTGGCCCGGTACCATGCCCGCGCAGCCCTGCCAGTTCAGTCCACGATTGCCCCCCGTCGGGCGACCGAAACAGCGCCGCGTCCTCCACGCCTGCATACACCGTATCCGGCTCAGTCAGTGACGGCTCCAGATGCCACACGCGCTTGAACTCCCACGGATGCGGAGTCCCGTCGTACCACTGGTGCGTTCCCGGCGAGCCTTCATATACAAATTTGTTCCCCGCCGTCTCCCACGTCTGCCCGCCGTCGCTCGACCGCTGCAATATCTGCCCGAACCAACCGCTGGTCTGCGAGGCGTAGAGCCGGTCAGGATCGACCGGAGACCCCTTCACGTGGTAAATCTCCCATCCCCCAAAGAAAGGCCCGCTCACCTCCCATTGCTGGCGCTTTCCATCTGCGCTTAGAATAAACGCGCCCTTCCGTGTCCCTACAAGCACCCGCACTTTGCTCATCCATGCCCCTCCCGGGTGTTATCAGAGTTTACGTCTGTACGATTACGCCGATAAGTCTACCCTGTCGCCTTGTTGTGAATTGAACCTCAGCGCGCGCGGTCAAAGAAGTCGCGAGGCCGGGGGTAGCCAGGTAGAAGAGCGGGGCTTCAGTGTCCGCGTGAGAAGTCGCGAGCCCGGGTAGAAGAGCGGGGCTTTCAGCCCCGCGTCGCGGCGGCCACGAAGGAGAGGGCCTTTAGGCCCGGGCCTTTCAGCCCCGCGTCATGTGGCACAAAACAGAGGGGCCTTCAGGCTCGGCCACAAAAACCCAGTGGAATTGGGGCCCTCGGACGGGAAATATAATCCAACCCGACGCACCGAACCCAATCCGTGACTTTGGCGGAGAATTTCTGCCAATCCGGTAAAATAAGAATAGAGGGATAAGAAAAGCCCGGCCTCCAAAAGCGGCTGGGCTTTTTATTTTCGATTCTGCAAGCCTCACAGAGATGAATGAACGTTTTCCGAGCCGTCTGCAGCTAAGTCATTGAAAACAAGGGTTTATCAACTAATTAGCACGGAATGAATGGCTTACAAGATTACCAGAAAAGCTGGCTCGTAAAATACCTCGAATGTAACGATTACGGGTATCTTTCCTGCAATGAAACGATTGCAAAGGTGTCCTTTGAGATGAAACGGTTACAGATCCAAAGGAGGGAGGGAGGGATACCTCCTACTGCAACGCCACCCCAACCGGATTCGAGTTGAGAGACTGAGGCCGCTGCGCGAACTCGCGCTCAATGCGCTCGTTGATTCCCGCCTGGGCAAACTCCGCCGTCACGCGGATCCCGTTCATGATGGCCCGGTCATTCGATGACCCATGCCCGATGAAGCACACGCCCCGAACGCCCAGCAGGGGTGCCCCGCCGTACTCCGACGGATCAAGTCGCTTCTTGAACGCATTAAAAGCCTTGCGCGAGAGCAGCGCACCAACTTGCGCCGTAACCGTCGTCGTCAGCGAGGCCTTCAGCATCTCCCGAACCAGCTTCGTCAGCCCTTCGGAGGTCTTCAGCGCCACATTGCCCACGAACCCGTCGCAGACGATAACGTCGCAGTTGCCGTTGTAGATGTCCCGGCCCTCAACGTTGCCGATAAAGTTGATCGGCAGCTGCTTGAGCAGCGCATAGGTCTCGCGGGTCAGGTCGTTCCCCTTGCCCTCTTCCTCGCCAACCGACAGCACGCCAACGCGGGGACGGTTGATCTTGAGCACGCTGCGCGCATAAAGATCGCCCATGACGGCAAACTGCTCGAGGTTCTGCGGCTTGCAGTCGACATTCGCCCCCACATCCAGAAGGATCGACGGCGAGCCCGACAGCGTCGGCACCACCATCGCCAGGGCCGGCCGGTCCACTCCCGGAAGCGCGCCTAGCACCATCTTGGCCGTTGCCATAGCCGCCCCCGTATTTCCTGCCGTAATGAAACCCGCAGCCCTCTTCTCGCGGACGAGCTTCAGCCCTATACGCATCGAGCTGTCGCGCTTGGTGCGGACGGCGTGCGCAGCCTTCTCGTCCATCCCAATATGTTCGCTGGCGTGGACAATATGGATCGGCAGCTGCTCGCCATCCAGCGCCGCCGAAAGTCCACGGCGCAGAACGTCCTCGGGGCCGACCAAGTGCACCCTAACTGGCAGCTGGCGGCAGGCCAGGATCGCTCCCCGCAACTCCGGGTCAGGGGCCTTGTCCGACCCCATGGCATCGAGAGCGATGTCGATCAGCATCGAGCGAAGCTAGCTGGCTTCCTTGACTTCGAGCACTTCGCGGCCCTTGTAGTAGCCGCACTTCGGGCAGGCGCGATGCGGAAGCTTGCGCTCGTGGCAGTTCGGACACTCAGAGAGACTGGCCGCCGTCAGCGCGTCGTGAGCGCGGCGGTTGGCAGTGCGGGCCTTGGAGTGGCGCCGCTTTGGATTAGCCATTGCAGATTCCTTTCCTTGCTCCGGTCTGCACCCTCCAGCCTCACGCGTCCCAATAACGCCGGCGGGTGGACCGTCTGGTTATGTCTTCATCCGGCTGCCCAGGTCTGAAAGCGCCGACCACCGAGGATCGACCGGAGCCGACTCGCAGGTACACGATTCGGAGTTCAGATTTTTGCCGCAGCGCAGGCAGATTCCTTTGCAGCCTTCGCCGCAGAGCGAGCGAGCGGGAAGGGACAAAAACACCTGCTCCCGCACCACGTCTTCAAGCGCAAGGCCGCCATCTTGATAATAACCGATTTCCGTCTCCGGCGTCGTGACGGAGCGCTCGGGGGAGTCGGCGTCAGCACCGAGTGGGCGAAACAGCAGGTCGAACTCGCCCTTGAGCTCGTGTGCGACAGGCTCCAGGCAGCGTGCGCAGGGGATCTCGAATTTCCCCTGGTAGCTTCCGCGCAGACGGATGTCCTCGACGGTTCGCAGCGAGCCTCGGGCTTCGCCGATTCGTTTTTCCTCGATCAGGTCGGCCTGGCCCCGAACCGTGAGCGCCCCCCGTTGATGGGCCTCCGCGCCAAAGTCGATGGCTCCCGGGTCAAAGGCAACATCGAAGCGAAGTGGCTCTTTCTCAAGATCGAGAACAGGGATGAACATAGGCGCGCCTCTTTGCGTTGGGTTCTTCTCTAAAGGTAAGGATTGGGTCCCTCTGCGGTCAAACCGGTTGCGCGCCGGAGAGCGCCGCCAGTGTGTGTGCGAGCACCCGGACGCCGAGGCCGATCTCCTCGGGCGAGGAATATTCGTCCGGCCTGTGGCTCACTCCTCCCCGGCACGGAATGAACAGCATGGCAATGGGGGCAATCTGCGACATAAACGATGAATCGTGATAAGCGCGGCTAACCATCCTTCGGTAGACTATCCCCTCGGACTCACAAGCGGCGGTCAGAGCTGCCAATATCTCTGGTGATGACTCAGCGGGAGGATCGGAGTTAATGGTTTCAATCTTGACTGATACGCCGCGGCGGGTGGCGATCTCGTCAATGGTCTCCTGGAGCGCGGCCTGGACGCGGTCGCGCCGCGCCGC
>JAFAMZ010000375.1 GCA_019232935.1 Silvibacterium sp.
TGGCAGCGGGACAAATCGGGCTTCGTCTTCCCCGCCCTCGCCCGTATTCGAGCGTCCTCCGATGCGGTTCATCGCGATGGCAAGCGTCTGGTGAGCTTCCATGCTGATCGAGCCGAATGACATGGCGCCCGTCGCGAACCGTTTGACGATCTCGCTCGCGGGCTCGACCTCGTCGAGCGAAATCGCATGCGGGATCGTTTTCAATTGCATCAGGCCGCGCAACGTGCAGAGTTCTCGATTCTGCTCGTCAATAAGCTTCGAGTATTCCTGGAAAGTCGCAAAGCTCTGCTGGCGCACCGAATGCTGGAGTTTGCTGACCGTGAGTGGGTTCAGCAGATGACGTTCGCCGCCGATACGGTATTGATAATTCCCGCCGATGGCCAGTTCCGGCTCGAAATCAGAGATTGGACGAAACGCGAATTCGTGCTTGGAGATCGCTTCTTTTGCGATAACATCCAGACCGACGCCTTCAATGCGTGAGGCCGTACCGGTGAAGTATTGATCAATGAGACCCTTGTTGAGTCCGATCGCCTCGAACACCTGGGCGCCGCGATAGCTTTGCAGCGTCGAGATGCCCATCTTCGAGAAGACCTTTAGAAGTCCCTTGTCGACCGCCTTGATGTAATTTTTTACTGCGGTCTCGGGTGTGATGCCGTTCGGCAATTCGCCGGAAGCAGCCAGCTCCTCAATGCTCTCGATCGCGAGATAGGGGTTAATCGCGCTGGCGCCGTAACCGATCAAGAGGCAATAGTGCATGATCTCGCGCGGTTCGCCTGATTCGATAATCAGTGCAACGCCGGTACGCGTGCCCTCGCGAACGAGATGATTGTGCACCGCCGTGAGCGCCAGCAGAGACGGAATCGGAGCGAACTCTTCGTCAATGCCGCGGTCAGAAAGAATCAGCAGTGTGTAACCCGCTTTGATGGCGAGCGAGGCGCGGCGGCACAGGCCGTCGAGCGCACGCTTCAAACCGGCTTCGCCTTCGAGCACGCTGAAAATGGTCGGCAGTGTCGAGGCCAGCAGGTCGCCGCGCGAGACGCGACGCAGCTTTTCGAGATCGCGGTTCGTCAGAACCGGGTGCGGCATCTTGAGCGTGTGGCAGTTCTCGGGATCTTCACTGAGAATGTTCCGCTCATGACCGATGTAGCTCGTCAGTGACATCACGAGCTCTTCGCGAATCGGATCAATGGGCGGATTGGTTACCTGCGCGAAGAGTTGCTTGAAGTAATTAAACAGCGACTGCGGCTTATCGGAAAGACAAGCGAGCGGTGTATCGGTTCCCATGGAACCGACCGGCTCCTGTCCCTCGGCCGACATCGGCGTGATCAGCAGACGGATATCTTCATCCGTGTAGCCGAAGCAGCGCTGGCGCATCAGCACGGTTTCATGATCGGAGCCCTGCACGCGGACCGGCTCAGGCAGCGCTTCGAGCGTAATCTGATTCTCTTCAAGCCACTTCCCATACGGCTGCCGCGTTGCAAGCTGGTGCTTAATCTCCTCGTCGGGAACAATGCGCCCTTCCTCGAGGTCGACGAGCAGCATCTTGCCCGGCTGCAGGCGGCCCTTGTACTCGATTTCCTCGGCTTCGAAGGGCAGAACACCGGTTTCGGAGGCCATCACCAGCAGACCGTCTTTGGTGATGAGATAGCGCGCCGGCCGCAGGCCGTTGCGATCGAGCGTGGCTCCAATGAGCTTGCCATCGGTAAACGCCACTGCGGCGGGACCGTCCCACGGCTCCATCAACGATGCGTGGTACTCATAGAACGCACGCTTCTCCGCCGACATGGTTACATCCGCATCCCACGCTTCCGGAATGAGCATGGCCATCACGTGCGGCAAGGAACGCCCGCTCAGCGTGAGCATTTCCACGGCGTTGTCGAGTGCGGCCGAATCGCTCACACCCGGCTGAATGATGGGGAACAGCTTCTTGATATCCGGGAAGTAAGGCGAGGCCATCGCCGACTCGCGCGCGTTCATCCAGTTTGTGTTGCCGCGAACCGTGTTGATTTCGCCGTTGTGGCACAGGTAGCGGAAGGGATGCGCGAGCTGCCAGGTCGGGAACGTGTTCGTCGAAAACCGCTGGTGGACAAGGCACATGGCGCTCTTCGTCGCCGGATCGAGCAGCTCGTTATAGAACTCCCCGATCTGCGTTGCCAGCAGCAGTCCTTTATAGATAATGGTTCGCGAAGAGAACGACGGAAGGTAGAAGAAGCTCTTCTCGCGCATATCCGACGCGGCGACGGCCGCTTCGACGCGCTTGCGAACCAGGAACAACTTGCGTTCGAACTCGTCCTGGCTGAGATCGGCGGGGGATTCGACGAAAAACTGCTCGATATACGGCTGGGAGGCGCGCGCCACTCGCCCGATGGCGTCGACGTCGACCGGCGTATCGCGCCAGCCTAGAACGGTCAAGCCTTCTTCCCGCGAGATCTTTTCCAGCAGGCCTTCACAGGCGAGCCGCTGCTGCCGCTCGACCGGGAGAAAACACATGGCGATGCCGTACTTGCCGGGCGCGGGTAGTGAAAACCCGAGGGCTTTTACTTCACGAGCGAAAAACTCATGCGGAATCTGAATGAGAATGCCGGCGCCGTCGCCGGTTTCGGCATCGCAGCCGCAAGCGCCACGGTGCTGCAGGTTAAGCAGGATTTCGAGACCCTTGAGAACGATATCGTGCGACGCTTCGCCCTTGATGTTGACAACAAAACCGATGCCGCAGGCATCGTGCTCGTTTGCGGGGTCATACAACCCCTGCGCGGTGGGTAACTGGTTGGCGGTATCGACTGGGTACACTTCCATCTCCTCGAGACGAATGGAGGGATAAGGTTCAAGTATAGCGACCAACGCACTATCGGTCAAATTGAATTTGCATCCTCGCAATATCGATTTTTCTTATGGTATAGTTTCTGGAGTCGTGACTTTCGAGAATCTCCGTCTGATTCGCGATGTAGTGCATCATCGCAGCGTCAGCAAAGCCGCCCGGCTCAACGATATCAGCCAATCGGCGGCCAGTCAGGCTTTGCAGGAAGCCGAACGGGAACTAGGTGTTCCCCTATTCGATCGCAGCACCCGGCCGCTCACGATTACGCCGGCGGGCAAGCTGTATGCCGAATACTGCCGCGACGTCTTGCGCCGGCACGAAGAAGTACGCGCCTCGCTCGATTCGCTCAGCAAGCGTGCGAGCGGCGTAGCGCGGCTGGCGGCGATCTATTCAGTCGGGCTTTCGGAGATGTCCCAGATCGAGGCGCGATTTGCAGCGCGCTTCCCGGATGGCGAACTGCAGGTTTCCTATCTGCGGCCGGAGCGCGTGTGGGAAGCAGTGGAACTGGATCAGGCGGATCTCGGATTGATGAGCTATGCCGAATCGTCGCGTGAAGTAATTGCCCTGCCCTGGCGGGATGAAGAGATGGTGGTGGCGGTCGCCGCGCAACATCCACTGGCGCTCCGCGAGGCGATTGTGGCCCAGGATCTCGACTGTGAAACGTTTGTCGGCTTCGACGATGATCTTCCGATTCAGGACCAGATTGAGCGGTATCTGCGCGACTACAAAGTAAATGTGGACATAGCGCTGCGCTTCGACAATCTGCAAATGATCAAGGAGGCAGTGGCGCATGGCGCCGGTATCAGCATTATGCCGGAGCGTGTGATGCGCGAAGACATCGAGCAAGGACGGCTGGTGGGCCTGCGGCTGCAGCCGGCCGAGCTCTTCCGACCGGTACGGATTGTCCACCGGCGGCGCAAAGTCTTCAGTGATGTTACGGCCGGCTTGCTCGCCATGCTGCGCGAAGAAGAGCAGACGAACGCGGCATAAGTGTCGCGTACATTTGAGACT
>JAFAMZ010000090.1 GCA_019232935.1 Silvibacterium sp.
GGGGAGCTGCGGCTCCCCTCAAATTTTTGGAGGAGGAATCTTTGAGGACTGGCGCGCCTCGAATCGAGGCACTGCGAAACGTCTTCTTATGGATTGCCTGCGCGAGTGGCATTGCCGGCGCAGGAGCACAGCCTGTTCCGACCGAGCATGCCTGGCAGATCGCGCCGTTCGCTCGGCCAACCGAAGGTAATCCCGTGATCGCGCCGCGGCCGGAGTCGACGTTCGCCGATCCCGTGACGAAGACGCCGGTTCACTGGGAGGCTCTGCACACGTTCAATCCAGCGGCGGTTGTGAGGAACGGCAAAGTCTATGTTCTATATCGGGCTGAAGATAACACCGGTGCGAACGAGATCGGCGGACATACGTCACGGCTGGGTTTGGCGGAAAGCGAAGACGGCATCCATTTCAAACGCTCGGCGACTCCGGTGCTCTTCCCTGCCGATGACAGCCAAAAAGAGCGGGAGTGGCCGGGCGGTGTGGAGGATCCCAGGATTGTCGAGAGCGAAGGCGGGACTTATGTTCTGACCTATACGCAGTGGAATCGCGTCACGTACTCGGTCGGGATTGCGACGTCGACAGACCTGATTCAGTGGAAGAAGTTCGGGCCGGCATTTCTGGATGTGGCGAGCGGCAAATATGCAGCCCTCAAGTACAAGTCAGCGGGAATCGTCACGCGGCTCAAGGAGGGACGGCTGATCGCCGCACAAATCAACGGCAAGTACTGGATGTACTGGGGCGAGGGAGAGATTCACCTCGCAACTTCTGGAGACCTGATTCACTGGACGCCAGTGGAAGATAAGGAGGGCAAGCCTCTCGTCGTGCTTGCGAAGCGGCCGGTACATTTCGATAGCGGGTTCCCCGAAGTCGGACCTCCACCTGTGCTGACGGAGCGCGGTATTGTGGTGATGAATAATGGAAAGAACGATCCCGAGAATGGCGACCCGGAACTCGGAGCGAACGCCTATGCGACGGGCGAGGCGCTGTTTGCCGCGGATGACCCGTCGAGGCTGCTGGCGCGGGCTGAGAAGCCCTTTCTGAAGCCGGAACTGCCGTTTGAGAAGACCGGCCAGTACGCTGCGGGAACGACCTTCGCGGAGGGCCTGGTCGCGTTCAAGGGCAAGTGGTTTCTTTATTACGGCTGTGCCGATTCCTTCGTCGGAGTTGCGATTGCGAATCTCAAATAAAGTTATGTACCTGTTACGGTTACTATTGGTTGTTGTGACTGCGTCTGTTGCTGCGTTCGCGATGGCTCAGCAGGCGCCTTCGCCGGAGAATCCTTCGCCGCAGGCGTCGATCGATCTGGCGGCGATGAAGAAGCTGATCGACCGCGGCCAAACAAAGGACGCGCTGCGGCAGTTAGAGGTTGCAGAGGCGCAGCAACCCGCCATGCCGGGGCTGGAGCGTCTGAAAGGCATTGCTCTTTATGCCGAGGGCGATTTTACTCAGGCCGATCAGGCATTGGCCAAAGCGCTCGAACAGAACAGCAAGGACATCGAAGCGGCGGAATATCGTGGCCTGACGTTATTCCGGCTGGGCAGGCCTGCGGATGCGATACCGGTTCTTGAGGGAATCCATGAGTGGGCGCCGGGTACCAAGGTCGACCCCAGTTACGTGCTGGCCCTCTGCTATCTCGATACAAGACGCTACGACGATGCGCGCCGCGCGTTTGCGCGGCAGTTTGGTTTCGAGCCGGACTCGGCAGCGGCATATCTGCTGGCAGGACGGATGCTGCTGCGGCACGAGTTTTTGCCGGTTGCACAGGAATATGCGAAAAAGGCGTCCGAACTGGATCCCCGGCTGCCGCTTGTCCGGCAATTATTAGGTGAGATCGCGCTGGCAAAGCAGGATGTTGACGGCGCTATAGCGGAATTCGAAAAAGAGCGCGACCTGAATCCGCTATATGGGGGGATCTACGACCGGCTGGGAGACGCTTACACGCGGGCAGGCCAGTATCAGAAAGCTCTGCAGGCGCTGCAACAGGCTGTTCTGCTGGAGCCAAACTCGACGGGACCGTACATCCTGCTGGGAAAGGTCATGTTGAAGCAGCAGGATCCGGTAAGCGCGGCTATGTATCTTGAGCGGGCGAAAGGCATGGATCCGAACAACTATATGACTCACAGCCTTCTGGGACAGGCTTACAGGGCAATGGGCAAAACGGCTGAGGCCAGTCGTGAATCCGAAACCGCTGCGAAGCTGCAGTCTGATTCGGGTCCGAAGCTGGAGACACCGCGCTAGTCCCTAATCGCGCTTCGATGTCTTGCGCTTCCCTGCCCGGATCGTCCGGATTTCTTCCATGCGCTGGGCGAGGAGTTTCTCGCGGCCTTCGGTGGTGGGGTGGTACCACCTGCGCCCGGCGAGGCTCAGGGGAAGGCATTCCATGTCGGCGATGCGATCTTCTTCGTCATGGGCGTACTGGTAGCCCTTGCCGTATCCCATGGACTTCATCAGCCCGGTGGGGGCATTGCGAAGATGGAGCGGAACGGGCTCGGCGCGAGTTGTCTCGATGTCGGAGAGGACGTCTGCGTAAGCCGTATAAAGAGCGTTGGATTTGGGGGCCAGCGCGAGATAAACAGCCGCCTCTGCCAACGCCAGATCGCCTTCGGGTGAGCCGAGAAAATCCGCGGCATCGCGAGCGGCGAGCGTAATGTTGAGCGCTTCGGGAGCGGCGAGTCCGATATCCTCGATGCTCATGCGCACGAGGCGCCGGGCAATGTACAAGGGATCTTCGCCGGCCTGGAGCATGCGGCCGAGCCAATAGAGCGAGGCGTCGGCGTCCGAGTTGCGGATCGATTTGTGAAGTGCCGAGATGAGGTTGTAGTGCTCTTCGCCTTGTTTGTCGTAGAGGAGGACGCGCTGCTGGAGGGCCTCGGTCGCGATTTCCTTGTCTATGGTTTTGGCGCCCCGTGCCTGGGCCAGCTTGGCGGCAACTTCGAGGGCATTGAGGGCAGAACGGGCGTCTCCGCTGGAGTAGGAGGCCAGTAGCCCGAGGGTCTCTTCGCTGGCTGCAATGCGCGTAGAGCCGAGGCCGCGTTCGGTGTCGGTGAGGGCTCGGGTAAGGAGGACAAGAACTTCGTCTTCGGTGAGGGCGTGGAGGGTGCAGACGCGGCACCGGGAGAGCAGCGCGGAGATTATTTCGAAGGAGGGGTTCTCGGTGGTCGCCGCGACCAGCCAGATAGTGCCCTGCTCGACGTAGGGCAGGAACGCGACCTGCTGGGCCTTGTTGAAGCGATGAATCTCGTCGATAAACAGGATGGTTCGCGAACCGTATTTGGCTGCCTTTTGGGCATCCGACATGACCTGCTTGATCTCCTTGATGCCGGAGAGTACGGCCGAGAACTGAATAAAGCTGGCCCGGGTAACGTTGGCGATAATCCTGGCAAGCGTGGTCTTACCCACTCCGGGAGGCCCCCAGAAGATCATCGATGCGGCGTCATCGCGCTCGATCTGCACGCGAAGGGGTTTACCGGGCGCAAGAAGATGCTGCTGTCCGACGTACTCGTCGAGATTACGAGGACGCATGCGGTCGGCGAGTGGAGCTGGGACGGGTGCGCCTGTCTTGAGATCGGGGACAGGTTCGAAGAGGCTCATGACTTCCCTTTTCCATCCTTTGCGCGAACCATCGGCATAAAGGCTTGATGGGAGAAGTGGGAAAGCTTCAGCGATGCCTGCAGCTTTTTGGTTGAGGACCAGGAGCTGCCTGGATCAGGAAAAGCCTTCATGAAGATTGTAGGGTGTGATTTTCATCCGCGGTGGCAGCAAATTCAGACTTTTAAACGGCGAGTCGGCAAATAGCTGGGCGAGGCTCTTTCTGCCGGATGGCCGCTGATGACTATTCAGATCGAATTCAGGTGCGGCGGGTTGCGCGGCCTGTTCGAGAAGCGTGGCGGCGTAGGTCGGCACGTCCATGCTGCGCGCAGCGGCCTGCGCGGCGAGCATGGCTTCGGTTTTTTACGGACTGAGTTCAACCTGGATCGTCATCGCGAGCCACCTCTAGTCGATTATCGGATATGGGTGGGACAAAGTCGATTGGACGTCGCTTTGGTTCTATCTCCGGCCTGAATTCGGGCGCTTGGCCTTCGAGTCGAGCCTACATCTGGTCGCTTCGCCTTCGGCTGCGCTCCAGCCTACCGGCAGTGAGGGCGGTCCTCCGGACCGGGCTGTGACGCGGGGCTAGCAAGCCCCGCTCTTCTACCCGGGCTCCCACCCCACGGACGAAGACCTCTCCGCGGGGACCCCGGTCTCGCGATGTGGGGCTGGAGTTGTCAGGCGAATCGAGGGGGTTGCTTCCCACCCTTCGCTGCGCTCAGGATGGGGCACCCTCGGATTGTGATAAGTGAAGGGTAGGCCACCCGTCCATACCTTTCGGGGAAGAGGTAAAGTTCGGTCACGCGTCAGGGATCGAAACGTTACCCGCGAGTATCCGATTGGATACCAGCTGCAAAGCAAGCTAAAGATTGGCCTGACCCGCACGAGTTATATCTCACTGTAAATACAGGAATGAAGATGAGGCGGTAAATCTTTGGACATGCTGCAGCCTTTTGGTACGCAGTGTGCACAACCAAGGAGTGACAAAGCTGGGCCGCC
>JAFAMZ010000125.1 GCA_019232935.1 Silvibacterium sp.
GGTCGGTGACATCACTATCGAATGGGGCAAGATCAAGGAACTGCATACGCAGACCAAGGTGGCGGTGCTCAACAAGAGCGTGACGGCTACTGCGCGCAAGGGGATTCCGTCGAACGTGCCGCAGGGCACGATTACGGCGACTGCAGATACGGTGACGGTGCATCCAGAGAACAATGGAGCCGTAACGCCGATTCCCGTAAAGGATGCGACGTATATTGTCGATCAGGCAACGCTGAACAAACAATTGGGGCGGGAGCCGGGATTCTTTACCGGATGGAATGGAGCAGCAACGGCGGGAGCCACGATTGTACAGGCCACCCAGAAGCAGTATTCGTTCAATGGAGCATTGGCGATGGCACGGGTGATTCCGACTGTGTCGTGGCTGAATCCGCGGAATAGAACGACGGCTGATTTCACCGGATCGTACGGGAAGATCACAGAAAAGTCGTACATCTCCGGAGGGGTGTTCTATCCATCGACCACGACGAAGACAGCGCTCTACCACGCTGACGCGGAGCGCGATGAGTACTTCACTCGAAGCCTATATGTACTGGGTCAGGCAGCGTTCGATCACAATTTCAGCCAAGGGCTTGACCTGCAGCAAATTTACGGTGGCGGTATAGGCTGGACGGCGATCAGGAGTCCCAAACAGGAGCTAGATCTCAAGGGCACGGTGCAGTACGAGCGGCAGAGCTTTATCAATGCCACGGATGGAGTGAACCAGAACCTGATCGGCTCGACGTTCGCTGCGATTTACTTTCTGAAGCTGCCCCGTGGCATGATATTCAACCAGCAAGTAGCCTACATTCCGGCGTACAACAATACGCGAGCATGGTCAGTCGGAGAGTCAAACACGCTGTCGCTTCCCGCGTACAAGAACCTGGCACTCACGGCTGGGACGCTGGACACGTACCTGAATAATCCGGGGCCGGCGTTACCGCCGCCGGATCGAAACTCGTTCCAGTTCACCTTCGGAGCGACGTACACGGTCAAGTCGAAATACTGAAGGGCTCAAGGGCAGGACTGCATCAGTGCTGCTCGTCTGCCGGGATAGGTGAAGGCATGGACTTGATGTCCTGATCGGTGATTTTTTGCGGCGGAGCATCCGAGAGTGCGGGTACTCCGGCCGGTGCGGGATCGAGGTCCAGCGGCTCCTTGAGCAAAGTAAGAACGGCGGGGGGGAGCGGTTTGTCGGCGTTAGCGAGCAGGAGGCTTACCTGCCACATCTGGGTTTCACTCAGGACGTCTTTGTATGCCGGCATGCCGCTGAGACGGATTCCGTTCGCCACTTTCCAATACGTTTCGCCGGGCGGATCGTCGCTGACGCCGACGACTCCGTCGCCGTGCGGCGCCCAGAGCTGGGGGGCTTGCGGGAACATGTGCGAGGAAAAGGAGGAGGGGCGACCATAAAGGCCGTGGCAGGCTGCGCACTGCTGGCGGTAGATGTGTGAGCCAGCTTCGAGGTTGGTGGCGCTGGGCTCGATGGGAGCGGTCTTCGGCATTTCCTTGTCAATGCGGGCGTGCAGAGGCACCTGGACGACGGTCCTTTCGAACCAGTATGGAGCGTCGGCAGTGGCCACCGGGGGCGTGCCGAACCGGAAATGAAGATATACGGCGAGCGGAATCGCCAGCAGTCCGAGGATCAGTCCCAACAAAAAGCCCTTCATCTTGGATCACGCTCTCGATTGACGAAATATTGTGCGCCCGGGACGCAGAGGGCCGTCCCATCACAGGAAAGCACGGCAGAGTCGGGCTATCAAGTGATTTAATACAGGAGTGCAAAGGTTTACTTTTCTTACTAACCCCCCGAGACAGCGGTAGTGGAGGCATCACGGTTCATGCAATTTGGAAAGCGTTGGGGAATTCTGGCCCTGGCTTTAATTTTGACTCCGGCGGCCCTGCCGGCTCAGGACACCACGAATCAGCAGCAACAAACTCAGCCGCAGGCTCAGACTACGCAGCAGACGCCGGCGGAGCGGTCGGAGGTTCTGCGGCAGGCACAAGAGCGCGTGAGAGCGCGGCGCAGAGTTAGAGTCCAGCAGATCATTCAGGACACGTACACACACAAATACGAAGTGTACGGCGGCAGCGGATATCTCAGGTTCACCCCGGGTCCTCACCTGCAGCATTTAAACGAGGTTGCATGGAATGCAGGCTTCACGGATTATTTCAGGGGCAAGATCGGCATCACAGCGGATTTTCGCGGCTATTACGGCACGGCGTTCACCTACATCAATCAGTACCAAGTCTTCAATCCAAGCATCAGCCAGTACACATTTCTGGGCGGGCCACAGGCGCGCCTGGTGATGCACCAACGCTGGGCGGCAAGCGCGAATGCACTTGTGGGCTTCGGCCACGGAAATTTCAGTACCAATACCGGCGGACTGCCGGGAACGCTAATCGGACTGTATCCCGACGGCACTGTATTCAACCTGAGCATCGGCGCGCCGATCGACTACAACCTGGGGCCGACGTTTGCGATACGCCTCACGCCGAATTATCTGATGACGAATTACGGCAGCTCCATACAGAACAACCTGGGATTCAATGCGGGTGTGGTGTGGAGATTCGGGCGGCAATAGCTCAGAGCCGATGTCACACCTGAGATGAAATCGAGTTCTTGCTCCCGCATCGCTCATTGGTGTGGTTAGGACAATCACTTCCGGATTGTCGACCACGCAATTTCGATCTCAGAGCGCGCCCAGACGTTCACTGTACGGATCAGTGCGTGTCGCTCAGCGATGAACGTGGTTACCGCGCCATTGTGCGCTAACGCCTTCGGTGTATTTCTCTGCATTCGTCCCGATGGTACGGTCGACCAACCGATACCGTCCGCTGGGAGATCTTAATGCGTGCCGTCCGTTCTGTCCTCGCGATGCTGTTCGCTTTTGTCGGGGTTTCCGTACTTTTCGATTCCTTCACTCTTTACCGCAAGCATACGTACACGCTCACCGGCCCCGACGGTTCGTTCCATCCTCTCCTCCTTGCCTCTGCTGCTATCCTCCCGGTGGCAGGTACCCTGTTCCTAATCGCTGCCATTTCCTACTGGAGAAAGTGGCGTTCCGGGCGCATGTGGAATCTCCTGCTTGGGTTGGTCAACCTAGTCGGCCCATTCTTCTTTGCCTGGTTCTTCTGGAGCCACGGTTACGAGTCTTTTTTTAAGAATCTAACCATGAACACTCTTCTGCTCGGCCTGGGAGCCTTGATCCTAATCGCCTTCATGCAATGGGATCCCGCAGCCGACAGGAGAGCTCAGAACCCTTCGGTCACTGCCGCGCAAACCGGAGACGGCACCATCTCTTTCCTGAACCGTATCTATGTCTTTGCCGACGCGGTTCTCTTCTTTCTCATCTACGATGCCTGGATGCTCTGGGCCTTGAAAGCAGGTTTATCGCGCCCTGGCTGGATGAAGGGCACGCTCGAACTTATTTTGGCTGCGGTTCTCGCAGCGGCGTGGCATGAACTTGGTCACACACTCTGCGGCCTCGCCTTCCGACAAAAGCTTCTTGCCTTCTTCGCTGGTCCTTTTCAGTGGCGCTTCCATCGCGGTCGCTGGCAGTTTCTCTTCAATCCCGCCGGCTTCCTAACCACCGGAGGGGGGACTGCTACGGTTCCCCAGCGCACCGACGAACCGGAATGGCGCGAACTGTGTGTTGTCCTCGCCGGTCCCGTTGCCAGCCTCATCGCGGGGGCAGCTGGTCTCTGGATCGCCTTCAGCCTCATCGGCACGCAGTACGAAAGTCTCTGGTTCCCACTCGCCATGTTTGGGTCCATCTCGCTTCAGGCTGCGGTCGTCAACCTCATTCCTCTGCGCACGGCAGCCGGATATTCCGATGGTGCGCGCATCCTGCAAATCCTCCGAGGCGGTGTCTGGTCTGACCTCGATCGGGTTTACCGAATCGCATCCGCTACCCTCGTTACCCAGCTTCGTCCTCGCAACTTCGACATCGATGCCATTCATCGCGTGCTCGCCGCGGGCGTGATCCCCAAACGACAGCAACTTCACCTGCACCTACTGGCGAAGACGTACTATCTCGACCATGGCGCAACGCAGGAAGCCCTCACCGAAATACTTCAGGCCGCATCACTCTATGACGATTGCTCCACCAGCATTCCCGCCACACTTCATACTTCTTTCATCCTCGGGGAAGTACTAACTCGGTGCTATGCTGCCCAGGCTCGCCTCTGGTGGGATCGCATGGAAGCTAAGAAGCCAACCCGGTTCAACGGCGACTATTGGATGGCTCGCTGCGCAGTATGCTGGCTCGAGAGAAATCGCGACGAATCCCACGCTGCCTGGGCCAAAGCGCACGATTACCTCGCGACCATGCCGCGCACCGGGGCCTTCGAGTTTGACCGCGAGATCCTCGCGGCCCTCGGGCGAACCATTGGAGTTGAATCCGCAGTCGAACATCTGTCCGTGTCTTCCATGGATGCTCCCGTCCTCGTGGTCTGATCTGGATAAGTCTTCGCCCGCGGAACAGCCGGTTCACGCCAGAATCGGCACTCCTGCCAGACGCGACTGGATTTTTGCCTGCCACTCCTGCGGAGCGGTGTGATGGACTGATATGCCATCGGAGGTGACGGCTACGGTCACCGGCATGTCGATCACTTCGAATTCGTAGATGGCTTCCATGCCGAGGTCTTCGAAGGCGACGACACGCGACGCTTTGATCGCCTTGGATACGAGGTAAGCTGCTCCACCGACGGCCATGAGATATACCGCGCCATGTTCACGGATGGCATGGATGGCGGAGTCTCCGCGTTCGGCCTTGCCGATCATGCCAAGCAGCCCCGTCTCAGAGAGCATCTGGTGGGTGAAAGAGTCCATGCGTGTAGCTGTGGTGGGACCGGCAGGGCCAACGACTTCGTCTCTCACCGGGTCGACCGGGCCGACGTAGTAGATGAATCGTCCCCTGAACTCGACGGGAAGTTTCTCGCCGCGGTTCAGCATGTCGCTCATGCGCTTGTGCGCTGCGTCGCGGCCGGTGAGCATCTTGCCGCTGAGCAGGAGGACTTCTCCGGGTCTCCAGGTGGCGACTTCCTCGCGCGTGACGGTATCGAGGTTGACGCGCCGCGCGGAGGAGACATCGTAGGTCAGCGATGGCCAGTCTTCGAGCGAGGGCGGATCGAGGGCCACAGGGCCTGAGCCGTCGAGGACGAAATGCGCGTGGCGCGTGGCCGCGCAATTAGGAATGATGGCTACGGGCAGATTGGCCGCGTGGGTGGGGTAGTCGCGAACCTTCACGTCGAGGACAGTAGTGAGGCCGCCGAGGCCCTGCGCGCCGATGCCAAGCTGATTGACGCGCCGGTAGAGCTCGATGCGCATCTCTTCGAGCTTGTCTGCGGGGCCGCGGGCGATGAGCTCCTGGATATCGATCGGGTCCAAAAGCGACTCTTTGGCCAGAAGCATGGCCTTTTCAGCCGTGCCGCCAATACCGATGCCGAGCATGCCGGGCGGACACCATCCTGCGCCCATGGTGGGAACGGTTTTGAGGACCCAGTCGACGATCGAGTCGGAGGGGTTAAGCATGGCGAACTTCGATTTGGCCTCAGAGCCTCCGCCCTTGGCCGCGAGCCTTACTTCTACTTCGCCGCCACGCACCAGCTGGACATTTACCACGGCCGGCGTGTTGTCGCGGGTGTTGCGGCGGGTGAAGGCGGGATCGGCGAGGATGGAGGCGCGCAGCTTGTTGTCGGGATGCAGATAGGCGCGACGCACGCCCTCGTTGACCATTTCGTCTACGGTCAGGTCAGAATCCCAGCGCACGTCCATTCCAATTTTGAGGAAGACAGTGACGATGCCGGTGTCCTGGCAGATGGGGCGGTGGCCTTCGGCGCACATGCGCGAGTTGACCAGGATCTGCGCCATGGCGTCTTTTGCTGCGGGCGATTCTTCACGCTCGTAGGCGCGGGCCAGGTTCTTGATGTAGTCAACGGGGTGGTAATAGCTGATGTATTGCAGCGCGTCCGCTACGCTCGCGATCAGGTCTTCCTGACGGATGGTGGCCATATCTGTCTCCATTTTCAGGTTAAACGAACCTTGTACACCGCGCCTTCCGGTGGAGATGTCCTTCACCACAAAGGACGCGAGGAACACAGAGGGACAACCGTTTGGCAAATAGAATGGAACAGGACAATTCGTCTAAGCTAATACCATGAGCGACGAAGAGAACAACGGGCCGGTCTTCGACGTGCTGGTTATCGGAGCAGGGCCGACAGGAATGGCGTGCGCAATCGAGGTGCAACGCTCCGGCTTTCGCAGCGTTCTGGTGGACAAAGGGTGCCTGTGCAACTCGATTTATCACTACCCATCGCACATGACGTTCTTCACGACTCCGGAACTGCTGGAGATTGGCGATATTCCATTCCCCAGCCCGAATCAAAAGCCCAACCGGAATGAGGCGCTGGAGTACTACCGCAAGGTGGCAGAGTTCTATGAGTTGGACGTGCGGCAGTACCGGACTGTCGAGACGGTGACTGGACACGATGGGGATTTCAGCGTGTTAACCCGGGACCGGTTCGGGCGCGAGGAGATATTGCGCTCGCGCAAGCTGATTATTGCGACGGGATACTACGACCGGCCGAATTATTTGAATATCCCCGGCGAAGAACTGCCCAAGGTGAACCATTACTACGACGATCCTCACCCTTACTACGATCTGGATGTGGTGGTGGTGGGCGGAAAGAATTCGGCGGCGATTGCCGCGCTAGAACTTTGGCGGCACGGCGCGCGAGTGACCCTGGTGCACCGCGGCCCCTCGATGCACAGGCATGTGAAGTACTGGATCCTGCCGGACATCGAAAACCGCATCAAGAACGGTGAGATTGCTGCGCATTTTTCGAGCCGACTGATGGAAATCAAGGCCGATACGGTGAGGATCGAAACGCCTGAGGGCATCAGGGAGCTTCCCAACGACTATGTATTTGCGCTGACCGGTTATCATCCGGATTTTGCGTTTCTGCGCGCACTCGGCGTGCGACTGGATGGCAAGGACATGCAGCCGGTCTGTGACGCAGAGTGCCTGGAGAGCAATGTGCCGGGAGTCTATCTTGCCGGAGTGATTGTTGCTGGCTCACGGACGAATGAGATTTTTATCGAGAACGGACGCTTCCACGGGCGGCAGATTGCGGCAGACTTAGAGCGAAAACTGGGGGAGCGAAAACTGGGGGAGCGGAAGCTGGAGCGCATGTCTGCGGCGGAAACTCCAATCGATGCCGTTGCTCTGACGACAGGGTCAAACGAGACGTAAGCCAGACAGAATGAGATGGCGATGTTGAGACCACGCACGATCCGTGGCCAATTGATGGCTGGCCTGATTGTATTTGAAGTGTTGGTGCTGGCAGCTTTCTCGGTAGCTCTGATTCGTGAACAAAGGACGGAATTGCATTCACGCACCGAGCAAAGACTGGAGTTCCAGGCCAGGTCACTGGCGGCCCAACTGGGCGGGGGCCTTGAGGCGGGGAAAATCGATTCTATGAGAAGCGTCGTGAATACTCTGCGCGATGCTCCGGGAATAAAAGCTGTGCAAATCACCGATCGGCAAGGGCGCACGCTTGTGAGCAGCGATCCGGAAGCGACGGGCAGACTGACGTTATCGGCCGCCGAGCGGAAATACCTGCGGGAGCTCACCTCGGCGACGATATTTCAGCTTGATGATGGCGCAAGGGAGGCAGTTGCACCGGTGCGGCTGGATGGGCTCACACGAGGTTATGTGTGGATCTATCCGGACGAGTCGCTGGATCGGGCAGAACTCGACAAGCTCCTGTTCTACACACTGCTTTCGGCTTTGTTCGGAGTAGCCGGATGCACCGTGCTTGCCAGCCTGATGGCCCGATCGATTACAAAGCCGCTGAGCACTTTGATGCAGGCGACTCGGGCGCTCATTCGCAATCCGGAGGATACAGGAGGCTTTCCGCTGCAGGTGAGGGCGACAAACGAGGCGGCAGACCTGACTACGGCTTTCAACCTGATGGTCGCGTCGATGCATGAGCAGCGGACCGGTTTGAGCGATGCGCTGGCCCTTCTCGATTCAATGCTGGCAAATGCGCCGATTGGATTCGCGTTTTTCGACCGGCGCCTGCGGTTTGTCCGGGTGAACCAGTTTCTCGCGGCGATGAATGGGCTGCCGGTAAACCGGCATCTGGGACGGACTGTGGGAGAAATATTCGAAACGCGCATTGCGAAGGCGCTGGAAGAAAATATCGGGAAGGTATTCGACGAGGGGCACGCTGTGCAGGACCTGGAGCTGCTGAGCGGAGCGAACGAACGCTCGGAAATCCGGAGCTGGCTGGCGAATATTTATCCGGTCCGTACCGAAGCGCACGTTGTGCGGTGGGTGGGCGTGATTCTGGTGGATACATCGGAGCGGCGGCGGACTGAAGATACGCTTCGCAGAACGGAGAAGCTCGCGGCGGCGGGCAAGCTGGCGGCTACGATTGCGCACGAGATCAATAACCCGCTGGAGTCGATTACGAACCTGGTGTATCTGATCCGGCAGCGGCCGCTGGACAAGGCCTCAGCGCAATATGCAGATCAGGCACAGCATGAGCTGGCGCGGGTTTCCGAGATTACGCAACAGATGTTGCGCTTTTACCGGCAACCGACCACGCCGAGTCTCACCAGTGTGAGCGATCTGCTTGACTCCATTCTGACGCTGCAGCAGGGGCGCGTGGCGGCGCTGCATGTGGAGGTGGTTCGCCGGTATGAGCCGCATGTGGGGCTGCTCTGCTTCGCGGGGGAATTGCGGCAACTGTTTGCGAACCTCACAGGTAACGCGCTGGACGCAATGACACCTGACGGCGGCCGATTGATGCTCCGCGTGCGGCACGCCCGAGACGGAGGCGTGAGAGTCACCGTGGGAGATACCGGATCGGGGATGACACGGCAGATACGGGAGCGCATCTTTGAGCCGTTTTTCACGACGAAGGAAACGGTAGGAACGGGGCTGGGCCTCTGGGTAAGCGCAGAAATTGTGAACAAGCACAAAGGAAAGATCCGGGTGCGAAGCCGAGTTCGGGGCAGAGACGGAAAAGGCGGGACGGTCTTTATGGTTTTTCTGCCCGCGGTGCCCGGTGAAAATTCGCGGCCGGAGAAACAGATCACAGAACAGGACAGACTGATCAGCGTTGAGTCGGCCCGCTAAGACTCAATCGGCGGGCTGCTCGTTTTCGGGCAGATTGAGAGCCGGCCGAACACTGCCGTCAGGCGTAAGTCCCTTAAGCGAACAGCTCGAAGCAGAATGCGAGCCAGCGGACTTCGACTGAGTGACATGGAAGCGGTGCAGGCGCATATAACGCACGCGAAAGCCGGCAAGGGTTGCCGGCATGGAATGCGGGTCACGATTTAAATCTACGAGCACAAGCAAAGCGGCGTCGGATGGACTGTCGTGACTTTGTGAGACACCAAGACCAAAGATGGCAGGGTCTGTCATGAGGCCAGACGCGTATTCGCGGACCGCGGTTTCGGCCGCGGCGAGTGTTGAGTCAGAAAGATGAATACCGGTCATGGCGGGAGGTGTGGCAGGGGCAGTGTTGCGGGCGATTGATGAGGCGTCTGTCGGAATGACCTGTGTGCGAAGCCCATCAAAGATGAGGGGGACCTTCGGATGCGGCTTCGAGCTGTCGACGTAGATGATCAGTGCCGCTTCGCCCGGATTGTCAAGACTCTTGCCTGGAGCCACAGCGAGAATGCCGGTTTCGGAATTTATGAGCAAGACGCCTGTCGTTTCTGCGACGAATTGCGCGCGCTCAGTTTCGGTGGGTGAGACGGGCAACACAGGGGGTGGGGAATGCGAGGGATCGTCGTAACGGATGCAGGCCACCCTGTGGGGGGTGGTTGTTCCTACGACGCTAAAGCGGTTGCCGGCCTCAGTCCCGAGTTCCTGGAGAACCTCGCTGATCGGGTTGGCGACGCTCAGTCCGACTCCGTCGCCGTTGGTGCCACCGGCGAAGAAGAGCCCGACCGGCTGTGCGTTTGCAGCATCAACGACCAGGGCGCCGGAGTCACCAGCGTCAGAGAAGTGGTCTCCGCCGATGCCGATTTGTCCTGTGTAGGTTTTCGAATACCATGGCTGTGTTTCTGCGCAATCTTTGAAATAGTCGATGCGAACGGTGAGGTCAACGGTTTCTACAGAAGAGCAGGTGAGTCCGGTTGTACGGCTGCTTTTGGCGAGCTCGATTGCGCCGAGGTTTGCCGCTGTGAGCGCTTCTCCGGTTCCGGCCATGGGAGGAGCCGAGCCAAGCGGGGAGGAGTTGTTCGACTTCGGGGTTTCGAATTGGAGAATGCTGCCGTTGTGGTCCACAGCGCCGGTCACGACAGCAGCGAGCGCCGCGTCAACATTGGTGCGCGAACTGGCTAGCGGAACGAAGTATTTCAGAGCGCCGACAGGACGGAGCATCGAACTGGCATGGCTCAAGGGCACGCAGCCGTTGTCGATGAGCCCGGGCTGGTCGATGGTGTCGCCGATCACCGCCTGATCGGACTCTGCCAGGACGTGATTGTTACTGAGGATGTATTGATTGTGGGCTGTGTCTTCGACAAGCGCGCCGAGTGTTCCACCGCAGCAGTCGGCGATATAGGGATTTCCGGAGCGGTCGAGGTAGGTGTCATAGTCGTTGTCATTGCCGCCTGATGACCCGAGTGCGATGGCTCCGCCCTGCTGAGCCTGATTGGTCGAGGGACTACTATTGAGGCCGTCATTGTTGAGGAGGATCTTCATCGGCGTGGTCATCGAAGTTCCGTTAACCGAAGCGGTGAGATAAACGAATCCACTTGAAGGAAGCAAAGCGGGGGCGGTATAGGTGACCTTGCAGGTGGTGAATTGATCGATGCTGTGCTGGCACGTGGCGCGATCGATAGCCCCCAGGGTCGCAGGGGTATCTGCAGCGGAATTGCCTGAAGGAGATGAGCTGAGCGCCCACTTCACCGACCCCGCGTTGACCTCGGCAATTTCGGCAGTGGCTTCGAGCGCGGCTCCGGCGGTCAGCGCGGCGTTCTGCGGCAGCAGCGATTGGACAAATCCGGGATTGACGCTGATGGCTGCCGTTGCAATGGCAGATGCGTTGCCGTCGAGATGCGCCTGAATGTGTACCAGGATGCTGTTGCGCGAAAGCGCGCCAGGGGGAGTATAGACACCAGAAGCGTCAATGTGTCCCTGTCCAAGAGAGGGAGCATTTTCTCCGGCAGAAATAGTCCAGTGGACCGGAGCGGGGTCGCCGGAGGGCAGCAACGCAGTGAGTTTGACCTGACCGTTTGAGCTTACCGTTGTTGACGAGGGCGTAATGGAAACTGCGCCAGAGGATGCAGCTATACCTGCAAGCTGGCTGGTTCCGCATCCGGCTACGAGAAGCAGCAGGGACGCAGATGCCAACGCGATTCTTGGGCAAAAACGGTCAGGCATAAGAAATCGGCGGGGGAGTGGAAAACGGACCTACCGATTATCTTAGACCTCTCTAACCAAAGGCAAGCTAAGAGAGGTCGAAATGCCAGGAAACATCGCGGCAAGAATGGAGGGGGCCCGATCAGGCTGCGCCTGATTTGCGCTCCACTGCCTGGAGCGCGGGACTTGAAAGGGCAGAAGGCAAGATTTTGAGTTCGCCAGCGCGGGCAGCTTTCAACCGGCGCAATTCGCGCGCCCTTAAAGGACGCATCGTGTCAGAGGAATAAGGAAGATGAACACCGCAGTCCAGGCAGACCCTGTAGGTTTCTTCCTGCAGTGTGAAGATTCGTGTCAGATGACTGTGGCTGCAGCCGAAAAGAATCTCATAGAAAAAGCAGAATATCGCGCGGAGGACACTCATCACATGGACTCCCTTCTCCCTTTCGCCAAATTGTCAGATCGAAAGAAAAAACCAGGTCCCGAAGGCAGAGAAACCGCAAGTGTTGGATGTCTTGTGGGAAAAAAAGTTGCCTGGATCAATAAATTGTTAATGGTCGACGCGGATCACCAACTTACCGAAATGCGATGCCGACTCCACCGTGCGCAGCGCCTTTGGAAGATCCTTGAACCCAAATATCTGGTCCACGGCAGGTTGAACCGAACGCAGGACGATTGCACGGTTCATCTCTTCGAAGTCATCTCGAGAGCCAACGTAGATTCCCTGAAGATGCACCTGCTTATGCACAATCGGAAAGATGCTAAACGCCTCAGCCGATTGACTGAGTATGCCGATTTGCGCCACAACTCCGCCGACACGTACGGCCTTGAGAGACTGCTGGAATGTCCCGGCTCCGCCCACCTCGACCACGAGATCGACCCCTATACCGTTGGTTTGCTCGAGCACCCATGCGGCCCAGTCAGGGGTCGTTTTGTAGTTAATTGCGGCGTCGAGTCCGAGGGAATCGGCGCGACGAAGCTTTTCGTCGCTGGATGAGGTGCCGAGGACGCGGGCTCCCATCAATTTCGCGAATTGCAGCGCGAAGAGGGAGACGCCGCCGGTGCCTTGTATCAGGACCGTATCGCCAGCCTTGATTTTGCCGGCGCGAACGAGAGCATTCCATGCGGTAACGCCAGCGCATGGCAGTGTCGCGGCGGCTTCCCAGCTCAGATTCGAAGGAATCTCAACGATCCCCTGCTCATTCAGCAAAACGTACTCGGCAGCCATGCCGTCGATGTCGCCGCCGAGCGCACCGCGTTGCTTTGCGGCGTCTGGAGGTCCCTCGATCCAGTTCTGCATGAAGATTCCTGCGACACGCTGCCCGATTTTCCAGCGGCTCACATCTTCGCCGAGAGCCACGACTTCGCCGGCTCCATCGGAGCATGGGATGCGCGGCAACGCAAGTCTTGGATTGTATTTGCCAATGGTAACGAGGAGGTCGCGGTAGTTGAGTGAAACCGCGTGTACCTTTACGAGGACTTCTCCGCGCGCCGGCTGAGGCATGGGACGATCGACCAGTGCGAGGTTATCAATGCCGAAGGCGGGAATTTGCCAGATTTTCATTGTGAATACTCGGTTACGAAAGAATAGAGCGACGGATTATCGCGGAGTGATTCGTGCGTGAATTGAAGAGGCTTCGCATTAACATTGAACCATGGCCAGAGGGTGGGAAAGCAAATCCGTTGAAGAGCAGGTTACGCAGGCGCAGTCCGCCAGCCAGAGTGCGCCGAACCCAAAGGTGCAGGCAGCGGCGCAGGCTCAGGAGCAGCGACGGCGCCAGGCGCTTGAACTGCAGCGCGAGCGCATTCTGGACGAACGTACATCGAATCCTCATCGCAGAGCTGCCCTGACGGCGGCGCTTGCCGAGATAGAAGAACAGCTCAACAGGATTAAGTAACAAACTGATAGTTTTCGGGCTGGGAAGGTTCACTGCGGTTTGCGGTGAAAGAGCAGTGAGTTTGCCTGATCGACAGGAGTCATCAGAATTCTTGCAATATTGACATGTGCCGGGCGTGTGGCCGCCCAGACGATGGCATCGGCGACGTCGTCGGGAGTCAGCGGAGTGACGCCCTGATAGACTTTGGCCGCACGGGCGGCATCGCCGTGAAAGCGCACGAGGCTAAAGTCGGTTTCAACCATTCCGGGATCCACGCTGCTGACGCGCACCGGGGTGCCGAGCACGTCCTGACGCAGCCCATCGTTGATGGAACGCTCCGCGGCTTTGGTAGCACAATAGACGGCTCCGTTGGGATAGGTGATTTCGCCGGCTGTCGATCCGAGATTGATGACGTGCCCTTTGCCACGGGCGACCATGCCGGGAACCACTGCGCGTGTGATGTAAAGCAGGCCCTTGATGTTGGTGTCGATCATTTCGTTCC
>JAFAMZ010000175.1 GCA_019232935.1 Silvibacterium sp.
GACGAGCAAAAGGTGTTGATTTATGTGGAAAGCGCTGACCGCGGCTTGACTCACAGGACGAGGAATTCATTTGAAAGCGGGTTTTATGGGAGGGAACAATACGGGAACATCGTTTATTCAATATTTTCAATCACTTACAACGTGCAAATAGGAATGGCCTCGGAGAATTACTGCGCCAGGCTCTGCTAAGTTATTGATTCTAAGTGGTGGCCAGAGACGGGATCGAACCGCCGACGCCGGCCTTTTCAGGGCCGCGCTCTACCACTGAGCTATCTGGCCGTGGCGCAAAGCAATGGCGGCTGGAGGAGCCGCAGTAGCTGTCTGACACACGGTGCGAGCAAGCAAATGCTCTGATGTCTGCGTCATCAAACTGCCTCTTTGAGTATAACAAACGCAGGACGGTTCGAATCGGCAGCAGACGCACAGGTGCTTTCCGCCTTTCGGCTAAAATCTTCAAGCTTCTCAAACCATCCGATGCCATACACTGGGGAGCATTGCTTTTCGAGGATGCTCTTCATGAATCGCACTCTGGTTCATCGGCCGGCAATACTGGTTTCGATCCTGTCGTTGCTGTTCGCTTCGAGTGTTTGCGGGCGGGCGCAGAAACCCGCTGCGGCCAAGCCTGTGGCGCAGAAACCGGTGGGCACCGGCTCTTCGTTGGCGGAAGCGCGAGCCGCAAGAGCCTTCGAAGAGGCCCGCAAACAGGGGCCGCTCACGCTGCGTGCCTTTCTTTATCGCATGCCCAAAGGGGCGGACCTGCATAATCATCTCACCGGGGCGATTTACGCGGAATCGTGGATTCGCGCCGCCGGCGAGGACCATCTTTGCGTGGATACCAAAACTCTTGCGTTCATCCGTCCTGAAGCCGGGCAATTCAAGGGCGACGACGAGCAGGGCAAGAATTTCGTTCCTATATGCAAGGCCGGACAGATTGCCGCGAGCGAAGTTCCTCTTAACCAGCATCTCTACGACAACCTCATCGACTCCTTCTCCATGCGCACCTTTGTGCCGGTAACGGCAGAGTCAGGGCACGATCAGTTTTTTGTGACCTTCGAGCGCTTCGGCGGCACGGATAAGAAACACATGGGCGAGTGGCTCGACGAAGTTGCCATTCGCGCGGCCGCGCAGAACGAGCAATATCTCGAGTTGATGGATACGCCGGACTTCAAGAATGCTGCGGCTCTGGCTTCGCGGATCGGATTCGACCCCAACTTCGTCCAATATCGCCAAAAGCTTCTCGAAGGAGGCATCAAGGACAGCTTGCCCTCGATCAGCGCGGCCCTGGATCGCGCCGAAGCCGAGCGCAAACAGCGCGAGCATTGCGGAGAGGCCGATGCTCAGCCGGCGTGCAACGTGAAAGTCCGCTACCTCTACCAGGTGCTGCGAGGGCTGGCTCCGGAGGTTGTATTTGCGCAGGTCCTGCTTGGTTTCGAAGCGGCGGCGGCGGACCCGCGATGGGTTGGAATGAACTTCGTGCAGCCAGAAGACCACTACGTCGCGATGCGGGATTACCGGCTGCAGATGCAGATGCTCGACGCTATTCACGGCTCGTATCCTCAGGTGCATATCAGCCTGCATGCAGGGGAACTTGCTCCCGGTATGGTGCCGCCGGAGGGGCTGAGCTTCCATATTCGACTAGCGGTGGAGCAGGGCGAAGCTGAACGGATCGGGCATGGCGTGGATGTGATGTATGAGGAGCGCCCCTACGAACTGCTGAAGGAGATGGCCTCCAAGCACGTCATGGTCGAGGTAAACCTGACCAGCAACGACGTGATCCTGAATGTCAAGGGCGACGAGCATCCGTTTGAGATTTATCGACGCTACGGGGTTCCGGTGGCATTGTCGACCGATGATGAAGGAGTATCGCGCATCGATCTAACCCATGAATATGTGCGAGCTGCAGTTACATATCCGCTCGGTTATCGCGACCTGAAGAAAATAGCGCGCACCAGCCTTGAACACAGCTTTCTACCCGGAGCCAGCATATGGCAGCAGTCGACGCTGGAGACCCTGGACAGGCCTGTCGCCGCCTGCACGTCGCAGGTTGGACAGGACACGCCCGCAGGGGAATGTGCAGATCTGGTACAGGGGAGCGAAAAAGCGCAGCAGCAGTGGGAACTTGAACGCAGGTTTCATGATTTTGAGGCAAGCTTCTGATAGATGCGGATTGTCTTTTCGACTTTTGGAACCTTCGGCGACGTTAATCCACTCATTGCGCTCTCACTGGAGCTGAAGCGGCGCGGACACACGCCCGTACTTGCCATTCCCGGGATGTTTCGGAACAAGGTTGAGCCACTCGGTATAGAGTTTGCGGCGGTGCGCCCCGATCAGGACCCGAACGACAAGCGCATGGTGGAAATGATCTGGGACATCAAGAAGGGAACGGAGCGTGGGCTGAGGGAATTTCTCTTTCCCGCTATCCGCGACAGCTATGACGACTTGCTTAAGGCTGTGTCCGCCGGCAGAGGAGCGGACCTGCTCGTTACCGGGGAGCTGGCTTACGCCGGCCCCATTGTGGCTGAGAAGACGGGGATTCCGTGGGCTTCTTATGTGCTGGCGCCGCTATCTTTTTTCTCCGGGTACGACCCCCCGGTGCTGCCGCCCTACCCTACGCTATCAAAGGTGCCGTCCATCGTTCCGAAAGTGGGGCGGCTAGTACCGCGCTTTGCACGGGTAGTCACAAGGAACTGGTCCGAGCCGCTCTATGCATTGCGCCGGGAACTGGGCCTGGACGAAGGGCCCAATCCTATTTTCGACGCCAAGCATTCACCCCGGCTGGTGCTTGCCTTATTTTCGCGCGTGCTGGCAGATCCGCAGCCGGACTGGCCGTCGAATACTTTCATTACCGGATTTGCTTTTTATGACGGAGATGCGGGAAACGCGGAGCTTGCGCCTGAGCTGGAGGATTTTCTGGCCTCCGGTCCCGCTCCGCTGGTATTCACGCTGGGATCTGCTGCGGTGATGGCGGCCGGGGACTTCTACGAGCAGAGCGTGGAGGCCGCGGAACGGCTGGGCCAACGGGCTGTCCTGTTGGTCGGGAGTGATCCGAAAAACCAGCCTCGCCGGGCGCTACTGGAAAAAATCTGCGTGGCTCAATATGCACCGTATTCAAGGATTTTCCCGCGCGCATCGGTGATCATCCATCAAGGCGGAGTGGGAACGACGGCGCAGGCGCTCAAGGCAGGCCGGCCTATGCTGGTCATGCCCTACAGTCATGATCAGCCGGATAACGCCCGTCGTGTCCGTCACCTGGGAGTTGCGCGGGTGATCCAGAGAAAGGCGTACACGGCGGAACTGGCGGCCAAAAAGATTGGCTACCTGCTGGACAGGAGCAGGTACGCAAAAAGGGCAGCAGAAGTGGCACGCATCGTTACATCGGAGAACGGCGTGAAAGTTGCTTGCGACGCGTTAGAGAAGATGCAGCAGGACCGCAGTCAGGGCAACCTGAAGTAATCAGGGACGAACTTAGAGTCCGCCCCTTCCACTCACTGGTAATCTTTCGTAATTTTGTGCGTCTACTTGTTAGAGGGGCTGAACATCCGATGCTTGCCAGCCCTTTGGCCCCTTAACGACGTTGAACTGGACCGCCTGGCCCTCCTGCAGGCTCTTGAATCCTGAAGTGGAGATAGCCGAATAGTGCACGAAGACATCTTCGCCGTTCTGGCGAGAGATGAAGCCAAAGCCCTTCGCGTCGTTAAACCATTTCACAGTACCTTGTTCCATTTGATGCTTGTTCCTGAGTTGAATTGCGCTGAAGTGAATCGGAGGCATACTGGCAGATCTTTGCTGGACGGCAGGACTGCTATAACCCGGTTCGGTTCTAACGCGCCTTTAGTTTAACAGAGTTTCCAACGCCGCCAGGAAAATATCCTCAAATTTTGGATTAACTTAACCGGCTATTGGGATCACTCGCGGACGTGCCCGGGGGATGTATGCTGTTCCGGTAATGAGCACTGATTTAGCGGCGAACCTGCTTGTGGGCGCGTTGGAAGAACTCAAATCCTCGTTTTCTTACCTGCCCCCGGCGGACGGCGAGGGCGGAGTCCGATCGGACGATACAGCGGCAATGGTGGCAGTGCTGGCGGAGACTGCGCATCGCATGGGGGATAACTACCCCTACTTCCATCCTCTGTACGCCGGACAGATGTTGAAGCCACCGCACCCTGTTGCCCGAGCAGCCTACGCTATGGCGTCGTGGCTTAACCCGAACAATCATGCGCTGGACGGAGGCCGCGCCAGTTCCGCCATGGAGATCGAAGCGGTCCGGGAGATTGCGGCCATGTTCGGCTGGAAGGAGCACCTCGGCCATCTGACCGGCGGAGGGACTTTCGCGAATCTCGAGGCGCTATGGGTTGCGGGCCTAGTCGCCCCAGGCAAGGCGATCGTTGCCTCCGAGCAGGCTCATTACACCCACGGCCGAATCAGTGCGGTCGCCAAGCTGCCTTTCCGAAGCATTCGCACCGATACCCGCGGGCGTATGGACATCAACGCGCTGGAAGAGGCGGTTGCCGGAGGTGATGTCGGGACAGTCGTTGCTACGCTGGGGACTACCGCTCTCGGGGCAGTGGATCCGCTGGGCGAGATTCTCGACCTTCGCGAGCGCTACTGGTTCCGGCTGCACGTGGATGCGGCGTATGGGGGGTACTTCGGGCTGACATCAACGCTCGGGCCTGACGCTTGGCGGGCCTTTGATTGTATTGGAGAAGCGGACTCCATCGTGATCGATCCGCACAAACATGGCCTGCAACCCTACGGCTGCGGCTGCGTGCTTTTTCGCGATCCGGCCGTCGGGCGCTTCTACAAGCACGATTCACCGTACACCTACTTCACCTCCTCCGAGCTGCATCTGGGAGAGATAAGCCTCGAATGCTCCCGGGCCGGCGCCTCGGCTGTGGCGTTGTGGGCCACGCAGCGCCTGCTGCCACTGGTTCGGAGTGGAGATTTCGCAAAGGGACTGGAGCGGTCGCTTGAGGCAGCCCGCACGCTGTACGCAAGGATAGGTTCCGATAGGCGATTCCTGGCGGGTCCGGAGCCGGAACTCGACATTATCACGTGGGCCATCGCGGCGAGCAGCCTGGAGGAATCCTCTCGGCTGGCGCAGCAGGTCTTCGACCGTGCAGCAGAGCAGGATCTGCATCTGGCGCTTGTTCGGCTGCCGGTCTCTTATTTCCGCGCTGCCGGAGGGGCGAACATCTGGTCCTCTGCGGGGGAGGGGGCAAAGGTTACCAGCCTTCGTTCAGTCCTGATGAAGCCCGAGCACCTGGGCTGGATCGACGAAATCTGGAAGCGTATAGACCGTGCTACAGGGTGATTGCCGACGCACGTTACTTTCAGCACTGGCGGCTGTGTGCCTCGGCTGCTATACTGCGGGCGTTTTCCCGAGGTAGGCTTGGTCGATTCGGGTATAGCGCGTGTCGTTTTGAAAACGGATACATTTTCGGTCGATGTGCTTCCTGCACTCGGCGGAAAAGTCGCGTCCATGCGAAAAAATGGCATTGAACTTCTGCAGCAGCCGCTCTTACCTTACGCGCCTCGAACGCTGTCGAGCCCTTTTGAGGAGAGTGATGCCAGCGGCTTTGACGAGTGCCTGCCATCGGTATCCGCTTGTGAATTCAACGGGGTCTTGGGGCAGGTGTCGATTCCCGATCACGGAGAATTCTGGCGCATACCGCACGATGTCGTCTCGGCGAGCGATACGGAAGTCCGGTTGGCTGCGACGGGTACAGTGCTCCCGCTTCGTCTTGAGCGCAGGCTGCGAGTGGCGAGCGAGCCGGGCGGTCCTAAGGGAGATGTGCTGCAGATCGATTACCGGCTGGAAAACACTGGTTCCCGGACGATTCAATATGCGTGGTCGGCACATCCCCTGTTGGCGGTGGAGGCGGGGGATCGTATTCATCTGCCGCCAGGCATCGAAACGGTGATGGTCGAGAATTCCGCCGGACACCGGCTGGGCTCGAACGGTAAAGTGCATCCCTGGCCTTTTGCGCAACTGAGCTCAGGAGAATATACACATCTCGATTGTGTCGGTAAGGAAAGCGACGGGGTAGGTGACAAGCTCTTCGCTGCCGCTCCGGCGGGCGATGGCTGGTGCGCCATTGAGCGGAATGGCGCGGGGTTGCGGGTCCAGGTGGAGTTCGATCCGCAGCGTACACCGTGGTTGGGATTATGGCTTTGCTATGGAGGCTGGCCTGAAAACAAGGCGAGGCGGCAGTACTGCGTCGCTCTCGAGCCGTGCACGAGCCCGGTGGATTCGCTTTGCCAGGCGATTGCGGCCAGCACGGCGCGAAGCCTTGGTCCGGGTCAATCCGACTTATGGTGGATACGGATTGTGACCACCGTTGTATCGTAAATTTTGCGGCTAACTGAAACGATTTACTGATGAGGGCCAGATGCCGAATGTAATCGCTACCAGGTCGCTCCATTTAGAGGGATTTGGCCAGAACCCAGAGATATTTGCCGCTCCGGGACGGGTCAACCTGATCGGCGAGCATACCGACTATGCCGATGGATTTGTCATGCCCGCCGCGATCGATTTCGCCACTCTGGCAGCGATCAGCCCCCGAACCGACAACAGCATCGTAATTCGATCCATCAATTTTGAGGATGAGGTCAACTACCCTGTCGACCACCTGCCGACGAGGGCGTCTCACCAGTGGCATGACTATACGGTGGGGGTGCTCTCGGTTTTGCGGGAAGCCGGGGTGCGAATTCCGGCCTTCAGCCTCACCCTCAACGGAGATGTACCGATCGGAGCCGGCCTCAGTTCGTCTGCGTCGGTCGAAGTGGCAAGTATGGCGGCGGTCCTTGGTCTTAGCGGAGCTGATATGCCGCTGACGCAGGTGGCCCAGTTCTGCCAACGGGCGGAAAACCGCTTCGTGGGAGCGTCAACCGGCATCATGGACCAGTTTGTTGCCTGTTGCGGGGCCGAGGACCACGCGCTGCTCCTCGATTGCCGGAGCCTCGAATACCGGCTCGCGCCCATTCCACCGCATCTTAGTCTGGTAATCGCGAATTCCATGGTCAAGCATTCCCACGCCGGCGGCGAGTACAACACCCGGCGGTCCGAGGTTGAGGAAGGCACAGAGCTTCTACGGCAGCATCGGCCTGAAATCAGGCTGCTTCGCGACGCCACGGTCGAAGACCTGGCCCGCTGGGGCAAGGAAATGCGACCCGAAGTCCTCAAGCGGTGCCGCCATATCATCACCGAAAACACGCGCACGGTTGCGGCTGCAGACGCCCTTGAAGCGGGAGATCTCAGGACGCTTGGCAGGCTTATGTATGAGGCACACGCCAGCTATCGGGATGATTTTGAGGCCAGTTGCCCGGAGGCAGACAAACTGGTGGAGCTTGCCCGCCACGAGCCCGGATGTATCGGCGCGCGCCTCACAGGGGGTGGTTTCGGCGGCTGCACCGTCAATCTGGTCAAGAGTACCGTCGCCGAGACGTTTTCAGAGAACCTGCGGAAGGGATACCAGAAAGCAACCGGCATCGAAGCCGATATATATCTGTGTCACGCCTCGGCGGGGGTGCACAAGATTCCCAGCACGGAAGGAGAAACGCAGTTTGCAAAGTAATTACCTTTAACCGGATTGAAAAGACATAATTTAGCCGGATTTTCCAGAGAGGTGTGATTGTTTTTCGCTTTTCAGTAACGGGCGCTTGCTAAACTACCCACAAGTTTTCCGGAATTTATGCATACCCGTTTACCCGGCAGGAGCAAAAAGCAGAGCGACCTCGTCCGAAATTGAGAAGTCAATTCATTTGGGACGTTTCTTTTTGGCCACGCGCCGGAATTTTGGGTTTTGTAACAGTTAGCGGGAGACCTACTGCATGAGATTCGACATCATACCCCGACTCGCATCGCTCGATTGCGAGGGGAACAACCGTCTGGTTGCTTACTTTTCCATGGAAATTGCAGTAAGTCCTGCTATTCCGACCTACAGTGGAGGTTTAGGAGTCCTTGCCGGCGATACGCTGCGCGCCGCCGCGGACATGGGCCTCCCGCTCGCCGCAGTAACCCTGGCGCACCGGCAGGGTTACTTCCGGCAGATTCTTGATGCCGAAGGGAACCAGAGTTCAGAGCCGCAGCCCTGGAGCCCTGAGAGCATTCTGGTCGAGGAAGACGTCGTGGTGACAGTCACCATCGAGGGGCGCCCGGTGACCATCAAGGCGTGGCGCTATGACCTCGAGGGAGTAACCGGGCACATTATTCCCATCTATTTCCTGGATACCAATCTCGAACAGAATGATGCCCGGGATCGGGTGCTTACAGATCATCTTTATGGAGGGGATGGCGATTACCGGCTGCGCCAGGAAGCGGTGCTCGGCATGGGCGGCGCGCGGCTTCTGGCAGCGCTGAATTTCAAGCCGCTGGTCTACCACATGAATGAGGGCCACGCAGCTCTGCTGACGGTTGCCCTTGTCGAACAACAGCTGAAGGGCGCAAACCTCGACAGCGCCACCGACCATGACCTTGAAGAAGTGCGCCAGCGATGCGTCTTTACTACGCACACGCCAGTGCCGGCAGGGCACGATCGTTTCTCCGGCGAGCAGGCGTACCGGATTCTGGGTGATGAGCGCGCCCGCTTCATCGAGCGGGTCGGCGCCTTTCACGACAAGCTCCTGAACATGACCTACCTCGCTCTGCGCTTTTCCCGGTTCGTGAACGGAGTGGCGATGCAGCATGGCATCGTTTCCCGGGAGATGTTTCCCGAGTACGACATTGAGGCGATTACCAACGGCGTTCACGCGGCTACCTGGACCTCGCCCGCCTTTCAGGCCGCCTTCGACAGCTATCTGCCTCGGTGGCGTCAGGACAATCTGGCCCTGCGCTATGCCATCAATATCCCGGAAACTGTGATTGAAGACGCGCATCTGGAATCGAAGCGGACCCTTATCGCGGCCGTGAAGGAGTACTCCGGTGTCGAGTTGAAGGCCGAGCTCTTCACCCTCGGCTTTGCCCGCCGGGCGGCGACCTACAAGCGCGCCGATCTGCTGTTTACTGACCCCGAGAGGCTGGTCAAGATCGCCCAGGAGTGCGGCGGACTGCAGATTCTTTACAGCGGGAAGGCGCATCCGGCCGACGAGCCCGGCAAGGCCAAAATAAAGAGGGTTATCGAGCTGTCGCATTCGCTCAGCTCCGACGTGCTGAAGATCGTCTATCTGGAGAATTACGAGTGGAGCCTGGCAGCGCTGCTGACCGGGGGCGTCGATCTGTGGCTCAATACGCCAAAGCGCCCCTATGAAGCGTCGGGAACCAGCGGCATGAAGGCGGCCCTCAACGGTATTCCCAGCCTCAGCATTCTCGACGGCTGGTGGATCGAGGGCTGGATCGAAGGCGTAACTGGTTGGGCGATCACCGATCATGACGAGGATGCCGGCGAGGCACGCTCGCTTTACGATCATCTCGAGGTTATCCTTCCGTTCTTCTACAAGCAGCCGGAGCAATGGAGGCGGATAATGCGCTCCACAATTGCTTTGAACGGCTCCTACTTCAATACCCAGCGGATGCTGGAGCAGTACGTTCAGAATGCCTACTTTCCGGAGACCCCTGTTCAGGCTTCGGCGAACGCTTTAGAGTCAATGCTTGCCAAATAGCTGCGATTCCGGCGCCAGCCGATGCAAAGCGGCGCGCCGGTGTCTCTTGCAACAGGCCTCACTGCTATACTTGAGTGGCAAACCGTGGTGATCTTCCCCGTCTGAACTCTTAGTCTGTCCTCTGCTAACCCCGAACTGCCGCCGCTCTCTACGCGGCGCTGGATGCAAGTGACAGGAGCATATGACAGTGAGCCAGTTAACGATTGACGAATCGGTACGTGTCGCTTCCAGGCGACCCCTCTGTGTTGACCTGGACGGCACCCTCGTGAAAAGCGACACACTGGTCGATTCGCTGCTCTTGCTGGTTCGCACGCATCCGATGCGGGCTTTACAAGCACCCTTGTGGCTGCGCGACGGGAAAGCCGGACTGAAGGCGCGCGTGTGTGCTCAGGTGCAGCTTGACGCTGCTCATCTGCCCTACAACCGCACACTCCTCACGTATCTGACTGAACAACATGCGAAAGGGCGGAAGCTGTTTCTCACGACCGGAGCCGATACCGCCCTGGCGCACCGCATCGCCGCGCACCTCGGCATCTTCGAAGGTGTCTTGGCCAGCGACGGGACTACAAATCTCATTGGGGAGAACAAACTAGAAAGTCTGAGACGCCGCTTTCCGGAAGATGGTTTCGATTATATTGGCAACGCTTCTCCCGACGTTCCGCTGCTCGAGAATGCCGGAGAGGCGATGCTCGCCAACCCGAGCCTGCCGCTCCAAGCGAAACTGAAATCGCGCAGGATCGCCGTAAGCCGCCAGTTCAACGATCGCGGCATTCCACTAAAAATCATTCTCAAGGCTATTCGGCTCCATCAGTGGGCAAAGAACGTCCTCATCTTTGTGCCGATGCTTCTAGCGCATGCGTTTCGCCTGCCGCTGATCTTCCAGGCGCTGGTGGCCTTTCTTTGCTTCAGCCTCTGCGCCTCAGCGACCTACATCGTGAACGATCTGCTCGACATCGAAGCGGACCGGCGGCATCACAAGAAGCGCTTCCGGCCCTTTGCTTCAGGCGATCTTCCAGTCACGGGGGGCGTGGCGATCATTGCCTGTTTTATGGCGCTCGCTTTTGCGGGCGCGCTGTTGCTGCCCCGCGCCTTCCTCGTCTGGATGGTCGTCTATCTTGTTACAACACTGTCGTATTCTCTTTATCTCAAACGGGTCGTTCTCATCGATGTGATTCTGCTTTCCGGTCTGTACACACTCCGCCTACTTGCCGGCGGAGCGGCAACCAAAGTGGCTTTATCGCCCTGGCTGGCGGCGTTCTCGATCTTCCTTTTCCTTTCGCTCGCCATGGTGAAGCGGTTCAGCGAGTTACAAAACATTCGCGCGCAGGGCAATTCCCTTTCCAACGGTCGAGGTTACCTGTTGGCCGATATCGAGCAGGTTCGCAGCTTCGGGACAGCCAGTGCGTACGCTTCGGTTGTCGTGTTCGCGTTCTACATCTATGGGAGCGCTGCCACGGGACTTTACCGCCACGCGAGCCGGATGTGGCTGATGACGCCGCTGATGATTCTATGGCTGAGCCGAGTCTGGCTCCTCGCATCTCGTGGAGAGCTGGATGAGGACCCGGTGATCTTTGCTGTCACGGACCGGATGAGTCTCATCATCGGGGCCGCCATCGCACTGATCGCGATTCTTGCAACGGTGTAAAACGAGAAGCTTTTAAATACAGGAGCAATACCACCAGGATGGCGCGATCCTCACTCCGTCCCCGTTTCGAAAGCTGGGGACGCTACCCAGTGCTACATGCCGATCTCTGGCCTTTGAACTGGGGCGGCGACTTTCCGCTCCGCAACGGTCCGGCGACACGTCTCCTGCCGGTCGGCGCGGGACGCAGCTATGGAGATGTGTGCCTTCTAGAAAACGGCACGCTTCTGCCCACCCGCGGCCCCGGGATCAGCGGGGGCATGGACCGCTTTATCAGCTTCAATGTCGAATCCGGAGTCCTGCGCTGCGAGGCCGGCGTAACTCTTGCTGAAATCCTCGATTTTGCGGTTCCGCGAGGGTTCTTCCTGCCGGTTACGCCCGGCACAAAATATGTAACGGTGGGTGGGGCAATCGCCAACGATATCCACGGCAAGAACCACCATGTTGCGGGGACCTTTGGCCGGCACGTGCCGTGTTTTGAACTGGTGCGCTCGGACGGCGCCCGCATTCTCTGCAGCCCCGAGCACAATGCGGAATGGTATTCGGCCACCATCGGGGGAATGGGGCTTACCGGGCTGATCACCTGGGCAGAAGTTCGCCTGCGCCCGATTGTTTCGCGGAAGATCCAGTACACCGGGATTAAATTCAACGGCATCGAGGAGTTCATCGCGCTTTCCCAGGCCAGCACCCAGATCGAGTACACAGTGGCGTGGATCGACTGTGTCTCGACCGGGAAAAACTTTGCCCGCGGAATCTACATGCAGGGCGACCATTCGCCGGACCCCGCGCCGCTCATACCGAGCAAGACCCCGTGGCTTGTCTTTCCCATCGATCTTCCTGAACTGGCGCTGAACCGTCACTCAATCGGAATCTTCAATACGCTGTATTACAACAAGCAGCTCAGTAAAAGAACCACAGGGTTCGTCGACTATGAGCCCTTCTTTTACCCGCTCGACAAGGTTTTGCGCTGGAACCGCATGTACGGCAAAAGCGGCCTACTCCAGTTCCAGAACGTTTTGCCGCACGAGGGCGGGCGTGAAGGGATGACCGAGATACTCAAGGCCATTACCGCTTCGGGCCTGGCTTCGTTCCTCGCCGTAATCAAGGTCTTTGGGGACGTCTCTTCTCCCGGAATGATGTCGTTTCCCGCGCCCGGCATCACACTGGCGCTGGACTTTCCGATCCGGGCTGAGATCAGCTTCGAACTGCTCGAACGGCTAGCATGCATAACACTTGAGCACGGCGGCCGGATGTATCCAGCCAAAGATGCGCGGATGACCGCGGCGCAGTTCCAGGCCTTCTACCCGCAGTGGAAAGATTTCTCCCGCTTTATCGATCCCGCCTTCGATTCCGCCTTCTGGCAGAGAGTGACGAAATAAGAATATTGGCACGACCCGGCAAGCTTCCCAGCAACATTCTGGCTCTCGGCGCGACTTCCGCAATCGCCGAAGCCACGCTCCGCCTCTTCGCCGCACGGGGAGGCCGGTTCTATCTGGTCGCGCGCAACCCGGACAAGCTTGCGGCTGTAGCTGCCGATCTCAAGACCAGGGGCGCATCTTCGGTTATGACTCATGTGATGGATTTGGACGATACTGCCGCGCACCCAGCCATGCTGGAAGCGGCCGCCGAGAGTCTGGGAACCATTGAGATGGCTTTGCTGGCGCATGGGATGCTGGGCGACCAGGAGCAGGCGGAAAAGAGCTATTTGGCCGCGGAAGCGATCCTGGGAACGAATTTCATGGCTCCAGTCTCGCTTATTACGTGGCTCGCCAATTATTTCGCCGGCTTGCACAGCGGCACACTGGCAGTCATTTCCTCAGTGGCCGGAGACCGAGGGCGTAAGAGCAACTACGTCTATGGAACTTCGAAGGGGGCCCTCAACATCTTTGTTGATGGCGTGCGTAACCGGATCGACCGCGCCGGAGTACACGTCTTGACGATCAAACCCGGTTTCGTCGCCACTCCAATGACGGCCCACCTGCCGCAAGGCCCACTCTTCGCCCAACCGTCCAAAGTCGCCGCCGGAATCTTCCGGGCGATCGAAAAGCGCAAGGATGTGGTCTACGTTCCTGCATTCTGGGCGCTCATCATGCTGATCATCCGCATGATCCCGCGCCGTATATTCAAGAAGCTCAACATCTGAACTCTCAAGGCCTGATGCTGCTGTTTTGTGCCTTTCGCTGAATCCGGCTGCCCAATAAACATCTTGCAGGGTATGCCGGTCCAAATGATCCGCTTGCCCGTCTATTTTCATAAGTTTTTCGTACGGTCCACTGTGACTGTAAACTTGTAATTTCTGTGGAGTGAATCCTGCAGGCACCCGTCCTGACCCGTCCGCCTGTACCAAAGCCTCCGCAAGTCTGAAATACCTTTTAGCCGCGCTGCATTCGCCTCTGCTTCGTGCTGCCGGATGTATTCAGGAGAAACTGAAAAGATATGTGGATAGTCCGCCTGGCGCTTCGACGCCCCTATACCTTCGCCGTCCTTGCGCTGCTGCTGATGATTCTGGGGCCGATTGCAATCCTCAGAACGCCGACTGATATCTTTCCCAACATCAACATACCCGTCGTCTCGATGGTATGGCAGTACACGGGCCTCTCGCCCGAACAGATCGCCGACCGCATCATCTACCAAAGCGAGCGTGCCCTTACTACTACCGTCAACGACATCGAGCACCTCGAATCCAACTCGATGAACGGAGTCGGCGTCATC
>JAFAMZ010000236.1 GCA_019232935.1 Silvibacterium sp.
TTCATGAAATCCACCATCTGCCATAGCCGCGCGTTCGAGTTGACCATCTTATACCCGGAATCCTGCTTCTCGGTGATCCACTGAATGGTTTCCTCCACCTTCGGCCAGTCTTCCTTCGTGATATAGGTGACGTTGTTGTCGGCGTGCTTGAAGTGCTCATCCTGTTCAAGCAGCGGCGACTCATTGATGTGGTAATCGGTGGCGATACCGCTATCGTGCGCAATCTCGGTAAGCTCGCGCACATCGTCAAGGTTGTTCCTGCATATGTTGATGTTCAGGAACACCGTATATCCGTAGCCGAATTGCTTACGCACCAGATAGTCGAACTGCTTGCGTATCGGCACGAGCGCTTTCGGCAGGCCCGGCTTGATATCGACCACATCGACGGCGATGTTGAACGTTGAGATTCCGGCATCGGCCAATTTGTCGATCACGTCGGTGCGCAGGAGCCGAGCGTTGGTCGGCAGGTAGATCCAGAAGTTCTTCTTCGCTGCGTAATAGGTGATCTTGTGAATGAAGTCGGGACGAAGCAGCGGCTCGCCACCCATATACGCCAGCACTCGGCAGCCCGTTCCGTGCAGCCAGTCCACCGACCGCTTTGCCGTGTCTTCGGTCATGCCCTTGACCTTATTGTCAAAGGCCCAGCAGTAGTGGCAATCAAGGTTGCATTTGAATTCGGTAAATAGATACGCGATGAGAGGATGGAAGTCGCCTGCCGTAACCCGAGACCGGATGTACGGGAACAGCCATCCCTGCATCGCATGGTAAATCTGTCCGGGCGAGTATTTACGCTTCGCTGGGGGCTCCCATACCGCGTCGAAATCGACCGGCCCAAGAAGATCGGGGCGCTGAGGAAAAATCGGATCGGGAAACCGCTGCGGCTCACCGATGGGCTGAAGTCCTGTGCTGTGGCCGTTGGATTGAGTCAGAAGCGTGTGAAGGGGAACATCGAGCCGAAAACCTGGTATTGGCTCGACCTGCTGCTCTGTATGCATTCGCGTCTCCTGTCGTGAATGATGAGGCGGCATCAGGAGCAAAACAAATACCACAGTCCAATCGGAGCGTTGCTCGCAACCGGAAAAGCCGTTCCGAGAAACTGCAATTTAACAGCGGAGTGCCAATGGAGCTAAGGCCCCTTCTTTCGTGCCGCACAACCATCGTTCTGGTTCTACGCGTTAAATGATGACGGATCCTGGTGTTCAGCTTCGACTAAAAATCCAGTTGGGTAATTCTCTCACTACCCCCAGCCCGTTTCTCAAAGAAAATGACGGGCGAAGCATTTTTCTTGCTCTGTCATTTGCTGTCGATTCCGGTTCACACTCCGTTTGAACCCGAATGCTGGCTAGTATGACCCACTCGGGCGGAGCGACGCAAGCTGGGGTTCCCGTTCACTCTTCCTGCTGGCAGCCAAAGCATTGTGATGTGCCTTGATTGCGACGCTGGGAATACACTGAAGGGCATGATCCGGGCCTACCAGGGGCATACGCCGTCCGTTCCGGAGAGCTGTTACGTCGACACTTCGGCGCAGGTGATCGGCGATGTAGTCCTCGGCGAATGCTCCAGCGTCTGGATGAACGCGGTATTGCGCGGAGATGTGCACTCGATCCGCGTGGGCGCACACTCAAATGTCCAGGATTGCGCCGTGCTGCATGGCATGAGACGCCTTTATCCGGTCATCGTTGGCGAATATGTGACGATCGGCCATAATGCGACGGTGCACGGGTGCGTGATCGGGGATGTATGCCTGGTTGGGATCGGGGCGGCGATCCTGAACAACGCGAAGATTGGCGAAGGATCGATTGTTGCGGCTGGAGCCGTGGTGCCGGAGGGCATGATGGTGCCGGCCCGATCGCTGGTTGCCGGTGTTCCGGCGAAGGTGCGCCGCGAACTTACGTCCGACGACCGCGATCTGATTCTCAAATACGCGCGGAATTATCTCGACTACACGAAAATTTATCTTGAAGAGAGTAAAAAGTGGTGAGATCGGGCTCCTTTCTATACTGAATCCATGTCGAGACAGCTGACCCGATCCCGCGAGTTGCAGAACCGTGCGGAAAAATTGCTCCCCGGGGGAGTGGACTCGCCGGTGCGCGCATTTCGTGCCGTCGGTGGCGCTCCGCCGTTTGTCGAGCGGGGCAATGGCGCTTACCTGTGGGACGCCGATGGCAATCGCTATATTGACTACTTCGGTTCGTGGGGACCGATGATCCTGGGACACGCCTTTCCGCCGGCCGTCGAGGCGGTACAGCGGGTCGCGGCGCACAGCGCGAGCTTCGGAGCATCCACGGCGGCAGAAGTCGAACTGGCGGAACTGGTGGTGAAGGCATTCCCGTCTATCGAAAGGGTTCGCTTCGTCAGCTCCGGGACCGAGGCGACCATGTCAGCGATCCGTCTGGCCAGGGCGTTTACCGGCCGCAAGTACGTCGTGAAGTTCGAGGGTTGCTATCACGGCCATTCTGATGGCCTGCTGGTGAAGGCGGGCTCGGGGGTGGCCACCTTCGGCATTCCGGGTTCGGCGGGTGTTCCGGAGGAGATTGCCGGCCTGACGCTGGCACTGCCATTTAACAGCCTTTTGGCAGTTGAGGCGGCGTTCGCCGAGCACAGGGGCCAGATTGCCTGTCTGATTGTTGAGCCGGTGGTGGGAAATGCCGGGTGCATTCCGCCAGAGGGAGGGTACCTCCAGGCCTTGCGCGAGATCGCCACGCGCGAAGGAGCAGTGCTTATCCTCGACGAGGTGATGACGGGCTTCCGTGTGGCGCTCGGCGGCGCACAGGAGCTGTATGGGATTACTCCCGACCTGACCACGCTGGGGAAGATCGTTGGAGGAGGGCTACCCTGCGCGGCATTCGGTGGGCGGGTGGAGATCATGAAGATGCTCGCGCCGCTCGGGCCCGTGTACCAGGCTGGAACGCTTAGCGGGAATCCGCTCGCCATGGCGGCGGGGATCGCGACGGTTGGACATTTGATCGAGCAACGAGACGAGGTGTATCCGGCCCTGGAAAGCCTCAGCGCGGCGGTGGCAGATGGGCTTGCGGCTGAGGCGGCGAAAGCGGGTGTGGCGATGACCACCAACCGCGCGGGTGCGATGTGGACATGGTTCTTAACACCCGGCCCTGTAACGGATTTTGCGACGGCTTCCTCGTCGGACACTGCGGCCTTTGCTCGCTTTCACGGAGCAATGCTCGACCGGGGAGTGTGGTTGCCCCCATCGCAGTTCGAGGCGGTGTTCCTCGGCACCGCTCACACGACGGACGACATCGAGCAGACTATTGCGGCTGCGAAGGATGCGTTCGCGGGGGTTCTGGCAGCATAGCTTTCCGGAAAAAACAGCCCTGTGCGCCTGCACAGGGCTTTCTTATCAGGGCGCGCCGTAGAGTTCGACCTCGGGCCGGTTTGGGTCTTCGGGGCGGGCGCGGGCGTACCAAAGTTCAAGGCTGTGAATGACGCGCTCGCCGCCGGGCAGCACGATCCACTGGCTGTTTCCGCCTGCTGGTATGAAGCGGTTGACAGGAAGAGTCTGGGCCTCGCCATCTCC
>JAFAMZ010000378.1 GCA_019232935.1 Silvibacterium sp.
GGATTTCCTGCTGAGTGCCGGTGACCCCGCGATTTTTCTGTTCTCGACCATCGACGGTACGATCGCCGGTTGGAATCCGGCCGTGGGGCTGGAGAAGGGACAGAAGCCGCCTTCAACGCATGCCGTAACGGTGGTGAAGACAAAAGATGGCTCGGTCTATACAGGATTGACGAGCGCCGAAGTAGACGGCAAGAGATACCTCTATGCCGCCAACTTCAGTAAGGGCCGCGTCGATGTGTGGGACAGCAAGTTCAAGCCGGTGACGTTTCAGACGGACCCCTGGGAACTGCCGCCGTTTACGGACGACCTGCTGCCTCCCGAATACGTGCCGTTCAACGCGCAGGCCATCGGCGACGAGATTGTGGTCACGTACGCGCTGCATCAACCGGGAATGCCCGTGGAAACCGACGGACCGGGACTTGGTTATGTGGATGTCTACTCGGCAACCGGTGAACTGCGCCTGCATCTGGAACACGGGGATTGGCTGAACGCTCCTTGGGGCGTGGCGCTCGCGCCGCTCGATTTCGGGAAATTCAGCCACTCGCTTCTGATCGGGCAATTCGCCGGCGGCGGAACGACTGAATCCAGCGGATGGATTGCGGCTTACAACCTTACGACCGGACATTTTGAAGGATTACTGAAAGACGCAGCCGGCAAGCCGCTCGCGATTCAAGGGATCTGGGCGCTCAGTCCGGGCAATGTCAGTCCCGGCAACCTCGATGCCGCGGCGTCTCCGGCCGCAGAAGTGTATTTCACAGCAGGGCCGAAGGCCGGCTCCGAAGGGCTGTTTGGATATCTGACGGCGATCCCGACGGAGTTGGTTCAGGGAAACGATCAGTAAAGCCGCTTTATCCTGCGGTCCCGAGGCTACATCTCCGGGCCGCAGGATTTCTTCTGCCTTCGCCGGTTAACATGATGGGGTTTGAGAACCGCGGAGGCAGACTCATGAGATGCTCATTCGAATCACTCTCGCGTACGGCAGCACTGGTTTTGCTCACCGGCTGCTCGCTCCAGTCGATGGCCCAGGCGACCGGCATCGACGTCATACAGGCCTACGCGGGCACATGGAAAACCGAGACGGAGCACTTCGACACCGCGTATAGCAAGGCCGGCAAGGAGTCTTCGACCCTGCACAACGACTGCTGGAAGAGTGGCGAGTTCTATGCCTGCCATCAGATCGTGAACGGCGAGTCGAAGGCGCTGATTGTATTTACGTACGATCCGAAGACCAGGACCTATACGACTTATCCGGTCACCCTGGAGGGACGGCCTGCGGGTCACGGCAAGCTGGTGATCGAAGGTAACGTCTGGACCTATCCCTGGGACGATACAGAGAACGGAAAGGCAACTCATTTCCGGGTCGTGAATACGTTCACCGCGCCGAACAGAATCGAGTTCCGGCAGGAGTATTCCACGGACAACCAGAACTGGACGGTCATGGCGAAAGGCGTCGAGGTAAAGCAGTAGCTACCGCGGCGGCTGCGCCCCGGCGTCGACCAGTTCGACGTCGTCGATGTAGAAACGCGGCGTGTCCTCTGTTGCGTTTCGCAGATCGAAGACGATATCGGCAGCGTTGCAGCCGTCGGGCGGAATGTAGGGAGCGGGCGGACCTATGGTCTGCGGATGGGTATTGTAGATCACCATCCAGTCGGAAATGGGATGATTGATCGAGCCGGTATCGAATGGACCAGCGACCGGAACATTCTTGCCACGGTTCGGACTGCTCGGCGCGCAAACCCAGTCTATGCGGCTCAGAAAACCGACATAGCCCCGAGGACGGCCCGGCTGCTTGCGTTCTCCTCCTCCTGTGTAGTTTTCGCTCCGGAAAACGAAGCGGAAATTGTATTGATGGCCGGGTATTACGCTCACGCGCTGCCGCACCTCGACCTCGCCGATGCCCTTGCCGCCATTGGCCGATTTGAGGAAGGCGATATAGTCGGGATTGTTGTAATCCTCGGGTGTATAGGTCGTCGGCGTCACCGCCTTGAGTTGAAGCGATTGATGGCCGCTGTATGGAGAATCGCTGGTCTCAAAAGCGTTGTTGCCATTCACAGCCCGCGTGACGAACCACCCGGCAGTCATCTCCTGCGCGGAGTTGACCAAAGGCGCCTCAAAGCTGCCGTTCTGGATCAGGTTTGGCCCCAAAGGCATGGCCAAAGTGCCCCATTCGCTGGGCTGCAGCGTTGCTTCAGTCGCGAGATCGTCGACCATACCCGTATCGTGGTTGTAGTAATACAGCCGCAGAGAACGGCTGCTGCCGCTCTCCTCGGCGAAGATGACTCCCACGTCGCCGCGCAGATTCTCGCTGGAGGCGGGGTTGATATTCAGGTCTTTCAGCGGCACTGAGGCCTCAACGGTATACGATTTGCCAGTCGCATCAGGCTTGATCTGCACCTGCGCCGAGTTGAGCCGCACGATCTGGTCGATACGCGCTGCCGCTAGATTGACCGGCGTTGCTGTCCCCGGCGCAACCGGCCGGTAGAGAACCGCAATCGGACTCCCTTGGAACACACTGAAGAGCACCCGCTCGTCCCCGCTGGCAGGCAGACGCCGGTGCGGATCGGCATTCGGATCGGTCTGCAGCATCAGATCCACGCAGTCTCCGGAGATGAAGAGGGTGCGCCAGTCGGAACCCCGGTTCCGCATCGGCGGCGTCGGTTCCTGCACCTTGTAGGCGAGATACAGGTTGGAAGCGTCCCGGCCGAGAGCGATGGCCGCGGATTTTCCATTGGCGCCGCTGATCGACACACCGTTATTCAGGTCCCAGTCCGAAAGATTCCCGTCAATCGCAGGCGGCCTGCTCAGCCATGCCACCTTCAGCACCGGCCGGGGCAGCTCCACAGGTTTCGGCGCTGAGCGGAACAGGCCACCTTGCCGCACCCCGCCCTCGGTGAGTTGGTATGTGCCCTGGAAGCGCCGGGCGCGATCCAGTCCGCCGATCTGGAAGATATGCTCGGCCTGGTTGCCTCCATTGATGACGTAAGGGGTGCCGCCGGGATCCTGGTAGTAATAGACAGCCGATTCGCCACGCAGCGAAGTTGGGCCCACCAAAGTGTCTTCCAGCATCGTGCCGACATAAAGGCCATCCGTCGTGATGAGAAATGGGCGCTTGCTTCCGTGATAGAGCCAGGTACCGAAGACGTCGCCCAGGCCTGGGATGTTGAAGTCGTACTGTACGCCGTTAGCGGCAACGGCGTTGCCGGCCAGCTGTTTTGGCTGCGCAATCGACCAGAGGAGTTTACCCTCGAGATCGTAGCAGGAGATCGATTCCCCGCTGTCGTTCCATTGGCCCAGCCCTTCAAAGTTGAAAGTGACGATGAGCCTCTTATCTGCGGTCACATACAGGTTATTGATATCGTGCTTCGGAGGCAGCAGAATGATGGCCCTGGCATCGGCCACGTCATAGATGGGCGCCCCGGCCGCGGTCCAGCCCTTTGCATCGAGGCGGTAGATGACGGCGTGATCTTGAAGCGTTCCGGCCGTAAAGTAGCTCCAGTCGGGCGAGACGTCCCCGCCCCAGCCCAGCTTGAATGGAGGCTGAATTCCCTGCTGAAAAGCGGCCCTCGTCGGCTTGACCCAATGCAGCTCGCCGGGCTGGACCAGGTAATCGCCGTTCGTATCGGTCCAACTGAAATTGTCGCCGGCGTGGCCCTTGAAAACATCGGGGAAATAGCCGAGATAATTGTGATAGCCAACCGAGTCCCATGCGATCTCGCCGGTTCCGTCGTTGTTTAGTTCGGTTCGCACACTGCCCAGCGCGGCAACGGAACGATAGCCGTCTGCCGTGCGTTGCAGGATCGCAGTCGTCTGGCCGCGATTTACGAGGTACTCCTGACCGTTGTGATAAAGGATTCGCCCCTGGCGTACCAGCGCGTCATGGGCATTGGGGGTGAAGGGATCGTCGCGGCTTCGCCGCCGATAGTCGATTGCAACCGGCGTCCACGTCTTGCGCGTGGAATCGACCTTGAAGGCTGTCCCTTCCCC
>JAFAMZ010000011.1 GCA_019232935.1 Silvibacterium sp.
GACAATCGTGTTTACCGTCCCGGGATTGTTTTTTTCGATCGCATAATAGGTACGGAGCGGACCAGAAAGATCCTCCGCATCAAACCATCCACCAACCGTGAGCACAGAGCAGTGGATGTTCTTCATGTGCTCTGAGGGGTCCCGCGCCTTCCAGTAGTCGTCGTAGGTAGTGTGATACATCTGATCGTTGAACAACGGGTTAGTGCCCTTCAGGTACTTTTTGTCGAGATTCGAGATGGAACCGGCATTCAGATAGAACTCGTACCCGTTCGGCGTGCCGAAATCGAATGGGACCGAGCGCACTGGCAGCGTCGGATTCTCCTGTGGCTTGAAAAAGACATAGAAGCCGAAGTTGGCGTCAAGCATGAATGCGCCGCCATGATAAGAATCGTCACCCATGAACAAGTTGGTCATGGGTGCCTGCGGCGAAGCAGCTTTGAGCGCCGGATGCGAATCGATAATGCTTGCCGAGGTATAGAAGCCGGGATAGGAAATTCCCCAGATGCCCACCCGGCCGTTGTTATTAGGCACGTGTTTCAGCAGGAACTCGATCGTGTCGTAAGTGTCGGAGCTGTCGTCCACATCTTTCGTCGATTTCTTCACGTCGATATGCGGTCGCATCTCCACGAAAGTGCCTTCGGACATATAGCGCCCGCGCACGTCCTGATACACGAAGATATAGCCGGCCTTCTCGAACTCATTGGAAGGCCCGAGACGCTTCGGGTACTGGTCCACCCCATAGGGGGCCACACTGTAGGGCGTGCGGTCCATCAGAAATGGATACGACTGCGAGCTGTCTTTCGGCACATAGACAGCGGTGAACAGCCGCACCCCATCCCGCATCGGAATGCGGTACTCATATTTCGTGTAGTGTGCCTTGACGTAGTCCTCCTCCGGTTCGGCGGGTTTGTCCTGGCCGGCGGCGGAAAGACTAAAGAGAGCTGCGACAAAAGAAAGGCAGAGTACGCGGGTGATCCTGGTCAATTCATGGCCCTTTGCATTGGAATTCGTGGTAACAAGAGCAATCGTACCTAAGAATCTGGTTTCGGCTTCCCCATGTCCGCCCTGAACCGGTTTGCCCTCTCAAACTCTGCGCGCAACTCCGGGGTTTTGAGATTCTCTCGCAGGTGCGTAAGGCGCTGCTCGAGAGCGGACAGGGCGTCTGAAATAGCGGCGGTGTTTGTGTGAGCGATGTCCCGCCACATAGAAAAGGAGCTGCCGCCGAGGCGCGTCATCTCGCGAAGCGCGCGCCCTCCGACCGCCAACATTTCATCCTTGTCGGGGAACTCGTCTTCAAGCAAAGCGCTCAGCGCCGTGGAGAGATATTGCGGCAGGTGGCTGACCCAGGCGCAGAGCACATCGTGGCGTCCGGGATCGAGGTCGAGTACGCGGCAGCCGAACTTCTTAGTCCACTCACGCCATTCATCAGCGACGGCGCGTGAGGCCGGATGCATCGAGCGCGAATCCGCGGTCTCGGTAAACAACCAGGCTGCACCGTCGAAAAGCTTCGCATCGGCATTGATTGCCCCGCTCACTTCTTTGCCGGCCATCGGATGCCCGGGCAGAAATCCCGCCGTGTGGACCAGTCCGTAACGCCCCCGCGCCTGCTCGCAGATGGCTCTCTTCACACTGCCGACGTCGGTGACCACTTGTCCCGATTGAACAACCGGAGCGAGGCGGTCAAGCCATTCGAGGATCGTAAAGACCGGGCCGCACAGCAGAATCAGCTGGCTCTCGCGCGCCGTGATGAGCGGATCGGGAGCAATCGAGCTGACCGCACCTGTCGCCTCAGCAATGGCCAATTCGTCCTGATTCGGGTCCCAGCCGGCGATGGCGCCTGAGTACCCTTGGGAACGGAGCGCCAGTCCCACGGATGCACCGATCAGGCCGGTGCCAAAGATAGCGATGCGATCGATCGGCATTCGGGTTAGACAGAGACGGCCACCGGCTGCGAAATGTCACGTCCCACTGCAGGAGCAATGATCCGCAACTCGTCCATCAGCTTGGAAAACTGCTCGGGAAAGAGAGACTGCGCTCCGTCGGATACCGCCTTGTCGGGGTTCGGATGAACCTCGATGAGCAGGCCATCCGCACCTGCTGCAACGGTCGCCCGAGCCATCTGCGGAACCATGTCGCGCCGCCCTGTCCCGTGCGACGGATCGCCCACGATGGGCAGGTGGGACAGCTTTTTGATAACCGGGATTGCCGAGATATCCATTGTATTGCGCGTATAGGTTTCGAAGGTGCGGATGCCGCGCTCGCACAGAATCACATCGTAGTTGCCGCCCGAGAGAATGTACTCGGCCGACAGCAGCAGCTCTTCGAGAGTGGCGGCGATGCCGCGTTTCAGCAGCACAGGCTTGCGAACCAGGCCAAGCTCACGCAGCAGGTTGAAATTCTGCATATTGCGCGCGCCCACCTGGAAGCAGTCGATATAGGGAAGCATCAGCTCAATTTGCGAGATTTCCATCACCTCGCTGATGATCAACAGCCCCGTCGCATCGCCCACCTCGCGCAGTAGTTCAAGACCGGCGAGCCCCATCCCCTGAAAGGAGTAAGGCGAGCTGCGCGGTTTGAAAGCGCCGCCGCGAAGAAACTTCGCCCCCGCCGCTTTCACCTGGGCGGCTGCGCTGAAGATCTGGTCTCGGCTTTCGACCGAACACGGCCCGGCCATCACAACAATCTCGTCTCCGCCAACGGAAACGCCGTTAGGAAATTGCACAATCGAGCCTTCCGGCCTGAAACCGCGCCCAGCAAGCTTATAAGGCGATGAAATGCGAATCACTTCGGCCACGCCGGCAAACAGCTCGAAATCTTTATGGTTGAAGGCGCCCGGCGTGCCCACTCCCGCAAGAATGGTCTGCAGCGTGCCGGTCGTCTTGTGTACGTTGAATCCGATTTCCACCATTCGTTCGACAACGGCCTGTATCTGTTCCTCGGTAGCTCTTTCCTGCATTGCAACAATCATGATTGCTTATCCCTGTCTTTCCCGCGCCCCTCATGCGCCGTTTGCGCCTATGACGCCTTTACTCTCCGCCCTTGGTTGTAGCCGGAACGCCTCTTGAGGCCAGTTCCTGGCTCTGAAGCGCGCGCATCACGTCGATGATCCGTTCGTAGATGTGCGTGAGCTCGATATCCGGCAGCGGTCCCCGATTGGCGGCACGCACATTCTCGAAGATCACGCGCTCTCGATTCGGTTCGTATACAGGCATTGAGGTGGATCGCTTGAGTCTGCCGATCGCCTGCGCCGCCTCGGCCCGTTCGCTCAGCAGCGCCACGATCTGCCGATCCATGTCGTCGATTTTTCGCCGCCAGTCTTCGATATCCATTAGGTCCCCTTGCGCTGGAGCGC
>JAFAMZ010000146.1 GCA_019232935.1 Silvibacterium sp.
TAGTGCGGCGGTCCTTGCTCCGCCGCCTCTCACTGCCCCTCGGGCATTTTCAGAGAAGGTGTATCCAATGCCCGCCAGCCTCAAGTCGCCGCGACCAGCAGGGAGTCGGCGACCCTGCAAAAGGCGGGTTTGGGGCACAGTATCTCTGAAAATGCAGTCAGGCGCGGTTTCCGGTTTTCCGCGGTAGTCCGGTGGTGGCACCTGCTCTCGCTCGATGCGCCGAGCGTACAAGCACTCTGGTCGTGGAGCATGGGCCGCGCAGTGCATCTCCGCCTGCCCGGGGCCTCACCCCTGACCCTCGCCCTCGGCACCTGGCTTAGCTGCGTCGCTGAACGCGTCCTGGCGGCCCGCAAGGTGCCTCGTGCGTAGCCTATACGCAGCCTTCCGCTTCCTGGCCCGACCTCCGGGCGCGCCACCTCGCGGATCACGCAGCCGTGCTCGGGCCGTCGGATTCTCAGCTAGAGCCGTCGCCGTTGGCTCGCAGCACTGCTCGTAAGCGGGTTGTGGGAAACTCCGGGCAACCAGCCCATCCGGAGCAGCTTTCATAGTTCAGAAACAAAGGATCTGAACGCCATGTCCGACCCAAACGTCAAGTTAAGCACCGTCCCCGGATTCGACCCCGACATTCCACCCTACCCTGGCCCCGACCCCGGAACCGAAGATCCTACCAACCCTATCCCGGCTCCTGAGCCCGATCCCCCGCCTCCAAGACCCTGGCCCGAACCGAAACCGACCGTATAGTTGGACTGCATCCTCAGACTTCTTTTCGCCCGCGGGAATTAACAATTCAAAACCCAGTCCGATTGTTACAATCTGATGAATAAATTGGGAATTATCCTCTACGGAAAGAACTCTCGTGAACCTCTACATTCTGCGTCATGCCAGCGCCGGCACACGCCGCGCCAACCCTCTCATCGACGTCAAGCGCCCGCTCGACAAGGAAGGCAAGCAGCAGTGCATTCTCGTCGGCAATTATCTGAATGCCCTTAAGGTCCACTTCGACCTGGTCGTCTCGAGTCCACTCAAGCGCGCCCTGCAAACTGCCTCGCTGGTCGGCACGGAGACCGGCTATGACTCCAAAATCATGGTCTCCGAGGCCCTCTCGCCCGGCGCATCCGTCTCCGCCTTCGAAAAGCTGGTCACCGATCTCAACGGACGAGAAAATGTGCTGATCGTCGGGCACAATCCTAACCTCGCCCAGTTTCTGGGAACCCTCATCAGCTCCAGCCGCATGAACATCCGGCTCCGTAAGGGCGCCATCGCACGCGTTGATCTGGCGCGCCGCCCCGGCACGCTGCACTGGCTCGTCGATCCGCGTATCCTGCGCGGCGTCTACAGCAATGTCACGAAAAGCTCCCGCCGAAAGACCTCGCGGAAGTAATCGGCTTCTTTGCGCAGCGACCACAGCTCGAGCTCGGCCCCGGTGCGTCCCGGGCTGAGCTCCAGCATCACCTGCCTGGGATACACTCTCACCTTCACCCGCAGCACGTCACTCGCGCGATCCTGGTTCAGCGCGACCGCCAGCCTCAGCAGCACCACCGCGCGCTTCACGTGCTCATGCTCCTCCGGTGGCACCTGCCGCATCGTCCGGCCTTCGGGCGCGGGCCGGCTCTTGCCGATATACCGCGCGATCGCCGACGTCACAACCCGCTGCGTCGCATTGAATCCGAAAATCTCCGAATTCGCGATGATGTACTGCGCGTGCCGGTGGTGGCCCTGGTAGTTCATGAACTTCCCGATATCGCGCAGCATGGCCGCCGCCTCAAGCCAAAGCTGATACTCAGCCGGAAGTTCGTGCACTTCCTTCAAATCATGGAAAAGCTGCGCAGCATGTTGCCGCACCGGCTCGCCCTGCCTCGGATCGATCCCATATCGGCTGCATGTCTCGAGAACCGCCTGCCATCGGTCGCGCTCATACTGCTGGTGCGCGATCGTGCGCGGATCCTGCTCCGCCAGCATCTGCGCCAGCATCCCGTCCCGCAGCCCCATGTCCGAATATCGGAAGCCCGGCAGCGAAAAATGCTCCAGCAACTCGGCATAGACCTGCGCGCCGGCAACTACGATCTCCGACCGTCGCGGCCCGATGCCCGGAATCGCGCTGCGATCCTCGTTCTTGAGCTTTGTCAGCTTGTCGGCCATCCGGCGGATGTCCTTCGTCGAAGCAACATAATCCTTGGGGCGCGCCTTGCGCAGGATCCGCGTCGCCTCCCAGAGCGCCGCCGCCGTCCCCGACGTGGCGACAATCGACTGCACGCTGTTCGGCGTCACCCTCCGCTGCGCCCTCCTCAATTCGCGGGCCACGAACTGCTTCATCCGCCCGATCTCTTCTTCCGCGGGCGGATCGCTCTTGAGAAATTCCTCCGTCAGCCTCACCGCACCCAGTGGCAGGCTGACCGTCTCCGTGAGGCGCTTGCGCTCCGAAAGAGACACCTCGCAGCTTCCGCCGCCTACATCGATCAGCAGGCACCGCCCCGATGTTCCCGGCTCGTTGTTCACCACGCCACGATGGATCAGCCGCGCCTCCTCGAGCCCGGAGATGATTTCCACCTCCCATCCCGTCTCGTCCCTCACCCAGGCAAGAAACGCGCGCGCATTGCGGGCGTCGCGCATGGCTGCTGTGGCCACCGCCCGCACCTGGTTGGCTCCATGCTCCTGCACCGCTCTTGAAAAGCGCTTGAGCGCCCTCAACGTCGCTGCCATCGCGTCCGGAGAAACCAGGCCCGACTCAAAAACGCTCGTGCCCAGCCGCGTCACCTCGCGATCTTCGTGAACCACGCGCAGGTTATGCAGCACCACGCGTGCGATCTTCAATCTGCAGGAGTTTGACCCGATATCGATTGCGGCAAGAGTCTGCATCAGTCCGGCATGCTTTCCAGAATTTATAGTGGCTTAAAAAGCAAGATACACGAGGAGTGTTGAACGAAATCACACCGCCGCCGGCCGATTCCGCGAGGCC
>JAFAMZ010000196.1 GCA_019232935.1 Silvibacterium sp.
ATAGCCGGAGTCCGTCGCCCAATAGGACAGGGGCTATGGTCAACTTGATTTCGTCCACCAGGCCGAGTTCGAGGAAGCGCTGACATAACATGGCGCCACCCACCAGCCAGATATTTCGAAATCGCGGCGCGAGTTTCTCATCAACGAGCGTCTTGAGATCGCCCGAATAGAATTCGACGCTCTTCTTTGTCGACGGCAATTTCCTTCCCGTCACCACTACGGTCGGAGTGTCACCGTACGGCCAGCCCAATTCGAGTGCGTGTTCATACGTGCGAGAGCCGAGCACGTAACAGTCAATGGCTTTGACGAAGGCCGCGGCTTGTTCTTTCGAAATGGAAACCCCGGCTTCGTAGACACCGGTGCTATCCAGCCAGGAGACACTGTTGTCCTTCCTCGCGATGAATCCATCAAGGCTCGAAACCACGTGCAAGGTTACCTTTGCTCCTGCTGCATTTCCTTCGCCCGACATAACGCCTCCTGGCCTTTGCCGAAATTGATCTGCATGCGATGGCGCATTGGGACGATGCCTTGTCGCCCAAGGAAAGATCGTACAAGGAATCAACCGCAGCTCCGTTAATTCTGTGTCTCAATTGCTGAGGGAACAGGTTTGCTAGTGCGTCATGCAGATGGCGACTAAGAAGACGGGCGAGGGCGGGGCGTTCAGATTGTGCAGGGTATGGCATCCCACGTCCGAAAATCCGGACGCGGGATGCCCTGGGTTTGTCTCCGGTTTACTTTTTGATTTTTTCGTGAAGGCCGGAACCGAGAGCGAGCTCGATCAGGGTCTTCTGCTCCATGTCGTGCGCCTTAGCTGAGCCGGTGGCGGGGCTGGCCGCGGCGGAGCGCTTGATGCTGAGGACGTGGCGATCTCCGGCGAGGCGGCGCAGGCGCGGCATGACGAAGGAGTGAGCGCCCATGTTCTCGGGCTCCTCCTGGACCCAGATGATTTCTGTAGCGTCGGGGTGGGCGTCGATGGCTGCGATGAGTTCGGCCTCGGGCCAAGGGTAGAGCTGCTCGAGGAAGATGATGCAGGTCGTATTGTCTCCGCGCTTCTGGCGCTCGACGCGCAGCTCGTGGCCGATTTTGCCGGTGCAGATAAGCAGGCGCTTTCCGTTTGTGATGGAGGTCTCGGGCAACACGTTGCGGAAGTGCGGACGGGTGAGGTCCTCGATGGGCGACACTGCGTCAGGATGGCGCAGCATGCTCTTGGGCGTGAAGACGATGAGCGGCTTTCGCCACTTGCGCAGCGCCTGACGACGCAGCAGATGGAAATACTGCGCAGCGGTCGAGGGCTGGCAGACCTGGATGTTGTCGTGCGCGGCGAGTTGGAGATAGCGCTCGACGCGGGCGCTCGAGTGCTCGGGGCCCTGGCCTTCGTAGCCATGTGGCAGAAGAAGAACGAGGCCGGTCAGGAGTCCCCATTTGTCTTCGCCGGCGGAAATGAACTGATCGACGACGATCTGCGCACCATTGGCGAAGTCGCCGAACTGGGCTTCCCAGAGGACAAGGGTTTCGGGGTAGTCGCGGCTGTATCCGTACTCGAAGCCCATGACGCCGGCCTCAGAGAGGACAGAGTTGTAGATGTCAAAGGCGGCCTGGTCGGAGGAGAGATTCGAGAGCGGGACCCAGGGCTGCTCGCTTTCGATGTCGATGAGGACGGAGTGGCGCTGGTTAAAGGTGCCGCGCTGGCTGTCCTGTCCGCTGAAGCGGATGGGCGTGCCGTCGATCAGGAGCGAGCCGAAGGCGACAGCTTCGGCCATTCCGTAGTCGAAGGCGCGCTTGCCGTGGCCCATCTCGGCACGCTGTTCCAGTAATTTTTTGATTTTGGGGTGGATGTGGAAGGTATGCGGATAGGAAGTGAGGCCTTCAGAGATTTTCTCGATCTGCTCGTGGGTGAGGCCGGTTTCGACTTCATACTCGGGCTTCCAGGGGCCGCCTTTGAAGGACGACCAGTATTCGGGCAGGCGCGCGAGATGCGGCATCTTCTGCATCGTCGTGGCGGTCTTCTGCGCTTCCGCGAATTCGGCCTGCAGCTCGCGCACGCGGGCGGAGATGTCGACGCCAAGGTATTTTGCGTAGAGATCCGAAAGCGGTGGATGGTTCTTGATGCGGTTGTAGCGCAGCGGCTGCGTGATGGTTGGGTCGTCGACCTCGGAGTGGCCGTGGCGGCGGTATCCGATGAGATCGATGACAACGTCGCTGTGGAAGGTGCTGCGGTATTCAGCGGCA
>JAFAMZ010000274.1 GCA_019232935.1 Silvibacterium sp.
ATTCACCGCCGCCTACATCGATGATTGACGAGCTCAGGCCGGTTGCTGCCCGTCTGATCAGATCGAGTGAAATCTCCAGATGCGGCTGATACCAGCTCACCGCCTCGGGTACTGTGTTGCGATAAACACTCTCCCAGTGTTCCCTTGAGTTCATTCTGCTTGCCTGTGCCGGTTCCACGGCAAGTCTACTCGCCCCACCGGTCCATTGCCTCGTAAACACGGCACCCGGATGCGGGCACATCCGGGTGCATCAAAGAGCAGCGTCGGGGAGACGCTGCTCGCGCGGCTGATCGAAGCGGCTATCCTGTTATCGCCGTTCGTGGTCCCAGCCGCGACGATCATAGTCATGGCGGTCGTAGTCGCGGTCGTGGCGGTCGTAGTCGCGATGATCATCCCAGTCGCGGGCGTAGTAGCGGTCGCGGTGGTCGTCCCAGTCCCGGACATAGTAGCGGTCGCGATGCACCCAGCGTCCTGGCACCCAGATGGTTCCCGCATAGTAGCCCGATGTCCAATAGAAATCCGGGCCGGGGCAGGGAGGAACGTAACCGCTATAGTAAACGGGGGGCCCGACCCGCACTGCGATTCCAACTTGTGCCTGGGCCTGTGCCTGTCCCGCGACAGCTGCTGCTGCCACAATGCCAGTAAGTGCGAGTGTGCGAAGAATGTTCCTCATCTGAGCTCCCTTCGAGTGCGGCGTCGAACCTCTATCGATCGTCGCTGCTCTGGTCGGTTGAGCTTTGCTCCTGTTCCTTCTTTGAGCTTTGCTCTGCCGAACCGCTCTGCGTATGTGAACAAAAATCCAGGTCGATTGTTGCGGCACCGTTGCGGGTTTTATTTTCGCCGCGCCCCGCAACTTTTGCGTCCCTCGAGCATCACACAATGCCTTTCGAATGGCTTGCGCGCCCGATCACGAGGGCGGGCGATCGCCGACGAGCAATTCACTTCAGTTGCCTCTCCCACCTCCGGATCTACAGCCTGGAAGCTGAACGCCTACCATTCAATCCCGAACGCTGGCTTCACCTATCCCACTCGCTGTAGCATTCGGAATCGTGATCAGACTGGACCGCATCATCCTCTTCGCGCTCACCGCTCCCGCACTCGCGCAAACCACTCTTGCGCCTCTCCCCGCGATCCCTGAGTTCCCGCTATATCCACCAAATCAGCCGGTCATCTCGCGGGAGATCAATCCGCTGCACCCGTTCTCAGTTGTCGGGCCGCGCGGCACCATACTGGGCCCGCAGGACGGCTCCTTCGAAGCCTGGATTTTCCCTTGGAAAATCCTCACCAATATGCGCATTTCCGCCGAGATGAAGGACTATCCCGTCCCGATCGACGTGAACCTGCAGGCCGCCGCCATCGACGTCCGTCCCGGCTCGACCACGATCACCTTCTCGCATGCGAACTTCACTGTGCGCGAGATCATCACTGCGCCGCGCAAAGTGCCGGACGGCGCCGGAGCGCTCGCCTTTTACCAGATCGAGGCCGTCCGCCCCATGACTCTTACCTTCAGCTTCACGCCAGTGATGGTCCGCATGTGGCCCGCCCCTTCCGCCGGCCCGCCGTCGCCTGAGTGGGTCAAGACAGGGAACAGCAGCGGTTTCTACATCCTGCACCTCAACTTTCCCGATCACGCCGCGGGCATCGCAATGCCAACAGCCGAGCCCGGAATCATGCAGCCATACCAGGAACTGGCGCGCGTCTACCCTATGCAGTTTGTCCTGCATTTCGATCCCACGCGTGACACGCACACGCTGTTCCCGCTGCTCCTCACCAAGGGCAACACCCTCGAGACCGCCAGTCGCGATGGCCTTTACCGGCAGCTCTCTACACTGGCCAACTCTGCCCGCGCGCTCTACGAAGACCAGCAAAAGTACGTAAGTGACTTTCTCACCGCAAATCTCTCCATCGATACTCCCGACCAGCAGCTCAACGACGCCTTCAAGTGGTCGGAAATCTCCATTGATCAGTTGCGCGTCCAGACCATCCCTAATCACGACGAAGAGGCCTTGACTGCCGGCTTCGTCGGCTCAGGAGATTCTGCCCGCCCCGGCTTCGGCTGGTTCTTCGGACGCGATGCCCTCTGGACCCTTTACGCCGTCAACAGCTACGGCGATTACAACGTCACGCGACGCGAAATCGAGTTCCTGATAAAGCGCCAGCGCGACGATGGCAAGATCATGCACGAGTGGTCGCAGACCGCCGGCCTCGTCGACTGGAAGAGCCTGCCTTACGAATACGCCGCGGC
>JAFAMZ010000340.1 GCA_019232935.1 Silvibacterium sp.
CCAACGGAACAATCAGCTCCCGTCATTGGGGCTCACAGCCGCACCCAGAAGGAATTTGCGTCACGACAGACGGAAGTTGGAAGTTAGCGCGGGGGGCTAAGCTGACCGGGAGAGGAGTGGGGTCTCTGCCCGCTATACTTCTCTCCATGTCCCGACGCTCGTCTCTAACTGCTCTGCTTTCTGTGGTTCTGGCCGCCGCCTTCTCTGCTGCGCAGACTCCGGCCACACCCCACCCCATCACGCTCGACGACATTTTCAAATTCCAGGATGTCGGAGATCCTCAGGTCTCTTCCGACGGTCAGTGGGTCGCCTACACCCTCACCCGCGTGGACACCGACGCCGACAAGCGTCTCACTGATATCTGGATGGTCAGCTGGGACGGCTCGCAGGACATCCGGCTCACCTATGGCCAGGACACCTCCGCCAATTCCCCTCGCTGGAGCCCCGACGGCAAATACCTCGCCTTTACCTCCGACCGGCCCGGCAAAGCCAAGGGCACCCAAGTCTGGGTCCTCGACCGCCGCGGCGGAGAGGCCCGCCAGCTCACCGACGTCAAGGGCCACCTCGACGCCTACGTCTGGTCTCCAGACAGTAAAAAGCTGCTCCTGAACATCAAGGCCGACGACGAACCAGAGAAAGCTGACGACAAGAAGGCCGATAAGAAAGAAGAAAAGCCCAAGCCCATCGTGATCGACCGCTACCACTTCAAGCAGGATATCGAGGGCTACCTCTCCGGAACCAATCGCGATCTGCTCTACCTCTACGACATCGACACCCACAAGCTCGACAAGCTCACCAACGACTCCGCCCACGACGAACGCAACGCCGTCTGGTCACCCGACGGGAGCAAAATTGCCTACGTCAGCAACCACGACCCCGATTGGGACCGCACCATCAACACCGACGTCTTTGTCGTCGACGCCAAACCCAACTCGGTCCCCAAAAAGCTGACCGACTTCAAGGGCGAAGACGGCGGCCGCATCGCCTGGAGTCCCGACAGCCAATCCATCGCATACCTCCAGGGCAGCGAGCCCAAATACGAGGAGTACAACCTCGACCAGCTCGCCATCGTCGAAGCCGACGGAGCGCCTCCGCGGGTCCTCACGGCCAAACTCGACCGCGCGGTCTCCCAGCCGCGCTGGGCACCCGACGGAAAGTCGGTCACCGTACTCGTCGAAGATGACCGCTCCGAACATCCCCTATCCGTCGACATCTCCAGTGGCGCCACCAGACGCCTCATCGACGAACCCGGAGTCGCCACGACGCACAACGATGCCAACGGCCACCAGGTCCTCATCTGGACCACCGACTCCGCCCCCGGCAACCTCTTCGCCTTCGAGGACGGCAAATTGCGCAAGCTCACCAACCACAACGACGCCCTCATGGCGCAGCTCAAGATCGGCACAACGCACGACCTCACCGCCCTCGCAAAGGACGGCACCGAGGTCCACGCCCTTATCACCCTCCCGCCCGACGCCGTCGCCGGACAAAAGTATCCAATGCTGTTACGAATTCACGGCGGGCCCAACGGCCAGGACGCACACAGCTTCACCATCGAGCGCCAGCTCTTCGCTGCCCGCGGATTCGCCGTCCTCAACGTGAACTGCCGCGGCAGCGCCGGCCGAGGACACGACTACCAGCAGGCCATCTTCGCCGACTGGGGACACCACGAAGTCGAAGATCTTCTCGCCTGCGTCGACGAGGCCGTCAAGGAAGGCTATGCCGACCCCGCCCGTCTCGGCGTCGGCGGCTGGAGCTACGGAGGCATCCTCACCGACTACACCATCGCCAGCGACACGCGCTTCAAAGCCGCAACCAGCGGCGCGGGCGTCGGCAATCCCGTCATGCTCTACGGAGTCGACCAGTACATCCACCAGTACGACACCGAACTCCTCCCGCCCTGGAAGGCGCAGGAAACTTACGTCAAGCTGGCCTATCCGCTCTACCACGCCGACCGCATCAAAACGCCGACGCTCTTCATGGGTGGCGACAAGGACTTCAACGTCCCCCTCAACGGCGGCGAGCAAATGTACGAAGCCCTCCGCAGCCTCAACGTCCCGACGGAGCTCGTCGTCTACCCCGGCCAGTTCCACGGATTCACTCGTCCCAGCTTCGTCCGCGACCGCTACCAGCGCTACTTCGACTGGTACGACAAATGGGTCCTGGGCAAGACTCCAGCACCTGCACCTGCCAATCCACCCAAGGCCACGGGAAACTAGATCTACCTCTTTCAGGGCAGTAACGTACACGAAAGGGGCAAAACGCCAAAAAACATTTTGTTGTCGCTCATCGTGGCTCTCATAATGGCCGCATGCCGATAACGGTTCACATACGGGACGAAGTGATCCCTGGACAACTCTCGCCGGCGGAGTCCGTTCTCGTATCGCAGGCGGTTACCACAGCCAGGGAACTGATCCGCAGCCGCATTCAGCAGGAAGTAGAGCGCCACAACCAGTCGTTGCCGGAGGTGTTTTGCGGGCTGGTTCAGCCGGAGGAATCGGAGCGAATCCTCAATGGATTCCGCATGAAAGTACGGCGGCCACTGGATTGGAATGCACAATTCGAGAAGGCCTGCGCCGGCTTTCAGCGCAACGGCTTCCTGCTCATAGTGGACGGCAGCCAGATCAGCGAACTGGATGAGCCGATCGAGTTGCGCGCCCAGTCCGAAGTTCAGTTTGTCAAACTTGTCCCTCTGGTAGGTGGATAGTGGCGGATAACACAATAGATATTGCGCAGGCATGGCAGCGTGCGATGCTTGCGTTCCGAATCGAAATTCCTGCCGGGGCTAGCCCCCACATGCAGGAAGTTATCGCGGCCTTGAATTCGGGGCCGCCGGCACTCAGAGGTCCCAGGCTTCTGGCGATCGTGCAAGAACCCCTGCAGCGATTAAAAGCCGCTCCGGCAGAAGAGCGCGTCACCTTTATTCTTGAGGCTGCGGCGCTCAGCGATGCGCCCACGAACATAAGCTTGCGCGTGGCGCTTAAGGCTATCGTCTCGGCGCTGCTGCGCGCAGGGCTGCCGCTGACAAGTGCGGATGCGGTGCAACTGGTCGAGAGGGTTTCGCGACGCCAGTCGGTCTTTCCTTACAAGGCGTTGCTTGCCACGCTGCAAAATGTCCCGATGACGCGGGAGTTAAGAGATGCCCTGCTGAGAATGCGCCCGATGATCACCGAGTATCAGGGCGGCTCGGAGATGAAGGAGATCCACGAACGCATCGATGTCCTCGTCCATGGCGCGAAACAGCAACCGGTCACGGCGGTTTCCGGTTGGAGCCGGCAGGTCTTTCAGGAGATGGACAGTCCCCCACAGCAGATGGCGTGGCGCAGTTTGTTACTTCACTTCCGATCGCTGACGCAGAGCAATCCGTCCCGCAAGTGGCAGCAGGAGGCTATCGCGCGCGTGGACCTGATCGGCCGCGCGGAGTTTCTGGAGGCCGCGAGCCGCTGGCTGGCCCTTGGACCGATGCCCGGCATGCCCACCAACATGCAGATGCACGAAGACGAGGCCGACTATCAGAAGGGCTTCATCTGGACGCTGGGCGCACTGGGCGACACATCGCTGGCTGCCGGGATCGCCGATTTTGCCTTCGCCTGTTTTCGCAAGATACCGCAACTGGGCGCGGTCTCGCACCGCGTCGGTAACGCATGCGTCAATGCGCTTGCCGTAATGCCCGGCCTTGAGGCGGTAACTCAAATCAGCCGCCTTGCCATGCGCGTGAAGTACGACGTGGCGAGGAGGTTGATTGAGAAGGCGCTGGCCGAGGCTGCCGAACGCAACCACGTCGGCCGGGACGACCTGGAGGCCATGTCGGTTCCGTCGTTCGGGCTGAATGAAAAGGGTGTGCGTACCGAAGTTGTGGGCAATTGTGCCGCAACCCTGGCCATCGAAGATGGCGCGGCGGTCTTGAACTGGTCGAAAGATGGCAAGCCTGCGAAGTCCGCCCCCGCCGAAGTGAAGGCAAATCATCCGGAAGCTTTGGCATCGCTGAAGAAGGCAGCGAAAGAGTTGCAGACTGTGCTTTCTACGCAGCGCCTTCGGCTGGAGCGCCAGCTCTTGTCGCAGTCGTCGTGTCGATTTGAGCAGTGGAAGTCGTGGTATCTGGAACAACCCATCACATCGGTATTCGCCCGGCGGCTCATCTGGGAGATTGAAACTGACGGCGTCGTCGAGACCGCCATCTGGTTTGAGGATCAATTAGTCCATTGGAGTGGAAAGCCCGTCGCAGCCTCACCTGCTTCCCAGTTGCGCCTCTGGCATCCGATCCGTGCGCAGGTGCAGGAGGTGCTGGGCTGGCGCTGCTGGCTGGAAGACCGCGGCATCCCCCAGCCGTTCAAGCAGGCGCATCGCGAGGTATATCTCTTGACCGATGCCGAGCGCCAGACCGGGACGTACTCGAATCGATTCGCCGCGCACATTGTGCGCCAGCATCAATTCTCGGCGCTGTGCCGTGAGCGCGGATGGCAGTTCAACCTCATGGGTGAGTGGGATTCGCACAACAATCCCTATCTCGAGCTTCCGCGTTACAATCTTCGCGCCGAATTTGACGTCGACTTCTCCGAGGGCGCAGAGGTGTCTGGCCACATGGTGTATCGCACCATCAGCACCGACAGCGTTAGGTTCTTCTCCATCGATGCCAAGCCGCGCCGATTCGAGATCGTTCGCCGCCAGGCTGTGCCACTGGTAGAGATTCCTGCGGTGGTCTTCTCCGAGGTAATGCGCGATCTGGACCTGCTGGTCGGGGTGACCAGCATCGGGACAGATCCCACCTGGGGCGTCGAAGGAGAATTCCCCGATGCCGATTACTGGCACCGCTTTGCCGACGGCGAGCTTTCCGTCGCCTCCGAGAACCGCAAGAGCGTTCTGGAGAGCTTGCTGCCGAAGCTCACCATCCGGGATCGCTGCCGCCTGGAAGGGCGTTATCTGCGGGTCAGAGGAGAATCCAACGAATATCGCATTCATCTCGGCAGCGGCAACGTCATCATGGAGCCCGGCAGCCGCTATCTCTGCATCGTCCACGGCCCAGGAGACGTCACGGCAAGTGTACGGTTGCCGTTCGAGGGAGACACCATGCTCGCGCTCATTCTCAGCAAAGCGTTTCTGCTCGCCAACGATGCGGCAATTAAAGACGAAACGATCCTTCGCCAAATCCGCAGACAGTAACCGCTCGCAGCGGCGCAGAACCGAATACGGGCCGAAGCAAGCCTACTCATATGCGATCTGGCTGAATGTCCATCCATACGAGCGTCAGCATCCCTCCCAGCCACACCAGCGACCCCGCCTAAGCAGGTCGGTC
>JAFAMZ010000432.1 GCA_019232935.1 Silvibacterium sp.
GACGCGGGCGATGGCTTCGCTGTAAGCGAAATGTTCCTGTTCGAGGATGCGCTCGGAGAGCGTGTCAACATCGTCATTGGGAAGGACAGGGATGGCGCGCTGAAGCACGATGACTCCATGGTCGAGTTGTTCATCGACAAAGTGGACCGTGCATCCGGCAAGCTGAACGCCGTAGGCGAAGGCCTGCTGCTGGGCGTCGAGACCGGGGAAGGCGGGCAGCAGCGAGGGATGGATGTTCAGGATGCGGTTGGGGAACGCCTGAATGAATTCGGGTGAGAGCAGGCGCATGTATCCGGCGAGGCAGACGAGGTCGACCTGATGATCGCGGAGGCAGGCGATGATCTCGGCGTCGTGCTCGACGCGCTTGCGGCCTCGGCCCTCAATGGTGACGGCGTTGAGGCCGAGGCTGCGGGCGATGTCCAGGCCGGGCGCCTCAGCTTTGTTGGAGATGACGACAGCGATTTCGCAGTCGGGGAGCTTTCCCTCGGCGATGTGCTCGGCGATAGCGAGGAAGTTCGAGCCGCGTCCGGAGAGAAGAATGCCCAGGCGTGCGTTCGTTTCGGACATCAGGCGTAGATGACCTTCCGGTCGCCTTTTTGGATCTTGCCGATCAGATAGCACTTCTCGTTGGCGCGCTCGAGGGTAGCCTTGGCCCGGTTGAACTTTTCGGCGGGGATGACGGCGATGAGGCCGATGCCCATGTTGAAGGTGCGGAGCATCTCGTCCTGCTCCACGTTGCCTAGCTCACTGAGGTGCTCGAAGACGGGCAGCACGGGCCATGAGCCCAGGTTGACGCAGGCGGCGAGACCCTTTGGCAGGATGCGCGGCAGATTTTCGGTGATGCCGCCACCGGTAATGTGAGCCATGCCGGCGACAAGGTCGGCGGCGGTGAGCTTCTGGATGGCGTGCAAGTAGCTGCGATGGGTCTTCATGAGGGCCGCGCCGGCCTTTTCCTTGAGTGCATTGATGTATTGCTCGGGGCGGTATCCGGCGGTTTCGAAGAAGAGCTTGCGGGCAAGAGAATAGCCGTTGGTGTGAAGGCCGGTGGAAGGGAGGCCGATGAGGACGTCTCCGGCCTTGATTTTGGAGCCGGTGATGACCTTTTCGCGGTCGACGACGCCAACGATAAAGCCGGCGAGATCGTACTCGCCATCGGCATAGAAGCCGGGCATCTGGGCGGTTTCGCCGCCGATGAGCGCGCATCCGTTAGCGCGGCAGGCATCGGCAAGGCCGGTGACGATTTTCTCCGTTACTTCGCCGTCCAGGGCTCCGGTGGCCAGATAGTCGAGGAAGAAAAGGGGAGCCGCGCCCTGAACGGCAATGTCGTTGACGCAGTGGTTGACGAGGTCGGCTCCCACGGTGTGGTGGATGCCGAGTTCAAAGGCGATTTTGAGCTTGGTGCCCACACCGTCGGCGCTTGAGACAAGGACGGGTTGGTCGTATTTGGCGATGTCGAGCTTGAAGAGGCCTCCGAAGCCTCCGATTTCACTCAGGACGTTGCGGGTGAAGGTGCGCTGGGCGAGGTACTTGATGCGCTGCTTGGTGCGGTCGCCACTTGAGATATCGACTCCGGCGTCGGCATACGTGATGGAGGGCCTGTTGCTGGGCTCGGACTTCTTCTGGGATTCGGGCAAAGGGATTTCTCAACGTGCGATCTCAGGCGTAAGGGACCCGGAAGCTTAAGTTTAGCATCGTGTGCGCCGGCGCCGGCGAGGGCTGTGGCGCGATGTCGGGCACGCAGCGCGTGAGATATGGCGGGTCAACGCAGGCAAATCTGCGGTAAAGTGAAGCTCTTCGGGAATGCAAGATGGATCCGCAGGTCACAAGTGAAGATTCAGCCGTGAAGCCACCGCCGGGCGGGACTGAGGACGGTCATAAAGGCGCGGGCGCGACCAGGCCTCCGGAGGAACTGGTCGACCTGACGATAGCATTTGCGGCTGGCGGGCCTCTGGCTTCGCAGGCGCGCCGTATCGTGCAGATTTTTTCGCTCCTTTGGGATCACTCCCCCGAGCAAAAGTTCAACGAGGGCCTGGTGCACTGGGCAGATTTCGTTGAACAAAATGCTGAGCTGCGGGCGCGTTTCCGAGCGTCGTGGGAGGCGATGGTTGCGGGGCTGAACTCCGTCTCGTTTTTCGGAGAGGCGGGGCTGCCCTCGCACAACGCGCTGATTCCGGAGATGACGCAGCGGCTTTTCCAGAGGCTGCTGCCGTCGGCGCGAGAGGAGACCGATGCCGCGAGGATTTTCACTCCGGTATTTGCGTCGCAGCACGCAGTGCAACGGTTTCTGGGGCTGGATGCGGCGCTGTTTAGGCGGCTGGCGGCGATTTTCTGGGATGAATGGGGGCTGGATGCCTTTCCGAGCATACGCCACGGCATTCACGAAGCGACGCGGCTGCTGGCGTCGCGGGTTGCGGGACGCGGGAGCAGTCCAGGGGTGCGGCAGCGGGCCACGTCGAAGGACGTGGAGGAGTCTCCGTTCTACCAGCTGATTTTTGCGACGGAGAAGTTTATCGAGCCGGATGCGGCCGCTCCCGTGGGCAGCCGCAGAGAGCGTTGGCTCGAAGCTGTCTACGCCTGTCGCGGCGAGCTGGCGCTGGTACGGATCCACATGGAAGATGCGGGCGTGAGCACAGGGCTGGTCTTTGACCTGAGCGTGATGGATGCGGCTCTTGACCGGATGGAGTTGTTGGCCGCGCTGCTGGCGAGATCGACCAACAAGCTGGAGGCAACACGACGGCTGCTGAATACGCTGTTCGCGGGGCTGCTGGCGGATACGCGGGTATCGGCGCTGGTGCGTCAGAATCTGAATCTGCTGGCGCGGAAGACTGTGGAGCGCACGGGCCACAGTGGCGAGCACTACATTGCGCAGAGCCGCAAGGAATACTGGCAGATGTGGGGCGCGGCGATCGGCGGCGGACTGGTGACGGTCTTTACGGGGGCGATCAAGCTGCATATCGTCGCGCAGGCGTGGGTGCCGTTCGTCGAGGGTTTTCTGATCGGCACGAATTATGCAATCAGCTTTCTGATATTGCAGATCTTCGGACTGGCGCTGGCGACCAAGCAGCCATCGATGACGGCGGCAACGCTGGCGAACATCATTCGAAGAAACCGGGGGGACGCGCGGCGCACGAAGATTGCGGATTTCGCGGCGTCGATCAGCAGAAGCCAACTTGCGGCTGCGATGGGGAATGTGATCGCGGTGTCGGCCGGAGCGGTGTCCTTCGACCAGTTCTGGCGCCTGACGCACGGGCATGCGTATCTGGCTACGAAGCAGGCTGAGCAGGTGTACCTGTCGCTGCGTCCACTCGCGTCAGGCACGGCGTTTTTTGCAGCAGCAACGGGTGTTCTGTTGTGGCTGGCGGGGCTGATCGGCGGCTGGTGC
>JAFAMZ010000106.1 GCA_019232935.1 Silvibacterium sp.
CTGTCCGGTTTTTCATGACAGACATTTATGGCGCCCCGAAACCATTCGTGGCCGTCATGCCGCTCATCATGCGAAGTGCGTGGAAGAAGAACGAGTCTGTCGCGCATACGCTCCCCTATGACCTCGCGCTGATGGAGGATTGGTCGATCCTGCGCGACCGAAGCAGGTTAGTCGTGGCCCCTGTTCTCGTCATCGGCGGAGAGAAGAGTCCAGCACCCTTGAAAGAAGCGGTGGCAACCGTTGCCAATGCTCTGCCCAACGCGCGGCAAATGTACCTGAGCGGGCAGGACCACAATGTCTCTGCCCCTGTCGTTGCGCCCGCTGTCATTGAATTCTTCAGCACGCAGCCGCGAGCAAGCGCGAATTGAGCAGGAGTACTGGCGAACTTCACCGTGTCGGTGTAGTATGTGCAGCTTCGACGAAGATGTCTCCTTCATCGCCAGCCGACTAAAACCTGAGAGGCACGGATGAAAGCATTGATCTTTGGTGAGACCGGTGAACCGAGTGGTGTATTGAAACTGGCAGATATCCCGACGCCGCCTTTGGCTCCTGGCGAAGCGCTCGTCCGGGTTCTGCTCAGCCCGATCAACCCGTCGGATCTGCACATGGTGCGAGGACGCTATGGCTATCAGCCGGAATTGCCGGCCAGCCCGGGCGCTGAAGGCGTCGGGGTTGTGGAAGCTGTAGGTCCGGGCGGGCAGAGTTCCATTGTTGGAACTCGCGTCGTTTTCGTTGACACCTGGAACACCTGGCGCGAACAGGTCGTATGTCCGATGGACAAACTCGTGCCGATTCCAAACGGTCTGGACGATTCAGTCGCCGCCACTTCCTACACGAATCCTTTGACCGCGTGGGCATTGACCAGATCAAGTCACAATCTGCAGGAAGGCGAATGGCTCCTGCAGACGGCGGCTGCATCCAGCGTCGGGAAGCTGGTGCTTCAACTGGCGCACCAGTATCGATTCAAGACGATCAACGTGATCCGCCGGCGCGAACAGGAAACAATCATACGCAATCTCGGAGGCGATGAAGTCATCAGCACGGACGACGAGGATCTCACGGCACGCCTGCGGGAATTGACTGCAGGCAAGGGCGTTCAACGCGCGATTGACTGCGTTGCCGGCGAAGTTGGCGCTGAGGTTGTCCGCAACCTCGCTCCCGCTGGAACCATGCTAGTGTACGGAGCCCTGTCTAGTCATCGGCAGACGGACCCCGCAAAATTCATCTTGCCGCTCTTTGCTCCGCGCCTGATTTATTTGACAGCGACGGTTCGCGGGTGGTGGCTTCCGCGTTGGGTGACTTCCCAGCCGCTCGCCGAAGTGCGTGCAGCGACGAGCGATCTCCTCACCATGCTGTCAAGCGGAGCGCTCACCGCGCCAGCCGTTGTGCGGTATTCATTTAAGGACTTTCAAGAGGCTGTAAGCCTGGCAGATGGTGAGGCTGGGCAGCAAAAGGTCTTGCTGGACTTCTCCGAAACAGCTCCATAACCGGCGCCGCTTAATGGCAGTCGCCCGAATCAGGGCCTGAAGTCGCAATTTGAACAGGACAATCTCGTATCACTCCCCACGTACACGCCGAAGCCGGAACATCCGCCGAACCTCGGGCTGTGGCCGTAATCGCGAAGAGCTATATCAAACCAAGATGGTCGGGATATCGAGTCTGCAAAGAGCTCACTAATGTGTCGAATTCAGGCAGGCTACGCACATTTTGAAGCCAGGTGTCTTTCAGAAAAAATGGCCAGCACGCAAATCCAGTATTGACGCTTCGCTCCAGCCACTCAAAGGCCACATCTCGCCGCCCCAACAGAGCGAAGATGCAAGCGAGCTGATAGTAGGTGTGGTGAGCATGTCCGAAGGATTTGGCGGTGCTGCAGGCGCGAGCTACACACTGGAGCGACTGTTCCTCATCGCCCAGCAAGGCCCAATATACTCCAAGCAGACTGACGATCAGCGGTTCCTCGGGGAACAAATGGATCGCTTCATCGAGGAAGGCTTTTGCCTGTTTCCAGTCACCCATCATCATGGCCGGTTGCGGAGCAAAGTGCATTGCATACTTGTTACCTGGGCTCTCAGCTCGCCAGGCTCGAATCTGATCCCGCGCGGCGTCAAGCTCCCGGTTCCAGATATAAACCTGGACGATGCTGTGATTGACCGCGTACTTTGGCTGGAAGGGCCGTCCTCGCTCATACATTTCGCGCGCGCGATCAAGTAAACCGATATGCGCAAGGATTGTGCCCAGCCGGTAGTACGCATGAGGCAGATTGGCCTGCAGTGCGATGGCCTTCCGCAGTTCGGCAATGGCTTCGAGGTGCTGGAAGTTCTTTGCCGGGCTCCAGAGCAAAAAGGCTTTGGCCACGTGGGCTTCGGGCAACTCCCCGCTC
>JAFAMZ010000262.1 GCA_019232935.1 Silvibacterium sp.
ATTCAACGAGATCTGCGGGGAGGAGCGCGAGAAGACCTGGCTGGTGAATGTGCTCGGTTCTGACGATCCGGCCGATACGGTAACCCGAATCTCCGGATTCACTCAGGGTTCGGTCCTGATCGATGCGGTCGAAGTAAAGGCATGCACGCCGCACGACGCCGAACGGCAGCTATCTGAGGTGCCTGAGGGGCTGATCGCTTACGTCGAGTTTCCGCCCGCGGGCGCCAGGGAGATGCTGCCGGTCCTGGCGAGCGCGGGCGCGCGGGCGAAGATACGGATGGGCGGGGTGACGGCGGAGCTCATCCCCGATTGCGCCACCGTGGCGCAGTTCCTGATTGCCTGTGCCGATGCCCAGGTTCCATTCAAGGCGACGGCGGGACTGCATCACGCCATCCGCGACAGTTATGCTCTCACCTATCAGTCGGACAGTCCGTCGGCAACGATGCACGGGTTTGTAAACGTATTTCTGGCAGCAGCGCTGGCATGGCTAGGGAAAGAAGAAGCGACGGTTATTGCGACGCTCGAGGAAGATTCCGCCAAGGAGTTCCGGTTCAACGAAGACAATATCTGCTGGCACAAGGACGCGCTTACCACGGGGCAGATCGGCACGATGCGGAGGGACTTCGGCATCGACTTCGGATCGTGTTCGTTTGAGGAGCCCATCGAAGAAGTGAAAGCGCTGGGATGGCTGTGATTCGAAGCTGGGTCGAGAGCGCGAACGAGGGGCGGACTGATTTTCCGCTGAGCAATTTGCCGTTAGGGGCGTTTCGGCATCCGGATGAGGGCGACCGCATAGGGGTCGCGATCGGGAATCAGATCTTGGATCTCTACGCGGCCGCACAGGCAGGGCTGCTTTCGGGGCTAGATAAGAGAATCATCGAATCATGCCAGCATCTTTGGGTTGACGCCCTTATGGCGCTTGGCAGAGAAGCGAGCCGGACGCTTCGGGAGCGGCTGATGGAATTGCTCTCGGATGAGTCAAGCCGCAGCCGCATTGAGCCGTTGCTTGTTCGGCAATCCAATGCCGAGATGCTTTTGCCTACACGGATCGGCGACTACACCGACTTCTACGCGTCGGTTTACCACGCGACGAATGTGGGACGGTTGTTTCGACCGGACAATCCGCTGTTGCCGAACTACAAATATGTGCCGATCGGGTATCACGGGCGGGCGTCTTCGATTGTAGTGAGCGGAACGGAGATTCAGCGCCCGTGCGGGCAGACGAAGGCTCAAGACGCGGCGGCTCCGTCTTTCGGACCGAGTCGATCATTGGATTATGAGCTCGAGGTGGGCTTCTTCGTGGGAAGGGAGAATGTTCTTGGGCAGCCGATTCCGATTGCCGAAGCCGAGTCGCATATTTTCGGGTTGTGCCTGTTGAACGACTGGTCCGCGCGGGACATCCAGGCATGGGAGTATCAGCCGCTGGGGCCGTTTCTGGCAAAGAATTTCGCAACCACCATCTCGCCCTGGGTAGTCACACTGGATGCGCTGGAGCCGTTCCGTGTACCGGCGTTCGAGCGGCAGGAGGGCGATCCTCAGCCGATGCCATATCTCAGCGCAGATGAGGACCGGGCACGAGGCGGCATCGATCTGAAGCTCGAGGTCTGGCTTCGGACTAAGCAGATGCGGGCGGAAAATGCAGAGCCGGCGCGGCTGAGCCGGGGGAATCTGCGGGATTTGTACTGGACGCCGGCACAAATGCTAACGCATCACGCAAGCAACGGATGTAATCTGCAGCCGGGCGATCTGCTGGGCACGGGAACCGTGTCGGGGAGGTCGGCCGATTCGCTCGGCTGCCTGCTGGAGATCACCCGGCGCGGTGCAGAGCTTCTTCAGTTGCCGAATGGCGAAACCCGCAAGTTCCTCGAAGATGGTGACGAGGTGATTTTCCGAGGGTGCTGCGAGCGTGAAGGCTACGCCCGTATCGGATTCGGCGAGTGCCGCGGAGTAGTGAAGGCCGCCAAGAACTCCTGATTATTTGGCGCGCTCGAATTCGACGTAGTTGCGTCCGAAGTAGAGGCGGTATTTGCCGGGTCCGTCGTCTGCTATGACCTGCAGCGGAGTCGGGCGGTGCAGCTTTGCGTCGTTTACGGCGCCGGTGGTGAAGAGGTCGTGCGCGCCGATGTCGAGCACCACAAACTGAGGGCCGCCGCCATTCTTGACGATGCCGGTGCCGTATGCTCCAGGCGCAAGGGTATGGCCGCCGATGGTGATCGGTACTTCCGTGATGAAGTACGCCTGATACTTTTCCTGAATACCGGTTGAGTAGCCGGAATTGTCCACAAGCGCGGCGAAGGTGAAATATCCATCGGCGTAGCGAACTCCGCCGGAGTTGCGGCCCTGGGTGGTAGCGGATTGTCCCCGAAAGAAGACGGAGCCGGGGAGGATCTTTGCGAGATCGGCTGGATGAAGCACAGCCTCGGGCTGGGAGGTTGCTGAGGATTGAGTCTGTGCTGTTATCTGCTGGGTCGATAAAGCTATTAGAACGAGAACAAGAAGTGCGATACAGGGCCGGCTAAGAAACTTCATTCCTGGAGATTTCCTCTGTTGGTGCTGCAAGTATAAATCGACACGCCCGCGAAATCAGGGCGGCTCGATATGCCGCCCATCCATCTAGACGTTCAAGTGATTGGCTGCGGCGACCTTGCCATACCACAGGCCCGAGTCTTTGACGGTTCGCTTCTGGTGGCGGAAGTCGACGTAGACGAGGCCGAAGCGTTGGCTGTAGCCTTCCGCCCATTCATAATTATCGAGCAGGCTCCACGCATGGTAACCGCGCACGTCGGCTCCGTCCTTGATGGCGCGCGCCAGCTCCGCCAGATGGCCCTGATAGAACTCGATGCGACGTGGGTCGGGAGCCCTTAAAGGGTCTTCGGGCAGCGGCCCGTCGGAGTAGGCGCAGCCGTTCTCTGTGATCTCAATGATCGGGCGGTTGTACTCCTTCGAGATGCGCGTGACGATGTCGTACAGCCCCCAGGGCCACACTTCCCAGCCGTTGTAGGTGATCGGACCGACGGCGGGCATAATATCGGAGTACTGGACGTAGGGCACATCGGGCGCGTTCGAGATCAAGTGCCGGTTGTAGTAGTTGATGCCGATCCAGTCGAGGGGGGCCTGCACGATCTTGCTGTCGCCCTGTTGCACGCCCATTACATCGTGGGGCGGGTCACCCGCAAAGGCTTTGGGATACTCGCCGTGAATCGCCGTGTACAGGAAGAAGACGTTATTCATTGCATGGTAGCGTTCCGCGGCGGCGTGGTCGGCCGCGCTGTCGCTCGCGGGAGCGCCCGGCGACATGCTGAACGCGCTTCCGATTTTGGCCTTCGGGGAAGCGGCTTTCATGGCGCGGAAGGCTTCGCCCTGCGCGAGATTCACGGTATGCGCGGCTTTCAGGAACAGCTTCCAGTCTTTGCGGCCGGGCGCATGGATCCCGTTGCAATATCCCAGGTAAGTGAAGACCCAGGGCTCGTTGAAGATGGCCCAAGTAGTTACGCGATCGCCGAGGGCTTTGGCAACAATGCCGGCGTAATCCGCGAAAGCCTTGTAGGTGTCGCGATTGGGCCAGCCGCCCTGGTCTTCGAGCGCCTGCGGCAGGTCCCAGTGAAAGACGGTGCACATGGGGCGGATGCCGGCCTCCAGCAGCGCGTCCACATAGCGGCTGTAGAAATCGATGCCTTTCTGATTTACGGAGCCGGTGCCGCTGGGTTGAATCCGCGTCCAGGCGATTGAGAAGCGAGCGCTCTTCAGGTTGAGCTGCTTCATGAGCGCAATGTCTTCTTTATAGCGGTGGTAGGAGTCGCAGGCGACGTCACCCGTATCTCCGCCTTTTACTTTGCCGACTGTGTGCGCAAAGGTATCCCAGATGGACGGGCCCTTACCGTCTTCCTGCCATGCGCCTTCCACCTGATAGGAAGCTGTTGCCGATCCCCAGAGGAAATTGGGGGGGAAGCGCGCGCCCGCGACGTCAATTGGAGGCATGGCCGCGGCGCCAGCGCTGGCGGCGATGGGAAGAGCACGAGCATAACGGGACAGGGCTGCGCCCGCTCCCAATAGAAGGGAATTGCCGAGAAACTGGCGGCGATCGATCACAGAGAATGGTCTCCTTTCAGCGGGGACCATCGTAACATTGGCGCCTAAGTTAGTAAAACTGTTTACTTCAGGAGGAAACAGCCCTTGCCGCTATGCGCTGGCGAGGCATGCCGCGCTCGGCGAGGACTAAAATGAGAACTCCGCCCATGCCCGCAAGAGGCACCAGAAAGGCCGTTTGGAGCGAGCCTGCGCGGGCGGAACAGATGCCAGTTGCCCATGGCACTACGGCTGCGCCAGCGCCGCAGATCGCGAAAATCCATCCAAGGTGGCGGGACGGACCGATGCGAGCGAGCAGCCGGGCTACGGCAAGAGGGAAGACCGGAGCGCATCCCATTCCGGCGATCGCCACTGCGGCAAGGGTAAGAGGCGGCGTCTGGTGGAAGAGCAGGCTGGCGATACCGCATAGGGCCGCGACGACTCCGAAGGCAAGCACCACAAATTCGCCTAGCCGCCTGACCAGAATGGGAGTGAGAGCGCGACCGAAGACGATGGAGATCCAGAAAGCAGAAACGAAAAGGCCGGACTTAGCGGGGCTGATCTGGTCGAAGCGGAGGGCATACATGGCGATCCAGCCGGAAACAGAAACCTCGCTGCCTACATAAAGGAAAAGGAGCACACTGAAGAGAAGGAAGATAGATGGCTTGAGCGGTGTGGGTGGATACTCCGGACGCGGCACATCTTGATAGCGGCGCAACCGGCCAAGCAGAGCGGTAATCGTAGCAAAGACACCGAGAGCGCCCAGTGACAGGCAGAGCAGCAGCCAGCGGAGGGTTCCGGGTCCGAGACTGGCAGCGAAAAACGGCGGACAGCAGACCGCGCCGATTCCCCAGAAGAGGTTGACGCGAGACAGCATGGCTCCTCGCGCGTTCGGCCGCTCCGTGCCGAAGAGGAGGTTGGTTGCGGTGGTCGCGGATCCCAGTCCCGCACCAATGAGCGCGAAGGCGAAAAGTGCTGTTTGGTAGTTTGCCAGCGCGAGGGTGGCAAGGCCCGCTGCGATCGAGGCGTATCCCAGAATCAGGCAGGCTCGTGAAAAATGCGAGGCCAGAACGGCGCCGATGGTGGAGGCCGCGAACTGGATGGCGAAGAGCGATCCCGCCTGCAGATCAGTGAGGCCCCAGCGCGCGCCGAGAACAGGCAGCACCGGCCCGAGGAGGACTGTTGCCATACCCGCCACCACGAATCCGGCGTAGAACGGCGCCGAGAGCAAAGACTGCGAACGGGATTGCGCGTCGGGGCACATAGTTATCCATTGCGCGGGATTCTCTGCGGATTGGGCGGCATTGTGGACTCCCGGATGATGAGTTCAGGCGTAATGGCGATATGCCCGGGGTCCTGGGTTTGCCCGCGCAGCCGCTGGAGCAGTATCTTTGCTGCCGTTACGCCCATGGAGCGTAGCGGCTGCCGAATCGTGGTGAGGCTGGGATTGTGGTAGGCCGCCCCCTGGATATCGTCGAAGCCGACCACGGAGATGTCGTCGGGAACCCGCAGGTTGTGGTCGCGAAAGCCGCGGATGGCTCCGATGGCGGCGATGTCATTGAATGAGACCAGAGCGGTAAACGGCCGCTTCTGCTGAAGCAGGCGCTCCGCGACCGGATAACCCAGCTCCGGGGAGGAGAGATTCAGCTCGAGCTGCACGACCAGCTCGGGATGCACTTCAATGCCTAGCTCGCGATTCACTGCCATGAGGTTTTTCCATCTGTCATCGGAATCGGAACTGAACGTTTGTCCGCGCATGAAGGCGAGGTGGCGGTGCCCCAGCTGATACAGATGGCGGATGGCAAGCTCCGCGGCGCGCCGGTGGTCGAGCGCGATATTGGTGACCCCCTCGATTGTGCGGTGACCGGCCACCGCAACGACAGGGATGGGAAGACTGTGCTGAAGGGCAGTGTCGATGGCAATGAAGCCCTCTACGGAGCGGTCCATCAGAAGCCGCGGATACTCCTCGATCAGATCGGCCTTCCGGCGATGGCTGGCGGCAAGGTAGAAGTAGCCCTCCTCGATGAGGACCTCTTCGATGCCGTCCATAATGAGGACCGAGTAGCCGTCGCTCAGCTCCGGAACCAGGACGCCGACGGAAAAGCTCTGCTTGCGCCGCAGCGACCGCGCATAGAAGCTGGGCCGGTAGTCGAACTTCTTGGCGGCAGCCAGTACTCTGTCCCGCGTTTCCTGGGGAATGGACCGAACGCCGGGTGCGTTATTCAGAACAAGCGAGATGGTTGCCGGGGACAGATCGAGATAATCGCCCAGAACTCTGAGGCTGATGGGCCGGCTGTGCAGGAACGCGTCCCTATCCGCAGCGGGTCCACCTTTAACAGCGCCGTCACTTACAGGCGTTGACTTCTGTTTCGGCATTACTGGCCTTTTTACAGCATTTCGCATTATTTTGCCGCAAAGCGTTCACGCCTGGTCACCTCCGTGGATGATCGCTCGGACCTGAAGGCCGGCGCCAGGTGGGCAAGCCATATCTTTGGAAGGTGCTCAGCGGCCGAGGAGACTGCCGATATTCGACAGCAGCCGGTTTCCCGCGATTCCCCAAGGGCCCAGCGCCAGCATGTACAGCAGGGTTGCGCTGTAGACCGGCAATGCAGTCCATCCGGTAAGCGCGTTATGCAGGTTGGGGGTATCGGGGTCGTGCACAGGCATTTCACTCCTGTACATAAGTAACAAATACAGCGACATATTGATGCACATAGCCGAAACCCATCGCATGACATCGTGTCCGAGCAGCGACAGGGCTAGCGGCGCGGCGAATACGAGCAGCAGCAAGCGGGCATGGGTAATGGAATACCGGCGGTAGATGCAGGCCGTACGCACGAGCCTCCAGAGAACGATGCCGTAAGGAATCGAAAGGGCCAGGGTGAGCAGAATGGAGCTGACCACCTTTGGCGTGTAGAGTTGACGGACGAATTCGAGCTGTTGGCGCAAGGACAATCTGAGAACGAGAAAGACGGTGCCGTCCACATGCATGTCTGTACGCCTTTGCGCCGCAGCGATCCATTGGGTGGCCTCGCCCGGGAGCTTTCCAAAGTGGACGATGGCCAGAAAGGCCGCCAGGACGATGATGAAATGCGCAGCGATCCATTGCAGGCGGAGCCGCCCGCGGTGGACGAGATCTGCAGCGAGCGCCAGGATGAGCGGATAAAACATGAGGGCGAAGCCTTCGTGGATGAGCAGCCCCACGATCGCTGCCGCAGTGGCGATGGCAAGTCCCGCCAGATTGTCGAATCGCATGAGCGCGCAGGCGCCGACAAGAATAGTGAGATAGAGGAAGTTGTCGAGTTCTCCGGACATGAACGCCATGTGTGGCAGAAAG
>JAFAMZ010000412.1 GCA_019232935.1 Silvibacterium sp.
GACCGAGGTCCGACCGAGAGAATGGCTGCCGCACACAGTTTGTCTCCGAGACAACATCGGCATCCATCAGGGTGACGTTCAGCCCATGGGAATGACCCCACACCAGCATGGCCTGATGGAGATAGGAAAGGCCCATCACCATCGCACTGCCGCTTCCGCCGGCGCCGATCACCAGTACCCGGAGGGGGCGTCGCTTCAGGAGGTCGGATGGAAGAACATGTTCGACACGCACCGTCACCTCCCCTGAATGAACTCCAGAAGCGTCTGGGGGATGGAGATCAGTGCTTCCTTGGGAAATGGCTTTCTCTTCTGCGCCAGTTCTCCCCAGAGTGCGTCATGCCCGCCCGGATGGCGGGTGAGCCGGCCGACATTGGCGTGGGTGAAGGCGCTCTGATAGAAACCTGCTTCCCAACCCGCGATCGCTGCCACAGAAGCGTTGTCCGGGCACCGCATCGAACCGAGGCAGACCTGCCCGTCTTCGGAGAGGTTCCAGAATGGAGCCACCGCCAGAGCTGTTTCCGCTCCTGGCCGTCTGTTCTCGCAGAGCGCGCGAATGTTCAGGGTGCCGTTCGCGACCCGCCAGACCAATGGGGGCTGAGGAAACACCTTGCCGTTCAGCTCCGCTGCCTTCCCCTCGGCGTTCTCGAAGAACATCTGCCGCCGGCGCCGCGGTGTCCACCATGCGATCAGACGGTCCGATTTCGCCAGCACAGTTTCGGGAAGTACTTCGGCCGCGGCGCTTCCACCCAGCGACTCGACAAGGTCCTCAACGAACGCAGTCGTCAATGGCTGGGCCGGACCGAGAACCGGAGGCCCCTGTTTTCTCGCTTCGGCCCTGTGCAGGGTGATGAAGCTGCGCTGCTGTTCGCGGTAGATCAGGAGCGCCTCACCGAGCTCGAAGCGATGCACCTCCCCTATCGATATCCCGACCCTCATTTTGCGTCTCCAAGCTTTGAATATCCTCGATGAGCCTGCACAGTTCTTCGTTGAACCGGACAAACCTCTCGACGACGCGCACCGCATCGGAAAACTCTTCCATGCTCGCCGGCGAGAACACCGCGCACACGTTTGGCTCTGATGAAACCTCAAGCATGTGCTGGCTCTCCTCATCGAAGCAGGCGCTGATGGCGTCGTGGTCCTCGAAGACGACCAGCAGCGCCGGAAGGGGTGGGCCATCATAGTTGCCGCTGTATTCCGACGGATCCTGCGCCTTGGTCTTGATGTGCGAAAGCCGCTCCATCATCCGCAGGCGCCGGATCCACGAACCATATCTTCCTTCGCGGTGCCGAGCCAGCAGCCGCCGATACTCGATTCGCCAGAGATCCGAACGAGATTTCTGGCTTCGCTTGATGCACGCGGGAATGGCTTTCTCGACCTCCGGGAACTCGTATTCGCTGCGGTTTTCCTCGCTGTCGGACTCGGCGTATTCGATGAGGTTTTCCTCGTATACCTCAGCATCGCTCAGGTCGTAGATTCTCATCGTTCGATAGAGCGCCTGAATGAGTGTCCAGTAGAATGCGGCGCCCAGGCCCTCCGCTTCTCTCTCGAGCGCCGCGATTGCCGGGCCCACTTTGATGTATCCGCATCCGCCGCAGCTGATCGACACGACAAGTTTGCCGGTTAGAGGAGTCTCGCCCTCTGAGTGCATGTCGCTGATTTCGAGATCGTACTCAATGTTGCGTTGAATAAGACTCTCGACTTCAGGTCCGATCCTGTGCGTGATGGCGCACTGTGCGAATTTCAGCGCGTCACCGCCGCACTCCGCCCACATTTCCGGCGTCCCGATGGCGGCTTCGACCAGGGCCGCACAGAGTTCGTATAAGAGCTCACCGTTGACTTCATGACTGTATGCAGGGCGCTGCCCCTCGAGCGAAGGAAGAGACTGCACGAATGACGGAGCCAGGATCTCTACGCGAGAGGCGGCAGCATCTCTGAAGGTGGCAGCAGGGCTGACGCGCCGTTCTGATGATGGCGATGGATGGCGCTGGCGATGGCGTTTGCCAGGTGCATGGTTTCTTCGCATTTCAGGTGCCTCGCCAGAAGAGCGTTCTCCCTTTTCGGGGGCGCTGCCGCCCGGCGCCTCAGTGCGGCGATCAGATTCTCCCGAGTCAACGGCCAACCCATAATTCCTCAGCCTTTCGATCCGATGGCCCGGCTGAAGGTGTAGCGAAGAGCAGTGCCGGTATCTTCCGGTCCCGTTAAGGTGGCGGTTGCGATCTCCGGAAACGTTGGTGTCAGCAACTCCCGCACCTGTTCCACCGAGAGATTGGGAGCGGGATCGGGGATGCGCGTTCCGTTGTAGAAAAACTCACGATAGAGGGCCGTTGCAGTCAGACTGTTCATGAACATCTTCTCCTTGGGGATGGGAATTGTGACTATCTACGTGGAGGGGGATGATGGGCGGCGATGAATTGGGGGAACTGTTCTCCCCCGCAGTCAGGAGATGAGCTTCCAGGAGATGCTCACTGCTAATTTCCGCGAAGCGGGTTGAGAATTCTGATGCCCGGGAAATGCCTCTCATTGTCCGATACGACCATGCAGTCATTCGCCTCCGCTGTAGCCGCTACGACCATGTCGAGCGCGCTTCGTGGTTTGCCCGTCGCGGTGCCCTCGGACATGAGGC
>JAFAMZ010000010.1 GCA_019232935.1 Silvibacterium sp.
CGGTCCGCAAACGAGCCGGAAGAGGCGCTGCGGACTTTCGAGGAATGGGGCCCCGACCTTATGATTACGGACCTGATGATGCCGGGTATGACGGGTGTGGAGTTATGCCGGGCGGCGCGGAAATTGAGCCAGGCGCCCATTCTGGTGCTTTCAGTGCGAGACCAGGAGCGGTCGAAGATTGAGGCGCTCGATGCCGGAGCAGACGATTATGTGACCAAACCTTTCGGCATCCAGGAGTTGCTGGCGCGGGTGCGCGCCCATCTACGGCGTGCTCCAGAAAGGGAGACCGATGTGCCGATCGAGGTTGGCGATTTCCTCATTGATGTTGCCGCGCATTCGACGCTGCTTTGCGGACGCGCGATTCATCTTACCCCAAAAGAATTCGATCTTCTGCTGCTCTTCGCCCGTAACGCTGGCAAGGTACTGCCCCATAGGACTCTGCTGACTACCGTCTGGGGAGCCCACTCGGCCCAACAGCCAGAGTATCTGCGTGTCTTTGTGGGTCAGCTCAGAAAGAAGCTGCATGGCGAGACGCACAAGGAATATATCCAGACGGAACCCTGGGTGGGTTATCGCTTTCTTCCCGAAGGAATTGCCGAATAGCCGTCAGAATGACGCTTACGACTCCCTTATAAACTCCTTATCGGCAGTTTAGCGCTGCAACGATTAAATGGGGGTGCTGTGCGTATGGGGATGCATTCGTGGGGACCCTTGGGATTCGGCAGAAATTTTCCGCTCCTTCTTATTCCCTTCCTGCTTCCGTTGAGCGGACAGGCACAGACGGCGGGACCGGACGAAATGCAGGAGCTTCGCGAAACAGTGAAGGCACTTGAGAACCGCGTCTCGGCCCTTGAGTCGGAGCTCAACCGAGAGAGAAACAGCACAAATAAAGTCGATTACGACGCACCTCAGGCAGCGGCTGCGTTAGCGACGGCGGCAAGTGGGTTGAGACGCAGCCCCGGCGGAGAAACAAGTCTGGCGGAATCAGTTCAGCAGGCGCAGCCGACCGTTCCGGGCGGAGGCCCGACGATTCCCGCTCAGTTACCGGGCGGCGCGACTCTCAACTTTCTGCTCGATGGCTATTACGAATACAACTTCAACAGCCCCATAGGGCGGGTGAATTACCTGCGGTCCTATGACGTGCTGAGCAACGCTTTCAGCCTCAATCAGGCGGGGATGGTCTTCGAACTGGCTCCCGATCCGGAGGCGGGGAGGCGTTACGGCATGCGGCTGGATCTGCAGTACGGGCAGGCTACGGATTCGCTGCAGGGCAATCCGGCAAATGAGAGGCGACCGGACATCTACCGGAACATCTATCAGGCATATGGCAGTTACGTGTTCCCGCTCGGGAGGGGACTCCAGGTGGATTTCGGCAAGTGGTCGAGCTCGATAGGGATGGAAGGAAACTACACCAAGGACCAGATAAACTATACGCGTTCCCTCTGGTACAACTTTCTTCCCTTCTACCACCAGGGCGTGCGGGCTACTTATCACATCAACGATAAGCTGGCCGCCAACTATTGGGTCGTGAATGGGACACAGCAATCTGAGCCGACCAATTCCTACAAGGACGAACTATTCGGTTTCAATTATGCTCCGAAGAAATCAGTGAGCTGGACGGTGAATTACTATCTCGGCCAGGAACATCCCGATACCGTAGAGGTTTCAAGTTGCGGACCTGCCCCGGTTCAGCCGGGGTTGTGCTATGAGCCGATCATTCCTGCTCCGAATGGCAAGCTGCATATCTTTGACAGCTATGCAACCTGGAATGTGAGTCCCAGGCTTACGCTTGCCGCTGAAGCGGATTACGTCATTAACCGGGAGTGGGCCAACGCCGCTCCGGGACATTCCTCGGCGCCTTCCCATACCGTCGGAGGCGTCGGGTATGTGCAATATCAATGGACGCCACGGTTCACGCTGGCGGCGCGGTCCGAATATATGGCCGATCCGCAGGGGCAGTTCGGGAATGTGAGCCAGGCGCTTAAGGAAGTCACTACCACGGCAAAGTATCAGGCAACCGACAATTTCGACGCATTTCTGGAATATCGATACGACTGGAGCAACCAGAACTATTTTCTGACCGATAGGCCCGGTGTGCTTACAAATGCACAGCCGACGGTAACGCTCGGTCTGGTGTGGTGGTACGGCGGGAAGCAAGGGGCATGGTAGGGCGTTGATTCTGGAGGACGAAGATGTTGGATTTATTGATGGCGGTATTCACCGTCGTGTTTTTTCTGATCGCGCTGGCCTATACGGAAGCGTGCGAGCGCGTTAAATAAGTAAGTCGAAAGTTATGAGCATTACTACGATCATTATCATCATCCTCACGATTCTGCTGCTCGGCTATCTTGTCGTGGCGCTTCTTTACCCGGAGAAATTCTGAATGACTGCGAACGGATGGCTGCAATTTCTGCTGTACTTCGCGGTGCTGGTACTTCTCATGCGGCCGCTGGGTATTTACATGGCGCGAGTGTTTGAAGGCCAGCGGACCTTTCTCGATCCGGTTCTGAAGCCGGTCGAGCGCCTCCTTTATCGCCTCTTCGGCGTGAATTCAGACGAACAGATGAACTGGCGCGAATACACAATGGCAATGCTGCTCTTCAGCTTTGTGTCGCTCGTGCTGACCTATGTGATCGAACGAGCGCAGCATTTTTTACCGTGGAACCCACAGGGATTTCCGGGCGTTACGCCGGCCCTGGCGTGGAACACGGCTGCTTCGTTCACCACCAACACGAACTGGCAATCCTATGTGCCAGAAGTGACGATGAGCTATCTGACCCAGATGGCTGGACTGGCTTATCACAACTTTCTGAGTGCCGCAGTAGGAATTGCTGTTGCAATCGCGTTGGTGCGCGGCGTGGCGCGACAGCAGGCGAATACGATTGGGAATTTTTGGGTCGATTCGACGCGGTCGATTTTGTATGTGCTGTTGCCGATCTCCGTAATTCTGGCACTGGTGCTAGTTTCGCAGGGCGTGGTGCAGAACCTGAAGCCTTACACGCAGGCGCAAACCCTCGAACACGCAACTCAAATCATCGCACAGGGGCCGGTTGCTTCCCAGGAAGCCATCAAGATGCTGGGCACCAATGGCGGCGGATTTTTCAACACGAACAGCGCCCATCCGTTTGAGAATCCGACGCCGTTCTCGAATTTTCTCGAGATTATGGCAATTTTCATCATTCCGGCGGCATTGACGGTGACGCTGGGGAGAATGACGAAGTCTCCCGGACATGGCTGGGCTGTGTTTGCGTGCATGACGCTGCTCTTCGCCGTTGCGCTGGTGACGGTTTACTGGGCGGAGTCGCAGCCGCACCCTCTTCTTCACGGGGTAGATCAGCGGACAACGGCGCTGCAGGCGGGCGGCAACCAGGAGGGCAAGGACGTGCGGTTCGGAATCGCCGGCTCGGCGTTGTTCGCGACCGTTACCACCGATGCCAGCTGTGGCGCCGTCAACAGCATGCACGATTCGTTCACTCCCCTCGGCGGTATGGTCGTGCTGTCAAACATCATGCTGGGTGAGATCGTGTTTGGCGGCGTAGGCTCGGGCCTCTATGGCATGTTGATCTACGTTGTGCTGTCGGTATTCATCGCCGGCCTTATGGTTGGCCGGACGCCGGAGTATCTCGGGAAAAAGATAGAAGCTTACGACGTGAAGATGGCGATGCTCTACGTCCTCATCTTTCCGCTGGTGATTCTCGTGCTGACAGCGGCTTCGGTGCTCACCTCAGCGGGCCTCAACGGAATCAGCAATCCGGGGCCGCACGGGTTGACTCAGATCTTGTACGCGTTCACTTCGGCAGCGGGGAACAACGGCTCAGCCTTCGCCGGAATCAACGGGAATACGAACTGGTACAACATCGGCCTGGGATTCACGATGCTTGCCGGGCGTTTTCTGATGATGGTTCCGATGCTGGGTCTTGCGGGCAATCTGGCGCTCAAGAAGAGTGTGCCGCCGTCGCCCGGAACGTTCCCTGTGAACTCGTCGTTGTTCACGATTCTGCTGACCGGCGTGATTCTGATTGTCGGCGCGCTGACGTTTTTCCCCGCGCTCAGCCTGGGACCGATTCTCGAACACCTGCTTCTGCATCACGCAGTGCTTTTTTAGGGACCTCGAAAGAACATGGCAAAAAGACAAAGTCTCTGGAATGCGGCCATCATACGCCAGGCCGTAGTCGACTCATTCAAGAAACTTGACCCGCGATTGATGGTCAAGAACCCGGTGATGTTCGTGGTGGAGGTGGGCAGCGTGCTCACGAGTGCGCTGCTGATTCAGGACGGGGTGCGGCATCAGCCCATCGGCTTCAATCTGCAGATTACGCTGTGGCTGTGGTTCACGGTGCTGTTCGCCAATTTCGCCGAGGCTATGGCCGAAGGACGCGGCAAAGCCCAGGCCGATACGCTGCGCAAAGCCAAGGGCGAGACCATGGCATACCGCTTCAAGCCTGACGGCACGCAGGAGGCGGTGTCGAGTTCGCAGCTTCGCGCCGGTGACGTGATCCTGGTGCAGGCCGGACAGTTTATCGCCGGGGACGGCGAAGTGATCGAGGGTGTGGCGTCGGTCGACGAGTCGGCGATCACGGGCGAGTCGGCTCCGGTGATTCGCGAGGCCGGCGGTGATCGCTCGGCGGTGACGGGCGGAACAAGGGTCCTTTCCGACTGGATCAAGATCAGGATTACTTCCAATCCCGGTGAGACGTTTCTCGATCGCATGATCGCGCTGGTCGAAGGCGCGAAGCGCCAGAAGACACCGAACGAGATCGCGTTGAGCATTCTTCTTTCCGGACTGACGATCATCTTTCTGCTGGCGGTTGCAACACTGCAGCCGTTTGCGATCTACTCGACGGCCCCACAGACCATCTTCGTGCTGGTATCACTGCTGGTCTGTCTCATTCCGACGACGATCGGCGGGCTGCTCTCGGCCATCGGAATCGCCGGCATGGACAGGCTGGTGCAGTACAACGTGCTCGCGATGTCGGGCCGTGCGGTGGAAGCCGCGGGAGACGTAAACACGCTGCTTCTGGACAAGACCGGCACTATTACGCTCGGAAACCGTCAGGCGACGGAGTTCTTCCCTGCTCCGAATATCAGTACGGAACGGCTAGCGGACGCGGCCCAGCTCGCGTCTTTTTCGGATGAGACGCCGGAGGGCCGCTCAATTGTGGTGCTTGCGAAAGAGAAATACAACCTGCGCGGACGCGATCTGACAGGCATGCGCGTTGAGTTCGTTCCTTTCAGCGCACAGACGCGAATGTCCGGTGTAGACCTGCCGGGCGCGAAGATCCGCAAGGGCGCGGCCGATGCAATCGCGAAGTTTCTAGAAGAGCAGGGATCATCACTGCCGCGCAAGGTAAGCGACAAGGTGGAGGAGATCGCGCGCATGGGCGGCACTCCGCTGGTCGTGGCAGAGAACGGAATAACGCTTGGTTTGGTTTACCTGAAGGACATCGTTAAGGGCGGATTGAAGGACCGCCTGAGCCGGCTCCGGGCGATGGGTATTCGCAGCATCATGATCACGGGCGATAATCCGCTGACGGCGGCAGTAATTGCGCGTGAGGCCGGCGTAGACGACTTTCTTGCCGAGGCCAAGCCAAAGGACAAGATGGACCTGATCAAACGCGAACAAGGCAGAGGCAAGCTGGTGGCGATGACGGGCGACGGAACCAACGACGCTCCAGCACTGGCGCAGGCCGACGTGGGAGTGGCCATGAACACCGGCACTCAGGCTGCAAAGGAAGCCGGGAATATGGTGGACCTTGATTCAAACCCCACGAAGCTGATCGAGATCGTGGAGAGCGGCAAGCAGCTGCTCATGACGCGTGGCGCCCTGACGACGTTTTCCATTGCAAACGACGTGGCCAAGTACTTCGCAATCATTCCGGCGATGTTTGCGGGAGTATTTCCGGTGCTCGGTGCACTGAACATCATGCACCTGGCGACTCCCCATTCGGCAATTCTGTCTGCTGTGATCTTCAACGCGCTGATCATTATCGCCTTGATACCGCTGGCGCTGAAAGGCGTTAAATATGCGCCGATGTCTGCGGCGTCACTGCTGCGTCGGAACCTAGTGATCTACGGCGTGGGCGGGCTGATTGTGCCATTCCTCGGAATCAAGGCCATCGATCTGATTATCGCCGTGCTTCGGCTTGCTTAAGGAGATTGATATGGTCAGCACGCTGAAAATTGCGATTCGATTTACGGTTATCACCACGATCCTGCTTGGCCTAATCTATCCGCTGGCCATGACGGGCCTGGCTCACGTGCTCTGGCGCGATAAGGCTAATGGGCAACTGATCACGAAGGATGGGCACGTGGTAGGCTCGGCAATAATCGGGCAGAACTTTGCGGGCGACGGGTATTTCCATGGGCGGCCTTCAGCGGCGGGCAACGGATACGACGCAGCGAACTCAAGCGGCTCGAATCTGGCGCTCTCCAACAAGAAACTGGTCGATCGCATCAACGGAGACGTCGCTACCTGGCAGAAATCCAACCCGGGCCAGCCTGTGCCTGTCGACCTCGTGACGATGTCGGGGTCGGGGCTCGATCCCGACATCACCCCGGCGGCAGCCCTGTACCAGGTGCATCGGGTGGCGGCGGCGCGTCACATGAGTGACGATGCTGTACGCCAACTGGTGATGACACACATTCAGGGGCGGCAGTTCGGGATACTTGGAGAGCCGCGGGTCAACGTGCTCCAGCTGAATCTTGCCCTCGATGAAGGTGCCGCGAAGTAGTTCTATGTAGCCAGGTGACTCGCGTAAAGGAGTTTGCCGAGGACTGATGCAGCCCGCCGCAACTCTTCGTCGTGTGTCAGGCAATCAGGACACAGGCGCAGCCATTCGCCGCGGGCATCGCAGATGATTCCCTGTTGCTGGAGCAGCGGCGGCAGTTGCATTGCGCAAGCCAGCCGTATGGCGAGAAAAGCCCCATGGCCGGCATCTCCGCCGATGACAGAATCGACTCCCGCCTGAGAAAGATATTCGCGGAGGAGGCCAAGCTGGTGAAGGCTCCAGGCGCGAAGCCGCTCCACTCCAATCGCTAAAGTGAACTGCTGGCCGCTGCGCGCCTGATACCAGGTGAGGACAGGCGGGGTGGATTCGAGGAATGCATCGCCGCCGCGTTTGAGCAAAGGCGGATCGGGGCGCTCGTAGGCAAACTCGTCTGAGTTGGCAAACCATCCCGTATCGAGCGGGCGCAGGCCGCTATCCAGAGCAGCGGGCGAGATGTAGAGGAAGCATGCGCCGGGGCCTCCGCGAAGGTATTTGTAACTGCCGCCGATCATAAAGTCACACTGCATGGCCGCGGCATCGACTGGGATGACTCCGATGGCGTGGTAGGAATCGACTAGCAGCCGGGCGGCGTGGCCATGGCAGGCGTCGGCAAGGCGATCCAGGTCGCCGACGATCTGGCCGGTCATGAACATGATCTGCGAAACGACGACCAGATCGGCTCCCCTGGTGACGGCGTCTATGATTGGCTCGACGGTGAAGTGGCCGGAGGAATCGGGATCGATCCAATGCACTTCAATGCGGCCAAGAGCCGCGTGTTGTTTGAGAATCACGTCGATGGAGTCGAACTCGCCGCGAGTGGAAATAACGAGCGGTTTGCCCGGCAGCGCATTCAGGACAGTTCGCAGTCCCTGACCGGCGGAGGTCTTCGGCACGACGCAATCGGGACGGGGTGCGCCGATCAGACTTGCAATTCGGGCACGGAAGACCTCGCGCTCTTCGAGCCACGCATCCCAAGCGTCTCCCAAGTGTGCATACCAGAGCGCAGCGGCCTCGGCGAGGTCATCTGCCATGGCATCAAGCGGGCGCCCGAGCGAATGGTTGGCGAGGTAGATACGTTCCTCAGACAGAACGCGGGAAAACAGCGGCGCGATGTGGCGCTCGATCGCCGATTCGCATAGCGGCCCTTCGCCTAAAGCCGCGACGGCTTGATGGATACGCGGATTCATTTCTGAAGGAGACCTGTGCGTACGGCGAGCAACTCCGGAAAGAACGTAAGGTCGAGCGCCTGCCGGAGAAATGCGACACCTGAGGAGCCGCCCGTACCCTGTCGGAAGCCGATGATCCGCTCGACGGTCTTCATGTGACGGAAGCGCCAGAGCTGGAAATACTCCTCGACATCGACAAGCTTCTCGCACATTTCATAGGCGTCCCAATAGATGCGCGGCTGTTCGTAGATTTTGCGGAAAACGTCGACGAGCGCGTCATTTTTGTGGTGCGGATGGCTCCAATCGCGCTCCACACACTCACGGGGAACGGGGAGGCCACGGCGATCTAGGTGCAAAAGAAATTCATCATAGAGACTGGGCGCGTTGAGGGCGGACTCCAGGTCGGAGTGAATCTGCGGGTCATGTTCAAAAACGCGCAGAGCTTCCGGGTTCTTATTGCCCAGCAGGAACTCCAGTTTACGGTATTGCCACGATTGAAATCCGGAGGCATGCCCGAGGACGCTGCGGAATTCCATGTATTCGGATGGCGTGAGGGTTTCGAGCACGGCCCACTGATCGAATAGCTGCATCTGGATCAGCTTTACGCGCGAAAGAATCTTGAAGCAGGGATCGAGAAGATCGAGCTGGACGTAGCGGATTGCGGCCGAGAGCTCGTGGATCAGCTGCTTCATCCACAGCTCCGAGATCTGGTGCTGGACGATGAACAGCATTTCGTCATGGTGCTGCGGCGAGGACAAAGGCTGCTGCTGTGCAAGTAGTTCAGCCAGTCGAAGGTAACCGGAGTAGCTGAGGCGGCTGGAGAAGTCAGTGACGATGCCGGCTTCGAGGGGTCTCTGGTTGTCGCTCATTTCTTTCCTGATTGGATGTTTTACCGGTGCAGGAA
>JAFAMZ010000089.1 GCA_019232935.1 Silvibacterium sp.
GGCGTGCTCAGCGTTGAATTCGCCCTCGCCTTTTCCGGAGGCTGGAGCAAGCTCACCCGGCTCGCCAGCCGCTGGGTATGGGACGTCGACTTCGCAGCCCAGTGCCGGGAAATTGTGCGGGCGCGGCTGGAGCGAGCTGCTCCGGCGCTTGTGAAGCCATATCCGGAGTGGCTCAGCGAGGATTACCTCATCTTTCACGTGCGCGAAATTGTAGAGCCCGACCCGCGCGACGGCAGCGCGCTAGGCCCCGGCGATCTGGTGCAGCGCCACGGCGCGCGCATCGCCCAGGTGGTCCGCGGCGACACAGGACAACTGGCCGAGAGCGAACTGAACGAGGTGCTGCAGTCCCGAATTTCCTACTACGCCAACGACCTTGCCGTGATCGGCTGGAACGCAGCTTTCATCTACGACTCGACAGCTGGAGCCGAGACCGCGATTCAACTGCTGGAGTACGCAAACTCACAGCTGCTCGAGTTTCGCCACTACGACGAGCTGCTGACCGATGAGCTCGAGCGCGTTTACACACTGCTCGACGAGGGCACCGGTATCTTCGCGCGCTGGCGGCTGGCGCGCTCAGCGACGCGCCTGCATACCGTTCTTCTCGACGTGGCCGAATTGACCGAGCACGCTGATAACGCCATCAAGTTTCTCAGTGACATGTTTTCGGCGCGCCTCTACAAGCTGGCGGCGCAGAAGGTCGGCGTCCCCGACTACAAAGATCTTGTGACCCAGAAGGTCCGCAACGCCGAGGAGCTCTACCGTTTCATGGTGGACCAGTTCAACCAGAGCCGGGCGTTCTTTCTTGAACTGACGGTGGTTATCATTCTGGTGATCGAGCTGGTGTATCTGTTTCGGGGAAGGCCGTTTTAGACGAAGGAGCCGACAGACTAGTCTTCCAGGTCCCGCAAACGCTCCTCGTGGTCTTTGACGAGCACGGCGATCTGTTGCATCACCTTCTCCAGCCTGGCAATCCTCTTTTCCGATTTAACCTGGTCTTCAGCCAGAAGGTTGACGATTTTCTCCGTGCTTTGCTGAAACTGCGCCGTCAATTCAAGGTTGCGGGCTACGGCATCCAACCGTTCTTCGAACGTGGGCACTCAGTCTCTCCTGTCGGAAGTATAATGCCCGCGGTTCGGCAGAACTCTGAATGCAAACCGCACATTGCCCACAAATTATTCTTTCGTAACTATCCTTCAGCCATTTAGACTCTGCTCACCCCCAGTATTTTCAGTAAGAATGGTTGGATTGTGATCACTCCTGTTGCTGGTGCGCGCTTCGGCCCATACGAAATACTTGAAAAAATCGGCTCAGGCGGAATGGGTGAAGTCTACCGGGCGCTCGACACGCGCCTTGACCGTGAAGTCGCGCTGAAGCTGGTTTCCGAGGGCTACCTGAGCAGTGACACTCCCACGCCGGCGACCGGCGCGACTCCGACGGCCGCCTCGAATGCGCGCTTTCAGCGTGAAGCCCGTGCCGCCTCGGCGCTGAACCATCCCAACATCTGCACCATTCACGATATCGGCGAGCAGGACGGGCGGCCCTATCTGGTGATGGAACTTCTCCACGGGCAGACGCTGAAACAATACCTTGCAGCGCATCCGATCCTCTCGGATGCCGATTTGCTCGCCTTTTCCCGGCAGGCAGCGAGCGCGCTTGCCGCCGCGCATGCCCGGGGCATCATCCATCGCGACATCAAGCCGGCAAACATTTTCGTCGTGCAACCGAGCGGCAGCCAGCCCCACATCAAGATTCTGGACTTCGGACTGGCCAAGCGCCATGCCGACCCTGCCGTTGCGGGAATGAATGCCGGTGCCAACGGAGACATGACTGCCACCAGCCCGCGTGGATCGACCGACGTAACGCTGACCAATGCGGGCTCGACTTTGGGGACCATCGCCTACATGTCGCCGGAGCAGGCCAAGGGGCAGCCGCTCGATGCTCGTTCCGACCTGTTCTCGCTCGGGTGTGTGCTGTACGAGGCGGCGACTGGAAGATCGCCCTTCGCCGGCGATTCACCGGCCGAAACCTTCGCTGCGCTGCTGATGAAGGATCCGCCGCCGGCGAGCAGTGTGAATCCGGCGCTGCCGAAGGGGTTTGATCCCATTCTGGCGAAGCTGCTGGCCAAGGAGAGGGAATCCCGCTACCAGTCGGCCTCTGCGCTTCTGGCGGACCTGGACGCGCTGTCCCAAACCAAGGGTGCCACGGATTCGGGGCCCTCGAAGGTGCCACCGCCCGCAGAGCCTGAGCTTGCGAAGGCTCGCGGCGGAAAGAAAATTCTCATTGCATCCATCGGAATCCTGGCTCTGATCGCCATAGCAGCAGGTTTGTGGTTCTGGCGAGGCCGCAGCGCAGGTTCCGGCACTCTGACCGGAACGAAACCCGGCGCGGTAATGACCGAAAAGGACTCGATCATTCTGGCCGACTTCGTCAATACGACCGGCAATCCGGTCTTCGATACGACCCTCAAGCAGGCGCTGGCCATCCAGCTTGAGCAGTCGCCCACGCTGAATATCGTCAGCCAGCAACATCTGCGCCAGAGCATGAAGTACCTGGGCAAGTCCTCCGACGACCCGCTCACACCGGCCATCGCCCGCGAGATCGGCGAGCGCGAAGGCGTAAAGGCGATCCTGACCGGCACCATCGCCTCGCTCGGCAAGGAGTACGTCATCACGCTGACGGCGCAGGCCACAGCAACCGGAGACGACATCGCCAGCGTGCAGGCGCAGGCCCCGGATGCGGAACATGTCCTTGGAGCGTTGGACAAGGCTGCAACCGATATGCGCGCAAAGCTTGGCGAGTCCCTCAGCTCCATCCAGAAGCTCGACACTCCTCTCGGCCAGGCCACTACGCCATCCCTCGACGCCTTTCGCGCTTACGCGCTCGGAGATGTCGAGCACGACAAAGGCCTCGACCTGCCCCAGGCGGCCGGACATTACCGGCAGGCAGTCGAACTGGATCCGAACTTCGCCATGGCTTGGTGCCGCCTGGGCGTGGTCTACGGAAACGCGGGTCAGAGCGGAAAAGCGCTCGAATATTACACGCGGGCCTATCAACTATCGAAAAACGTCAGTGAGCGCGAACGGCTCTACATCACCGGCCACTATCACCTGAACGTGACCGGCAACATCGACAAGGTGATCGAAACACTGGAATTGTCGATCCGCGAGTACCCGAACGACTTCAACAGCCTGGTGAACATCTCCGTCGCCTATATCACCATCGGCAATTACGACAAGGCCATTGAATACAGCCGGAGGGCCATTGCGATCCAGCCCGATGACGTGATCGCGCAGGAGAACCTGGTCCAGGATCTGATCGTACTGGAACGCTGGCAGGAGGCCCGCGCCCAACTGGCAAAAATAAACGACCTCAAGCTCGGCGACTCGACCGAAGTGCTGCAGTACGCCTACCTATTGGACGCCGTCGACGGAACCACTGCCGGAATGGACGCCCTGCTCAAACAGGTCACCGGCCGCGCAGATGCATACATCCTGATAACGCCGAAAGCTTTCTTCGAGGAATACGCGGGAAAATATCGCGCCGCAGCCTCCACATGGCAGCAGATCGCCGACCTGACCGCTGCACAGAAAGCCAATGACGCCGAGGCGGGCGCAATTCTCAGTCTGGTGGCGGGAAGGAGCTTCGCCGATATGTGCCAGGAGTCGGGGCCGCGGATCAAGCATGCTCTGGCCCTCGACAAGACCAAACCCACGTTGCGTCAGGCCGCCTTTACCGCGGCCATCTGCGGAGACCGGAAAACCGCGGAGCCGATCCTCAACGACCTGGACAAAAAGTATTCCGAGGACACCACAATTCAGGGCATCACCCTGCCCGCATCGCGGGCGCTACTCGATCTGTCTGAGCACAAGCCCACAGATGCCCTCGTGGAACTGGAAAAAGCTAAGGCGTACGATCTGGTCTTTCCCGGAGCGTACCTGCGCGGCCTCGCCTATCTCGCCGCGCATGACGCCGGAAATGCCATCACCGCATTCCAGGAGGCAGCGCAACAGCGTGGAGCGGCGCTCGTCCTCGGCTACCAGACCTTCCCGCAGTCTCAACTCGGCCTCGCCCGGGCCTACGCCATGCAGGGCGACAAGGCGAAGGCGAAAGCAGCCTACCAGGCCTTCTTCGATACGTGGAAGAACGCCGACCAGGACCTGCCGCAGCTGATCGCGGCCAAGAAGGAATTCGCAGCGCTCTAGCACCCCATGGCGCCAACTGGGCCTAGCTTCCGCGTTCGTCCGAAGTTGCGGCCTCGTACCGCTCCGCCAGCAAATGCAAAAGCAACTGCGGATCATAGCTGGACAGTGTATGATCCACACCGGCCGCATTCTCCTCTGGAAATGGAGACAACGCAACAATGGGCAGGGCGGGGCAGATTTTCTTTATTTCGCTCACCAATCGATCAAATTGAGAGTCTTCCAACTCCGTGTGAATCACCGCAACATCCACGTTAGGGAAACGGCGCAACAGATCGATAGCCGCGTCTCTGCCATAGGCGGTGATGACATTGTGGCGGGCAGTTTCCAGCACCAGTTTGCGCGAAGAGATCCCCTCCGGCTGCTCAACTTCCACCATCAATACGACCAGGCGCATCCATTTACCCTGACTTCGTGACTTGACACGATTGTAGCCGAGGACTTCGGGAAGCCGATTCACCCAGTAATGGCTGGCCCGGCGCTTTTCTGATCGCTGAAAGTCCAGCCCTGCCTCACTCCTGGCCGAATCGCGGCGAAGAAGGAATTCGCGGCTCTCTAGAGTTTGGCCAGCCAATTCAGAACTGCTGTCGCTAGCGCAATGCGCTGTCCAGAGTAAGCGTGATCTGTCTCGAAGTGGATCTCGGTCCCGCGTGTGCTGCCGGCTTTCTGCAGGGCGGCAACGAACGCGTGATCGGCAGGCCCGAGTCCGTCATTCGAAGTAAGGACGAGCACGGGTCGGGAGGCAAGAGCAGGGGCGAAGCTGTCGAAATTCCACTCCTTGCGATGCCTGTAGGCTTCATCGATCAGCGATTCGGCGGTGCAGCCCGCTAGAGGAACAACATCGTTCTCCGCAGCGAACGATTCCGCCCCGGATTGCTTTGCCTTTGCAATCTCCGTTGCGCCCGCCGAGTCGGGCGGAAAGCTGGCTCCGATGTTCCAGGCGGAAATCATGATCACTCCGGCAATCTTTGGGTCGTGAGCGGCAGCCGAAGCGACCATGTATCCGCCCATGCTGTGACCGAGCAGCACAATCCTGTTCGGGTCGATGTGGTACTTCGTGACATTTGAGGGATCGCGGACGAAGGCGACCTCAGCATCGGCGTCCTCGATTGCGTGCCCGTACGAGAACGCACCCTTCACTCCCCACGACCCGCGGTAGTGAACCGCCAGGACATTCCATCCGGCGCGACGGATCACCTGTGCGAGGTCGAGGTTCTGCTCATAGCCAGGAAAGCCGTGCATCAGAACGAGGGTCGGGTGCGGACCCGCCCCGGCAGCCAAGTAGAAAACGCCTAGAAGTTGCTCGCCGTGGCTCGGAACGCCGGCCAGCGAGACCATTGAGGGAGGATTGGCAGTATCCGGTGAAGGGTCAGAGATGAGTGGCGCCGGAGCCTGGGCCAGGGCCAATTTCGCGAAGAGAAGTCCCGCAGAGATGAATGCCTTGCGAATTCCTGAACCGTTCATCGTTCGATTGTGCCAGAGGAGTGGGTCCGATACCTGTTATTTAATTCCGGCAACCGGGACAAGCGAAAGGCCTGCTTTCTCTGACTCACGATGCCTGCAGAGCCAGCTCGAGGTGGCTGGTTCCACAAGAATGGCAGCTGATCCTAGCCTGAGGCCTCATCTGAAGTTGCGGCCTCATAGCGCTCCGCCAGCAGATGTAAAAGAGACCGCGGATCATGGCTGGAAAGCGTATAGTCCACACCTTCCACGGAGCGGTCTGGAATCGGCGATAGCCCAACGATGGGAAGATCCGAACGAATCTTTTTGATTTCGTGCACCAGATCGATGAACTGGGAGTCTTCCAGTTGCGTGTGAACCACCGCGACATCGACGTTAGGAAAACGACGAAGCAGATCGATAGCCCCTTCTCTGCTGTAGGCAGAGATGACATTATGCCGGGCGGTCTCCAGCACCAGTTTGCGGGAAGAAATACCCTCCGGCTGCTCCACTTCTACCATCAATACGACCAACCGCATCATGACCCTGATCCCCTGATCTCGCGTGATTCGGCGTTCGCTTGAATTGTAGCCAACGAGGAAGGAACGGCACACCGGGGGCAAGAACAAAAGCTATCTTCCTCACGGGTGCCCCACACAAGCTTCTTCTGCTTGTGTGGGATAACCTCTCAGCGCTGCACAAACCTGGGTGTCCACCCTGGCGCAGCTAAGGTGGGGAGGGCTTCGAAGGTAAGCACGGCTGCGTAGGTAATGAAGACGCCCGGAGGGGAAGGTTTCGTAAGGGCACGGCTTCAGCCGTGCCATAAACCCGGCGCGAAGCGCACACCGCTGCCGGAGGCCCGAGCGCAGGCGTAGCCGAAGCGAGCAAGATGCTGAGCCTTTTGAAAGACTACCGGCAAAGCCCTTCACTTCTCACAACAATTCGGTTCGATACTTCGGCGCAAGCTCCTTGGCTTTCTTCGCCAATGCAGCTTGTTGCTTCTCGTCCGGCTTGGGTGGCGGAGTTGCCCGGCCGGCAACTGGAACCCCTACCTCCCTAAAGAACTCTTCCTGCCCTGCAGGCGAACAAATGCAATCCATGCGCGCCGGCTTCGAGGAGGAGTTATGAAACTGATGAGGAGCGTTCGCCGGAATATGGATTGTCTGACCACCGCGGACCGTGCGCTTCTCGCCTCGAAACGTCGCTTCCACTTCGCCTTCAAGAAGGATGAATGTTTCCTCAAAATCATGGCGATGCGGAGGAGGCCCGCCGCCGGGTGGAACATGCATGTCAATCAGGCAATATCGGCCGTCAGTGTCGGCCCCGGAAAGAAGAATCGTGTAGGTGTCTCCTACGACTCCAAGATGCGGCACATTGTCACTGTCTGGATCTCGAATGACAAGATTCCGCTTCGGATCGTTCGGTGGAATTACCGTGCTTGATGTCTCCGGCATCTTTTGCTCCTTTAGCCAAATTCCCGTGGTCGCCGTGTCCATGGGACGCATTCCTTACGCCCGCTATTTGCGATGCCCAACCTGGCCGGGAATTTCGCTCTTTCCAGCTATAATGGAAATCGGATGAGTAAAGGCCCGAGCGACGCGACGCTGGGGTCTTTGTTTTGCCGTCAATCATGCCCATGTCGGAACTGGCAGCGTGAACCAGAAACCGTCTAAGTCACGTATCTGCTATGAGATACAGTAAGTCCCATGCTGAGTATGAGTAACGCCATACATCTACCCTAAACCCATAAAATGTATGAAGTAACAGATTCGAGGGGGGAGGGGTCCCCCCACAAACGGTTCCCAAATCAGGAAAGCGCCAAAGTTCCCGGTATCATCAGGCTGCAACGCAAACCGAGAGCGTATGCGGATGGGAAAGGCAACTCGCAGGGATTTCGTACGCATGGCGGCCCCTGCCGCAGGAGCAGCGCTGCTGGCGCGTTCATGGAAGAATGGCTGGGCGATGGAGGCCCATTCCGCCGCGGCAGACCAGCCCGCCGACTACACGCTGACCATCGCCGTCAAGCCGATCGAGGTTGCTCCGGACCGGATCATCTCCACCACGACATATAACGGACAGTTCCCCGGCCCGCTGCTGAGGTTCAAGGAAGGTCAGCGGGTAACCGTCGAGGTCCATAACGAGACGGACACGCCCGAGCA
>JAFAMZ010000280.1 GCA_019232935.1 Silvibacterium sp.
AGAATTCGGCAGGCTCCAATCTCGGACCAGCCAGCAAGGCGCTGTTCGATCGTCTTGGGGCCGATCGCAAGTCTCTGGAAGAGGCCCAGCCTGAGCTGGCCGGAACAATGCTGCCGGCAGACATGCTGACGACGTCGGCGTCCGGCCTCGACCCGGATATCAGTCCGGCTAACGCCACATTGCAGGTGCCGCGCGTGGCCAGGGCACGCGGGATCCCGGCCGTTCAAATCCAGGCACTGGTCGATGCCCAGGTCACAGGCCGCGCGTTTCGCATCTTCGGCGAGCCGCGGGTCAACGTCTTCGAACTGAACAGGGCCCTCAGAGAAGCCAGCGAAAAACAGTAAGCTACGACGCATCCCTCGAATGGCTCCTCGCGCATCATCTGTATTCTGTCCTTAATATGCCGCCTCGCCTGCCGGCCCGGACTGAGCAATACTTGCCGCTTCCTAGCTCTCGTACTGCTCCGGCGCCATCGCCCAGCGCGACGCGGCCCCGTCAGCGATCAAGCTCGCGCGGCAGCGCAATATGTCGTGAAGGGCCCAAAAACGGACTCTTAGCGGCAATAGAGCAATAGAGAGAGGCCCATTCCATCACCGCGTCTCAGCGAATCAAGAAAGAATCGGGAATTGTTATCGCGAGGCGGTATCCTGCCGGAAGAAGACGTCGACCTTCATGCCGACGACGAGTGCGCCTGGTTCACTCAGGTCGACCAGCACCTCCACGACGTCAACGTCGGTCATGTTACGCTGGCCAAGGGCGCTATATCGTCCGGCCTCGACGAGCGGAGCAATGAAGGAAACCGTGCCGGCGACTTCGCGTCCGCGAAGCGCCACGGGACGCACCAGCACCGGTTGCCCGGACTTGATTTTCTCAATGTCGCGCTCGTCCACTTCGGCACGAACGCGCAGCGCCGAAGTGTCGCCCAGCAGGACGAGTGGGGACGACGTCGAAGGTGAGGTCAGCTCCCCGGACCTGGCATTGACCTGGAGGATGGCGCCGTTGACCGGCGCGCGCAGCGTAAGCTTTTCCAGGGCGGCCCGGGACGCCGACAGTTCATCGCGCGCGACATTGAGTTGGCCTTCAGCCACGGTCGGCAGCGGCGCATCAGGAGCGATTTTGCGTAGCTGGTCAGTCTGCTGCGCGAGGTACTCCTGCGCGCGCTGCAATCCAGAGCGCGCCGCCTCCACATCCGGATTCGAACTGCGCCCGGCCCGCCGGTCGGCAACGGCCTTGTCGACCAGGGACCGGACCTCGAATACCGCCGTTTCAGCGTCGGCCACCGCATCCTCTGTCTTGCGCCTTGCCGCTGCGGCCGTTGCTGCGGACTCCTTGTTGCGTATGCGCTTGCGCATGGCAACCTGGGCCGCCGCCGAGGCAAGTTGAGCCCGAGCCTCAGAATCGCGAAGGCGGATCAGCGCCTGGCCGGCAAATACCGTCTCATTGGCTTTGACCAGCACCTCGTCAACGATGCCCGGGACAGGACTCGCGATCTTGATGAGGCCGGAAACCGGTTCGACACGACCCGGAGCTACCGCAAGCCAGCCCTTGTCTGCGGCGGAATCGGATGGGGTCGCGTCCTGCGCATACGTCCTCGCGAGCGGCGTAGTTGCCATGACGGCAAGAATGCCCAGGCAATGGGCGGCAAGGGAAGCGGTCTTAAATCTCCGTGCGATCATGACATCGACATCCTCTTCGCTTCGCGGACGACCTCTTCCCCGACGATGCAGCCATCCTCGATATGCACGATGCGGTTGGCAAATGGCAGGATTCGCGGATCGTGCGTTACCACAAGCACTCCGCGTGACTGGTCCTTCGCGAACTCGGCAAGCAGTGTCATGATGGCTTGACCGTTCTGGGCATCCAGCGCGCCGGTAGGTTCGTCCGCAAGGATCGCGGACGCCTTGCCCACAATAGCGCGCGCGATCGCAACGCGCTGTTGTTCACCACCGCTGAGCTCGTGGGGAAAGGCTTTTGTCTTATGGGCAAGGCCGACCATGCCAAGGACGTCCCTTGCCGCTTTGCTCTGCGATCGTTCCCCGCGCACGTCCAGCGCCAGGCGCACATTGTCTTCGGCTGTCAGGGTCGGAAACAGATGGTAGGACTGAAAGATGAACCCGACGTGGTCGCGCCTGATTTTGGCAAGGGCCTCGGGATCGAGGTTGGCGACAGGTCGGCCGCGAACCCGGACCATCCCGCTGGTCGGCGTCATCAGGCATCCAAGAATCGACAGCAGCGTGGTCTTGCCGCTCCCGGACGGGCCCATCAGCAGCACGAGTTCGCCGCCCCTGAGCGACAGGTTCACGCCCTTAAGCGCTTGCAGCCGGCCCGCTCCGCGGCCGAGGAATTTCACAACGTCGACCGCGTCGATAACAGGCTCGCTCATCGCACAAGCACCGTCGCGGGATCGATGCGCATGACCTGCACGATGGCAGCAATGGCGGATGCGACGCACATCACCACGGTCAACAGAAACAGCGCAAACAACATTGCGGGTGGCACCACGATTGGCAAGGCAGTATCCGCGGTGATCCTGACTACCATGGAGCTGATGCCTGCGGCGCCGCAAAATCCAATGATCGCGCTCAGCAGCGCTTGCCAGATAATGACCATATAGATGTATGCGCCGGACGAGCCGATGGCGCGCAGCGTCGCGAATTCGTTCAGGTGATCCTTGGTGCTCGAGTACAATGTCTGCGCGACGATAACGGTGCCTACGATGAAGCCGAGCAGAGCACCCGCGAACAGCGCGGCGCCAGCGCCGGTTCCGAACAGCCAGAAGTTTCGGCTGCGACTGCGAAATCCGGCCGCCGTCAGAACCTCGACGTCCGGAAGACTTTCCTGCAATTGCCGGCCAACCTTGCCGACCTCGGAACCGGGGGAAACACGTACGAGGAAATAGGAGGCCTTGTTGGGCAACATTCCAGTATACAATCGCGCGCGATCAACGTTCGCGAATACGTAGGGTGTCGTGGTGAACGCGCGGATGCCCTTGGTCACAGCCATAAGCTGGACCTTTTGATCACGGATTTCCGCGCTGGCACCGATCTCGCTAACGCCGAGCCGTTCGAAATAGTACTGGTCGATCGCCACGGCGCCGGGAACAGACAAATCGTCGACCCGGCCGCCGACCAGGCTCCAGGGACGCAATCCAAATCCCTGCAGTTCAGAGCCGACGATAAAGACCGGCGTCGTGGTACCGCCTGGCAGTCGCCACTGCGCATAGCCGATCACGACAGGAGCGGCTTCGGCGACCCCGTCAACCGCAAGGGCGCGAAACCGCTGACGATCATCCAGCAGCGAGGGATCCTCGAAGCATTTGGTGCCGGCCGGCATGATCCAGAGATCGGCAGGCGAATGATCGATCATGGTCGTGACCATACGCCTGAAGCCGACATAGAGGCCCATCTGCACCGTCACCAGCACGATGGAGAAGATAATTCCGACGATCGTTGCGATGAAGCGGAGCCGATCATGAAATAGATTTCGATATGCGAGCCTAAACTTCAGCAACGTCATGTGCGGGCCATCCGAATTTTGCCTATTTCAGCCGCTTCAATTGCATATGTCTATGCCGATCCTGGCTCTGCACAAGCAGCTCGAAGCCGACCGAAATGATGTCCTCCCGCATTTTGCACGCGCAGCCGCCCTCGCGCGGCTCGGCTCGCTAGATGAGGCGAGCGCCGCCGCAAAGCGGGATTTGCGCTCGATCCAGGTTCGCCATCCGCCGCTTTCGTGATGCCACCAACGCACGGTTCGACAATCCGGCCTACCTTGCCGGGCGCGATCGCGCGATGGAGGGCATGCGTTTAGCCGGGGTGCCAGAGGGGGTCATGTCGGCAATGGGTCAATCGCGACGGTTTTGCCTGATCTCTGTTGGGTCCGGTCTACCCCCTAAGAGCCGACATGCAGGCGACAGGCGGATTTCGTCGCGAAGGGCCAGAAGGCGATATGGCTGGCTGATTGAGGCGGCGTCACTTTTTCATGAGGGACACTAGTGCGAACCGCCCTGTGTTACCATTCTCGTGAACCTCGGAGGAAGTGCCATGGCTTGGTGGATCTTCGTGATCGTTTCGATTGGATCGATACCCCTCGCGGCGGCCATGGCGAGCGAACGCAACAGATCATCTCGACGGTGGTTCTGGACGGCCGTGGTGATAGGACCCTTCGCACCGGTAGCGCTGCTAATCTTGGGTGACGCGAAGCGGCCGGTCGGATCCAACTGAGGCGACCTTCCCCATGGGTCCGCCTTGGGTCAATCGCGCCGATTTTGCCCCCATTTCGCCGCGAAGGGCCAACAGCCGACTTTCATCAACCGAACAGGGCTTTGGCGACTATCTCAGGCTCGAACGGCTTCTCGCACCGACGCACCTTTGCGTACGGCGCTGGGATCACTGACTTGTCGTAGCCAGTAGCGAACACGAACGGCACGCCCCGTTCGAGTAGCGCGTCGGCCACTGGGTAGACCATTTCATCGTGCAGCTTGATGTCGAGCACTGCTCCATCGATGTGCGCTGTCCTGCCAATCAAAGCCAACGCTTCGTCGACCCGTCCTACCGGCCCCAATACCTCGGCCCCGCTCTTCGCCAAGTCGCGGCGCAATTCGTCGGCAATGAAATAGTCGTCCTCGACTAGCAGTACGCGGCGTCCGGTCAGCGAATTTGGTCCCATCATTGTCGCTAATTTTCCCGAGTGCTCTCGGCGAGCGGCAGATCGATAGTGCAACGCAGCTCCGCCTCGCCGAGGTCGTAGGTCGTGCGCGCCTTGAGCGCGTAAGGTAGTGCGTGTTCGATTAGCTCCCGTCCGTAACCGCCCGGTTTCGTCGTCGGGCTCAGCTCCTCCTGCTCTCGATCAAGTCCAGTCTCCTGCCACTCCAGCGCGAGCCGTGGGCCGGTCTCGTCCGCATAGGTCTGCCACGTCACCTTCAAGTGGCCGCTTTCGGTGGCGAGAGCGCCGTACTTGCGCGCGTTGGTGGCCAGCTCATGCAGCGCCAGCGCAAAAGTCTGTACCGAGCCTTTTCGCAAGCGTACCTCTGGCCCCTGCACAACGATCCGCCCCGATTGTTCCTCCGCCCCGAGCGCTTCGAGTTCTGAGCCGAGTAGTGCGCGCATTGTGATCGGCTCTCCGTCCGCGCGCGACAGCAGACCCTGCACGCGCGACAACGCGGTTAGGCGATCACTAAAGGCAGTCTCAAAGTCCCCCAACGTTTCACTCCCGCGGATCGTCTGACTGGCGATGGAACGCACCACAGCCAATAGGTTACGGGTCCGATGCTGCAACTCAGCGACCAGAACCTCCTGGCGTTCCTGCATCTGTCGCAAGTTATCCACGTCGGTCGAGGTGCCAAGCCATTCAACGACATTTCCCTTGCCGTCGCGCATGGGCTTAGCGCGCGTGCGAAACCACCGATAGCGCTGGTCCGCGGCGTGGCAGAGCCTATACGCGATGTCAAACGTCCCAAGGTGCTCCGCTTCTCCCCAGTGTAGCACTACCTTCTCACGGTCGTCGGGGTGCACCGCGTCGAGCCAGCCGAAGCCAAGGCTATTCTCCTCCAACCGCCCGGTGTACTCGGTCCACTGAGGGCTCGCCCACGTCCACTCGCCACCTCTGACGGCCTGCCAGACCAATTGTGGTATTCCAGCAATTACAGCGCGTAACCGCGCGTCACTCTCTCGCAGCGAACCTTTTGCACGGTGAAGGTCGTCGATGGTTTGCCGAAGCTCTGCGTTTGCTCTTGCAGTCTCGGCTTCTCCCGTGGCCAGCAGGAGGCGAGCGAGCTCCGGTTGTCTCTCCATAACGGCGCACATGTCTGGCTCATAGGCCAACTCGGGGTGCATCTCGGTCCAGTAGTGTGCGGTGCGCACAAATGCCAGAAAGGCGACCAGCAGCTCAAACCGCTTGTCTCCGACAGCCTTCTGGACGCCCGACCGAGCGCGCGCCGACCGCTGCGGCACCAAGAACATTACAGTCAGAGCGTCGAAAAGGTCTGTCTCCGCCTGCGTCTCAGGCGCGGGCAACTCGCTCGGTTGCGCGTGCGCCTCTAGCCTTCCCAAGACGTGATCGAGCGCTGTGGTATCGGGTACGGGCCTTCGAAGCAGCGCCAATGCCTGCGCCAAGGTGTGCGGTGTAGCGGCACGATCACCTGATGGTCGTCCCTCGCCGAGCAGGAAACCGAGGTGGCGTACGATGCAGTAACGCACCTCACAAAAACGGGAGAGATGGACGAACAAACGCTCCTTGAACAGGGAAGGCAACGGGCTATCAAGGTAAGCGGATTTGGCGAAGGCCCAGAGCTCGTCGATAAGCCCGGCGGCAGCGGGCGCAGAGCAGAAGAAGTTAGGCAGCAAGCCGAACCGCTCGGCTACCGCTTTTGTGAAGCTGCTGCCCTCTCTACTTCGTTCGTCCTGCATAGTGCGTTTAAAGCAGAGCAGTTGGCATTTGTTCCAAAGGGATCGGACACTGCCGAGTTCCGTTTCCAGATCACACCGGTCTCGTCGGATGCCCGCTATGGGTCAGACTCGGAAATCGTGGCCGGTTTAAGCTAGGTCCGCTGTACCCCCGACAGCCGAAATGTAGACGAACACCGGTTTCCGTCGGTTAGGACCACAAGCAGACAGACCTAACCGAATAGGAGAGCCCTCCAACAAGTCTCACCACTCGATGGGCGGCCGCATTTGACGACCGCCATCGCCCCGCATAGCCCGAAGCTCTGCGCACTCCCGCATCTGATCGGAGCCAGACGGCGCCGGTTGGACTGAGCAATCCTCGCTGCTTCCTATCCCTCGTATTGCTCCGGCGCCATCGCCCAGCGCGACTGATCATGATCGAAGGCGTAGTTTTGGTTGGTCAGCGCCGGATTGCGATTGACCATCGGCCGCATGAACATCGGGTGGGTTGCGCTGCGCACCTCATGCTCGACCGTGAAGAGCGGCTTGCCGCTATTGAGATCGACGATGTCGCAAAACCGGTACTGGTACTGATTGTCCTCTCTGGAGATCAGGCTGCGCGCCAGCAGGCGGCGGTACGGGCCGGAGAAATCGGTGATGTACATCTGCACATGGTGGCCGTCATAGTCGGGACGGACTGACTCGCTCTCGCGGAACAGCAGATGCTGGTCGCGGCCCGTCTTGACGGCGGCCACCTTGCCGTCGCCAGTCCTGAGCTCGGCCGGCATGCCCATGATCTCGGGATAGAAGGCAGAGATCGCAGGCGCGGTCCCGGCCGGCACCTCGAATTCGACATAGGGTATGCCGAGGGTGATGCGCCCGAAGCGCGCCGCGTCCGGTTCATAGCAGCGCAGACGATTGCCCCACGGACAGATGGCTTCGACATAATCATTGTGCTCGGCGAACGCGAACGCCGTGCCCGCGAGCTTGCCGGCGACCGACGCGAGCCGCTTCAGCAGCGCCTCACGGCCTTCGATGACGAGCCCGACATGACCGCGCAGCACCTGCGGCTTGCCGCTCGGCAAATGAAACTGGCTCCGCCCGACATTGATCCACATGTTGGTGTCGGACACCATCAGATAGGGATCGCGGGTGAGCCCTAGCCCTGCGACGTAGAACAAGGTCGCGAGGCGTTGATCCGGGACCTGGACATTGACGTGCTCGAGATGGATCGCGTTGCCGAGATCTTCGGCGGACCGGTCGAACTGCTGAGGCATGGATGCGGCTCTGGGTAGGGATGACGGACGCATCATCCTACAGCAAAATATCGACCAACCGAACCACCGGCCGATCACGTCTGCCAGCAGAGACGGCATGGGTTCGCGCCTTGCTGCGCAAGAAAATCCCTGTAGTCTTGAGGAAAAATAGGGAGAAAGGCCGATGGGGGGAGTTCTGGAGGGCGTGCGCGTCCTGGACTTCGGGCGCTATATCGCGGGGCCATATTGCGCGGCGCTGCTGGCCGAATTCGGCGCCGATGTCATTCGCGTGGAGAAGTGTGGCGGCAGCGAGGATCGCTTCGTTGCGCCGGTCGGCGAAGGCGGCGAAGGCGCCCTGTTCCTGCAGATCAACCGCAACAAGAAATGCATCACGCTCGATCCGATGAAGGCGGAAGCACAGGAGGTGATGCGCCGCCTGGTTGCGACCGCCGACGTGGTCGTCGCCAATCTGCCGCCGCAGACCCTGCGCGCGATGAAGCTCGACTATGAATCGTTGAAGGCGATCAAGCCCAACATCATCCTGACGACCGCAACGGCATTCGGCGGGCCGGGCCCATGGTCCGACCGCGTCGGCTTTGACGGTGTCGGCCAGGTCATGTCGGGCTCGGTGTACATGACCGGCGCTGGCGATCCACCCTACCGTGCCGCCGTGAACTGGGTCGATTTCGGAACCGCGCTGCACTGCGCGTTCGGGACCCTCGCCGCACTGATCGCGCGCGGCAAATCCGGCCGCGGGCAAATCGTCGAGGGCGCATTGCTTGCAACCGCGTTGTCCTTCACCAACGCAACGCTGATCGAGCAGGCGGTGATCAACGTCAATCGCGTCCCGACCGGCAATCTCGGCCAGACCGCTGCACCTGCCGACATCTATCGCACCAAAGACGGCTGGGTGCTGTGCCAGGTTACGGGTCATCCCCTGTTCATTCGCTGGGCGAGGCTCATGGATGAGGAGGAGCAATGGCTGAACGATCCGCGCTTTGCCGACGATATCAAGCGCGGCGACAATGGCCCCCTCATCAGTGCACGGATGGCGCGCTGGTGCGCCGAGCGCACCACGCAGGAGGCCGTCGATACGCTGGGCAAGGCCATGATTCCGGCCGGCCCCGTGCTGAGTCCGCAACAGGCATTGGATCATCCGCATATTCGCGCCGCCGGCTTCATGCAGGAGGTCGATTATCCGGGATTGCCAAAACCCGCACCGGTGGCGCGCGCGGCCGTCCGGCTGTCGGAAACACCGGGCGAAATCGCGACGCGTCCGCCGATGCTCGGCGAGCATACCGATGTTGTCCTGGCCGAGCTCGGCTATGACAAGGCCGCGATTGCGGCGTTGCGGCAAGCCGGCATCATTGGCGGATAGTGGCCGAGAAGTTCAAACTGCGCGTTGATGGCGTGACGCGGCTGAGGGTGCAGTCGATGTGAGACTTCACCGCAAGTCGTTGCCCCGGCGCCGCGCGACAATTCTCTGCGAACGGTTCAAAACCTCGCTACCGCTCGGCCCGTTGCGCATGAAGGTGTCATATGCGCTCAGCACCTTACCGTTTTCGGCAAGCACGTGGACCGGCCGGATCGGGCGGCCCGTCTTGCGCTCAACAACCTCTATTCGCGGCCCCTTGGAATTGCCCAGCCAGCGCTCTGCCCAATCATTGAGAAATATGATCATTGGATATGTGTCGAGGCCCTTTTGCGTGAGCTTGTACTCGACGGCTCGACCGTCATCCTCGACCTTCTGCTTGTACAAGATGCCGGCGTCGACAAGCTTCGCGAGTCGGTCGGCAAGGACCTTGGCCGCGATTCCCAAGTGTTCGCTGAATTCGTCAAAGCGCCTGATGCCGTGGAAGGCGCTTCGGAGAATGACAACCGTCCATTTGTCACCTAACTGCTCGACGGCCTGTGCGACGCCGCAATCCACATCTGCGAATGAGCTTCTCGTCATCTGCCACGCCTTCGTTTTTCAGACCGCTTCCTTCATATATTACTTTCCTTAAGAAATCTAGATATCGGACCGTGTTCTGGATATTCCCGCTGGTGGGGTCGATAACGACTATTTTACTTTCTTTAAGAAAGTTACATGCTACATGGAAAAACAGATCTAGCCAGCCATCGCATCCAAAGAAGCGCGAAGGGGCAGGAGCAAAGAAGTCTCCGAGACCGCAGGACCGATTCACCAGTTTCGCTGCGGAAACCATGATCGGAGACGAGACATGCCGACTTTGCCCACTCATCCCGATTCGCGCGCTCGATCGATCTCAATGACGAGTGGCGTTGGTCTGCGCTGGCGACCGACGACAAGGCAGAAGGTGCGAGAGCCTTGCTGGGGCGTCGGCGGCCGGTCTTCCGAGACAGCCAAGCACCCCATCGACAAGGAGTACGACGATGCCCGACAAAGCAAACATCCTGCTCGTGCATGGCGCCTGGGGCGATGCTTCACATTGGCGCCACGTCATTCCTCCGCTGCATGAGAAGGGCTATCGAGTCTTCGCAGTTCAGAATCCTCTTACGTCGCTGTCCGACGATATCGACCGAACAAGCAAGCTGGCTGCCGCACAGGAGGCTCCCACTCTGTTGGTTGGCCATGCCTATGGTTGCGCGGTCATTACGGGAGCTGGGCACACGCCAAATGTCGTGGGCCTTGTCTATTTGGCGGGACCTGCTCTCGATGAAGGCGAGAGCCTCAGGAGTCTTTGGGCACGCCGCGCGCCGCCTGAGGGTGCGGCCAGCATCCGCGAAGACAAGTATGGGTTTCTATGGATCGCTCCCGAGAAGTTCCGCGAGACATTCTGTGACGATCTCGACGAGACAGAGGCGCTGGTGTGGGCTCTGACGCAGAAGCCAACATCGCCACGTTGCTTCGAAGAGACGTCGGGACCGCCGGCGTGGAAAGTGAAGCCCAGCTGGTATCAGATTTCGGCCAATGATCGGTTGATTCCTCCGGAGACCGAAAAATTCATGGCTGAGCGAATCAAGGCAAGAGGCACGATTACGCTGCCAACGAGCCATGCTTCGGTAGCAACTCACCCCGCTGAGATCGTGAAACTGATCGAGGAAGCAAGCAGCGCCGCCATGCAGGCCTGACCAAAGCCAATCAAGTCTCGCCACAAGAAAGGAGTCATCAGGATGCATCAGAAATGGTCCCATTCAACAGGGAAATTCTCGCGCCGCGGCTTCTTGCAAGCGGCCGCAGCTGTAGGCCTGGGTTTGCCGCTTGCGGACAGCGAAGTCAAAGCGGCGATGGCTGATGGTCTCGAGCCGAAACACATCCCAGGTTCGGAGAGTTTGATCAAAGAAACAAACGACACGTTCTTTCCTGGATTTGCCGTTGAGTCCGTCGTGACAAGCGGGACCACTATTCACGTTCTGCGAAAGGGCACCGGTCAGCCGCTGCTGCTGCTGCACGGTTATCCCGAGACCCACCTGACATGGCACAAGGTTGCGCCGCAGCTGGCCGAGGAGTTCTCCGTCGTCGTGCCCGACCTCCGCGGTTATGGTCAGTCCGGCCGACCCGAGGGCGGGGAACGGCATGAGAACTACTCATTTCGCGCCATGGCGCAGGACCAGATCGACGTGATGCGTCACTACGGTCACGAGCGCTTCCTGGTCGCGGCTCACGATCGCGGGGCCCGTGTGGCGCACCGCCTCTGTCTCGATCATCCCCAGAGTGTCGAGAAGGCTTGCCTTATGGATATCGCGCCCACGCTCACAATGTATGAAGGAACGAACCAGGAGTTCGCCACCAGATATATGTGGTGGTTCTTTCTGATTCAGGCCTATCCGCTTCCGGAACATATGATCGGACTTGATCCAGAGTTTTACCTGCAAAAAATATTCGCAGCTCTGAACAAGACGCCGGGAGCGATATCCCTGGACGAGATGAAAGAATATATCCGGGCATTTTCTGATCCAGCGACGATCCACTCAACTTGTGAAGATTTTCGGGCCGGTGCGGATATCGATCTGGAAATGGACAAAGCCGACCAGGCTGCCGGCAAAAAGATCGAGTGCCCTCTCCATGTTCTATGGGGTGGGCGAGGAACAATCGGCGCCATGTGGGACGTGCTCGCCACTTGGCGGGTAAAATCCGCCGCACCGGTGACGGGAAGGGCCTTGGATTGCGGGCACTTCCTGCAAGAAGAAAAGCCTCACGATCTGACGGCGGAGCTGGTTCGATTCTTTGGGTAGACGATGCGTCGTCTTCTATCGGACGGTCACCGATCGAATCCATAGGCAACGAGATTTGTTGAACTGGAGGCCAGCATGAAATTCGAACGTGAGATCGACGGAGACGTCAAAGATGAAATGAAATGGCGCCTCGTTCCTGATGCCACCGATATCGCCGTATCCCTCAACGTCGCGACGGCGAACGACAAGCCGCGCTCCCATGGCGCACCAAGGGTGTTCGTCGTTGACGAAGACGACTCCATGCGTCAATCGCTCGAGCTGCTTATCCGTAACGCTGGCTGGCAGGCGGTGACGTTCCAGTCCCCTCAGGAATTCCTGTCTCACCCACGCTTTCTCGCCCCGAGCTGCCTGATTATCGACGTGACTCCTCCGGGTCTCAATGGCCTCGAATTGCAGAAGCGCGTCGCACGCGATCGGATGGACATGCCGGTCATCTTCATTGCGGGTTATGGTGACGTTCCGATGTGTCCGATGACGGTTCAGGCCATGAAGGCGGGAGCTATCGAGTTCCTGATCAAGCCGTTCGCGGACGAAATGCTGTTGAGCGCTATCCGACAGGCCGTCGAGCGTAGCAGGATCGCACTCGATCACGAGGCGGAGATAGGCGGACTCCGGGAGCGCTACAACTCCCTCAGTCGCCGTGAGCGGGAAGTCATGGCGTTGGTTGTCCGTGGCCTCCTGAACAAGCAGGTTGGTTTCGCGCTTGGCATCAGCGAGATTACGGTGAAAGCACACCGGGGCCGAGTGATGCGAAAAATGGAAGCTGATTCTCTCGCGGACCTCGTCATGGTGGCCTCAAGACTCCTCGCCGTTCCTACCCCGAGAGCTTGAACTTTCGATTCCTTCCTACGTCGATCCTCGTGCGCCGGTCCTCGATCGGCTGCGCGAACTTTGTCCTTTTTCAACGAATGACGTCTGGCGACGCAGCCAGTGACGAACGGGCTATTGCACAAGGGTAGCACGCCGAGAGAGGCGCTCCTGGGACTGGTTGCAAATGCCGCTCGTCGCGCCGACCGACCCAAAGGTATCGGCGACACCTTGGTCTAATCGATTCCCTTTCACGCACACCGCACCTGTAGGCCGTAGCTGCACGTGAACACGTGCAGTTCATTCAAGAACTAGCCAACAGGAGAATCGAAATGCCGACCTACAACATTTTTACGTCCCCAGCAAAACTGACGCTGGCGCAAAAAGAGGAAATCGCTCGCGTCTGCACCGAGGTCTATCACGAGGAGTTTGGTATCGCCCGCTATCTCGTCCAGGTGGTCTTCTACGAGGTCGCCAATAACGACCGCTACATCGGCGCCAAGCCGGTGCAGTCCGACCTGGTATGGATTCGATGCGATGTGCGAGAGGGGCGCACGCCGGACATGAAGGCCAGGCTTCTCCATCGGGTCCAGCAAGGCGTTGCCAAGGCCGCCGACATCTCCGAAGAGGCGGTGTGGTTCTATCTTGATGACCTCGCCTCGGTGAACATCATGGAGTGGGGGCACATCATGCCACCGTTCCGTCCCGAATTGGCGCCCCACCAGGACGATCCCTGGTTCCAGGCGGTCTCAGCTTCTCTCAAGCAGAGGCTCCAGCAACTGGCCTAACGGCGATCGCGCAACAATTGCGCCACTCGATCGCAAATGGGCAATTTTCATCAACGAAGGAGTCGATCATGTACAATCAGAAGCGAACGAAAACGTTCGCGCACCTATGCATCTCCGTGGCGCTCGCCACGCTGCTTGCATCGTCTGCGTCTGCGCAAACCGCAGTCTCGCAAAAACCGGAAGCGACGGGCGGATCCGAGTCCATCGCAACGCTGCCGGAGCTCACCATCACCACCGCGGGCGAGCCGCTACACTATCTCAGCACCCCCGAGCCCGTGGTTTCGTCGGACATTCTGACCGTGCCTCCCGGCAGTGTCTCGCGCTGGATGATTCATCCGGTTCCTGCGTATCTCTACGTTCTTCAGGGAGACCTGACGCTCGAGTTTGTCGATGGCAAGCGTGAGATTTTCCACCAAGGGCAGGCTCTTCTGCAGTCGCAAACGAAATGGCACCGCGGCCGAAACGAGGGTCAAGTCCCGCTTCGCTTCCTTGCAGTCTTTTTGGGATCGAAGGGGACCCCCGTCATCCTCCATCCACCCGTCGGCGCGCTGGTTGAACAGTAACCAGCCTTTTCGCTCGGAATAACTCAAATCAACCGCTTGCATAGACTGGCTTTGTGTATGCAAGCGGACCAAGCGGATCCGGAGTGTGTGATGACTGAAATTTTGGAAAGGTC
>JAFAMZ010000345.1 GCA_019232935.1 Silvibacterium sp.
CCGGCTTGTCGACCGGAGGCAGTGGTTGATTGTTCGTCGGAGCCACCGCATTCACCACCGGAGTGTCCTTGACCTTGACCGCGCGGTTCACGTCGGCGCTGGTGCCTGTCATCGGAGAAGCAGACGTCGTGGTATTTGCGTTCGCTCCTGCATTCGTGCCATTTGGATTTGCACTGGCTCCCGCAGCCGGGGCATCTGCATTCGAAGCTGCCGGGGCGCCACCGTTCGGAATTTCCACCGTCACTGTGCTGCCCGGCGATCCCGATGAATCCGGAACCGTCTCAAGCCTCATCTGGGCCGGCTGCCCGGTTCGCGGAGGAGCCGTTCCATTGTTGATTGCCGCCGCATTTGCGTCGCTTGCCGTAGCAGGCGCAGCCCCGGGCAGGGGCTGTCCATTCATCGCGGCCTTGTAAATCGCCGTTGTCTGCTGCGTCACCTGCGGAGCCAGCGTCGGCGGCGGATCGGTCAGCGTAGGTTCGCCCACGCGCGCCGCCTCCACCGTCGAGGGCGTATGCTTCACCAGCATCATCGCCCGGCCCTTCAGCGTCACATTCACGCGGCTGCCTTCTTCGGCTTCGCTTTCCGCCAGTTCCTGCTGTGTCGGCTCCGGAACCGGCCGCCCTAGCGCGATCAGGCGGTCCTTCGCATCTTCCACGTGCGGGGCCATCGGATACCGCAACACTACCTTCTCCCACTCGGCAGCCGCCCTGTCGTGGAACGCGTTCACCAGCTGCGTCTTCGCAGCGGGAGGAATATTCAGCCTTTGGGCCATCGCCGCCTGCTGCGCGTAGGCGTCGCCGAGAGTGATCAGGGTCATGTCGCTATGGCTGAACAGCGGATAACTGTCCGATACAGTCTGCAACCGGGCGATAGCCGCCGGATAATTCTCGCGCGTCGAGTAGAACATCCCGATCTCATACTGCCGCTGCGCCAGAACCTCCTGCACCTCCCTCAGCCGCTGCTTGGCCCGCGGAATCAGCGTGGAGTCGGGGAAGTCCTGGATCATGGTCCGGTATTCTTGCTCGGCGTGCACCGCGTTCTGCGGGTCGCGGTCCGGCTTCTCCATCTGCTGGAAGTAGATATCGCCAACCTTCATCTGCGCTTCCGCCGCCTCGGGCGTGTTCGGGAAGAAGGTGATGAAATCCTTATATTCGGCCTCGGCTTGGGTCAGCGCCGCCGAGCCGCCTTCCTTGTACCAGGTGTCCCCGATAGCGAGCTTTGCGCGCATCGCATATTCGGTTTCAGGATAGGTATTCAGCAATGTCTGCAGATCGAGACGGGCCACGTCGTACTTGCCTTTTTTCATGGCAGTCATGGCCTTGTCGAACAGCTCTTTATCCGGCTGCTTCGAATTCACGCTGGCCAGTGGATTCTGGCTCAGATCGCCCTGCTGCTTCTTCTTTTTCTTACCGATCGCTTGCGCCGATGGCAGGAGCGCCACGCACAGTCCGAGTACCGCTATCCGGGTGACAACGCGATTCATAACACCTCGACTTCTTCCCAATGCTCTTGCCCGCCTTTTCAGGCTGATGCTGCCGCCGCCACTTGCGCGGCCTGCAGCAGCTCGCGCGCATTCTGTTCTGCGCGCCCGTGGCTGAATACAGCGCTCCCTGCCACCAGCAGGTCCGCTCCAGCTTCGACGACCTGGCCGATGGTATCGTGAGCAACGCCCCCGTCCACTTCGATCCTGTAGTTAAGGCCCAGCTCCTCGCGCAGCTCCTTCAGCCGCCGGATCTTGACCAGCGAATAGGGAATAAAGCTCTGGCCGCCGAACCCCGGATTCACGCTCATCACCAGCACGTGGTGGACCATGTCGAGCACCGGTATCAGCAGGTCGACCGCCGTCGCCGGATTGATTACCACCGCCGGCTCCATGCCATGATGCTTGATGTTCTGCAGCGTTCGGTGGAGGTTCCGGCACACCTCATAGTGGACGCTCATCCAGTCCGCGCCCCCCTCCGCAAACGCCTCCACAAAATCGTCCGGATTCTCGACCATCATGTGACAGTCGATCGGCAGCCTAGTCACTTTGCGCAGCGACTCCAGCACGGGAGGCCCAATCGTCAGATTGGGCACGAAATGCCCATCCATCACATCGAAATGAATGACGGTTCCGCCGCCCCGCTCCGCAGCCTTGACTTCATCCGCCAGGTGCGCGAAATCCGCCGACAGAATCGATGGAAGCAACTCTACCAAGATGAGGAAAGTGTACCAGTCTCATGCCCGCTTCTGACAGCGCTGGGCTTCAATTTGCAGAATCAGTAAATCCTGAAAGCGACCTCGATCTTAAGTTCGACGGGAACCGGCTTTCCCTGATACATACCCGGTTTGAATTTGTATTGCTTCACCGCCTCGACGGCCTTCTCGTCGAGGCACTCTGCAGCCGAGCGAAGCTTTGGCGATACTCCTTCCGCAGCTGACTTCACCAGATGTACATCTTGTGGCGCTCCGCTCGAATCCACCACCAATCCGACGACGCAAGTCCCGTTCAGCTTCTTCTTGCGAGCCTTGTCGCTGAACTCGGGATCGACCGAATAGATGACTTGCGGCGTCGTAACCCCATCGCCCACGTGGTAAATTCCTGAAGCGTCCGGGTTGGGTCTAGAAACTGAAGTGGTGTTCTCCTGCCCTGCGGCCTTCCCCGAGCCAGCAGCTCCTTGCTGCTCAACACGCTGCTTCGAGCTGCCGGAAGCACTCGATGCTGCTATGCCCGCGACGATGAGCAGCATCGCCGTGACCGTGCGTGCGAATTTGTTCATCCTGGGATTCCCCACGAGAATAAGCGTACGCCAATTACTCGGGTGGGCACCCATTCGAATAAGTAAATGGCGAGGACTTACTTTCCTCGCCTTCCCCCTTCACACCGAGCTGCGCCGCATACCTTCCTCGGCATATTGCGTTTATGTTGATATCAACGTATCTTCGAGGCCTGGAGGCGAATCATGATAGCGAGGAAGGCTGGTGTAATCGGCGTGAAGAACATCGCACTGCTGATGTTACTTGGCGCAGCGGGGCCCATAATGGCGCAGGAGGCTAAAGCAGCCTATGGCAGCATGGCTTCTGTTGACCAATACCTGATCGAAGATCGCGGTTCGGAGATCGCATTGGCGCGCAGTGCAGCGCCTGATTCCATCTCGCGCGATGCCGAGGTCATGGTGCTCGGACGTCGTGGTTACGAAACTGCGGTAAAAGGAAAAAACGGCTTCGTGTGCATCGTGGAACGCTCCTGGACTGCTCCAATTGACGACCCGGAGTTTTGGAATCCGAAGCTGAGAGCTCCGATCTGTTTCAATGCGGCTGCCGCGCGCACCTATCTTCCGCGCACGATCAGGAAGACTGACTTGATATTGGCCGGGAGCACGAAGGCGCAGATGGTTGAGCGCATCAAAGCGGCAATCGACAGCAAGGAATTGCCGCCGATGGAGCCCGCCGCCATGTGCTACATGCTTTCCAAGCAGGGCTACTTAAGCGATCGCGGGGGACACTGGCATCCGCACCTGATGTTTTTTGTCTCACAAGCCGAACCCGCAGCCTGGGGAGCAGGTCTGCCGGGCTCTCCAATCTTCGCGTTCAACGACACCTCGGAGCACATGACTACATTCCTGGTTCCGGTGCGCGAGTGGTCGGACGGGACTGCTGATCGCTAGAGGGAATTCCGAGACAAACTCCCGGTCTCGCCGACTAAAAATCTCAGACTGAATCTCTTTAGTGGGAGGGAATGAAGGGTCATCAGTACTCGTTAACTGTAAGAATTGTCAGTTGCTTCGCGCACATACCCAGGCGCTCAATTCTGTAGCTGTAGCATCCGTAGATACGGAGCCGATCTCAGCTGAATCGATGAAGCAGCTTCTCAAAGAAATTGGCCATAATCCGCTTCTCTGGGGATTGATCTTCGTCCCTGTCTTGTTCGCGTATCACTGGCTGCGACCCGAATCGCACACACTGCTGTTTATTCTCTCGGTCCTCGCCATCATTCCACTCGCTGCGTTGCTTAGTCTGGCCACCGAATCCGTCGCGCATCGGACGGGCGACGCGGTGGGCGGTCTGCTCAATGCTACGTTGGGGAATCTGACCGAATTGGTGATTGCGCTTGCCGCATTACAGTCCGGCCAGTACATGCTGGTGAAAGCGTCCGTTGCCGGCGCGATTGTTGCTAATACCCTGTTCATGCTTGGGGCATCGTTTCTGCTTGGTGGGCTCAAGCATCACGTTCAGGATTACAACCGCGTAAATGCGCGTCTTCAGGCAGGCCTGCTCTTTCTCGCCACAGTCGCGCTTCTTGTCCCCTCGGCCGTTGGAGAAGCCGATTCGGCCGCAGGGGCTGCATTTACTCAGAAGTTAAGCGCTGCCCTCGCAGTGCTCCTCCTGGTTACTTACGCTCTGGGCCTGTTCTTCTCGCTCAGGACCCATCGGGAACTGTTTGCAGTCGCAGAGTCCGAAAGCAACGAAGTGCCGCTGCCGATCGGTGCAGCTCTTGGCACTCTGGCTGTGGTCACGATCCTGGTTGCGTTGGTGAGCGAGGTATTTGTCGAGTCGGTGCAGCAAGCTGCATTGACATTCGGCATGACGCCGGCGTTTGTGGGTTTCATTGTCGTGTCGCTGGTGGGCGGGGCCGCAGAAATGGGCTCGGCGTTTTCCGGCGCTCGTAAGAACCGCCTGGATTTGAGCGTAGGAATAGCATTGGGTAGTGCCTCGCAGATCGCATTGTTTGTTGCCCCGGTGTTAGTGCTGCTCAGTTATGTACTAGGACCACAGCCAATGAGCATGCAGCTCTGGCCGGGGGCGGTCGTGATGATGCTGATCGCCACGATGGCCGCGGCTCTGGTCACCAGCAGCGGACGATCGACGTGGTTTGTGGGAGTCTTCGTGCTCATGGTCTATCTGGTGTTTGCCATGACCTTGTATTTGTTACCGCCGAGGACACCTTAGGTCGCTGCACGTAAAAGGTGCAGGGGTCGGCACTCTAGTTGATTCACAGCTCCATTAATCGCGCTTCTGTAACCTCGGTCCGCATGCGCTTGAAAACGGATTCGCCACAAACGTCCCCGGAATCCCTGACACGATTACGCTCCCATCTGGGTTGAAGTGCGCCGTCCGGTACTCCCCGTCAGGAAGCCCAAGCATCCTTCGCCAGGTCTGCCCGCCGTCGCTCGTAAGGTAGACACCGGTCAGCGCGGTCACCACCTGCCGCTTTGCATTCGTCGGGTCAACCTCGATCCCGTACGCCCGGATATTCGATCCGGTGGCGTCATCATCGCGATGATAGATAAACTCCGCGTCCGTCACCTTCCACACCGCGTCGGCGTTCAGCGGCTCATAGATACCCCAGCACGCGGCGATATGCAGACCTCCCACGGTGTTGATCGCATGGATCGCCGAATCGTCGCCGACGCCCTTCACCATCGTCCATTTCAGCGTCCGCAGGTCTAGGCGGTAGACCTGGTCCCCGGTCCCCACATACAGCGATCCCGGATGTAACCTCCCCGACTTGTCCCACTCGAGTGAAAAAATCTGCAGATCGGTCGGAATCTGCGGCAGTTGTCTATCTTTGATCCATTCGCCGGCGCGGCCCTTGTGATAGCTGAAGAGCTTTGGATCCATGTCGAAGTACCCATAGGCCACGATCATCCGGCTGCCGTCCGAGGTCACCTTCGCCGCCGCCGCTCTCACCGGATCGCCCTCCTTCTTCGTGATACTCACCCATGGCCTGTCATGGGGAACCCGTGGTCCATCGACATATCTTAGAACGGGCTCGCCGCTCTTCTGCGGCGACACCTGGAATGCCCCCTTCTGCGTCGTGACTACGAACTCGTTTCCACCCGGCAACACGTCAAGCCCATTACGCAGTCCCTCGTCGATCTCTGAGTCGTAGTAGCGCGAGTCGATCCGCGCCACCTCATTCCAGGTCTCGCCTCCATCAGTCGACTTCGAGATATATAGCGCTTGCTCCTCCTTCGAAACCCCGCTATGCAGGTCTGCATTCAACGCCCATATCCCATTACGATCCTTTCCCCGCGCCCCCGGATCGGTCGCGATCACCTCAATGAAATCCGCCGCAAACCCATGACTCCCCGGCAGGGTCTTAATTTCGCGCACATAGCAGGCAGCCGCATCCCTTTCCGCCATGGCACCCTCGCCTTGCTGCGCGCACGCCAGCAGCGGAGCCGCCAGGACCAGCCCGGCAGCGCGTCTTAATGCCCGCGCCAATTCATATCTGGACTTCAGATCTGCCCTCAAAAGTGTCTTCCACAAATGACCACGTTATCGAGAAAAGCGATCTTCCGGCCGCTCAGATCGCGCCCATGTTTTACTCTGTCCGCAATATCTTCTTGACAAAGCCGAATTATCAGGGGACAAGAGATAGTCAAAGGCAACCGATGGATCCCCCAGATAAAACCCGGGAAAGACCACCGCCTCACCCTGCAGGCGGAGCCAATGATAAAGGGGATTTCCCCTAGAGGTCTTGTCATGAATGCGGTACCTTCCCCGAACTCTGCAGTCCTCACATGCTGGAAAGATATAGCGCATTACTTAGGTAAAAGCGTTCGCACTGTCCAGCGCTGGGAGCGTCACTTCGGACTTCCGGTCCGGCGCCCCGATGGAGTCAATCACAAGAGCGCGGTTGTTGCTTATCCTCGCGATCTCGATCGGTGGCTGCATTCGAGATGGTCTCGCCGGTCCATTCAGCAGCGGTGCTTGCAGGATCAGAACGCGATCAAGTTCAGCATAATCTCGGGCGAAATATCCGACGGCGTCCGGATTGCCGGCGAGTTGCGGAGTGAGTTACGGTCCCTGCGAACCGAGCACAGGACTCTGATGAAGGAACTCGCACTCGCTCTTACTTCGCTCAGACACACCTGCCGCGAATACCCCTGGCAATCGAACGCGCTTTCATCCAGCTTTCAGAAGCCGCCGACGAAGGCGGCCTAGCCGCTGGTCCAGAAGTTCTCGCTCTGCCTGCTTCATTGCCACCTTGGGAATCAGGCTCATGATGGTTTCATAGGCCTTCTTTGCCTCCTTATGCCTCCTGGTCCTGTTCTCAGGCACTCGCGTTGTATCCGCCAGGTCAAGAAAAGTCAACGCCATCTCGGTATCTGTCAGCAACAGCTCCGCGATAACGGAATTGACGCGTCTCTGAATATCTGAGTGCGAAAGCATTCTGGCCTCCAGTCCATGCTGGTTGCGATTAGCCATTGCTTTATCGAACTTATCCACTTCTGGCAATCACGGTTCCGCGAACCATGGTCCAGTCACGTGCGTGGGAACGCTATCTCACTCCGGAGTTTACTCGCTCCCGGCACCCTCAGGTATAACCACACACCAGTAGGGCGAAGTTTCCGCTTCCTTTCCCACAGAGGGCCCGAAAATGTTAGCAGAAGCGAAGCTTATTGCCCTTTTGGCAGCAGCCGAAAAACGGCAACTGGAGCTTCGATCATTTTCCGGCCAGCAATCATTGAGCGCGTCTCGGCCCCGGACGCGTCCCGCCCTTCTTCTCGGTGACTGCCCCGTCCAGCCGCTCCCCGATGGCTGCAAATTTCGCAGTGGGCCCGTTCCAGCGCAATTCCTCCACGTCCTCGAAGAGCGGGATGTCCGTCCGCAGCGTGGCAAGCGTCCGAAAGAGCAGTGCCCTGTCGCGCTCGCGAACCAGTGTTGCGGCCAAAGTGCTCGCATTTGCGGCGTTCACGCCCCACTCGCGGCTGTCCTCTGGAACTGCCTCGATCCGCCCAAACTTCGCCAACACTGCGGCAGAGGACTTCGCGCCCCAACCCGGCAATCCGGGGTACCCGTCCGCCGCGTCCCCCACCAGTGCAAGGTAATCCGGAATCGACACAGGAGGAACGCCGAATTTCAGGATCACACCCGCCTCATCGCAGGTCGCGCCAGTCCGTCGATTAAGCTGTACGACGCCGCTTCCGCGTACGCACTGCGCCAGGTCCTTGTCGGGAGTGCAGATGATCACCTGCTCGACGCGTTTGTCCCGTGTAGCCAATGCCGCCCCTGCCGCCAGAGCATCGTCAGCCTCAAATTCCACCATGGGCCATACGAGGATTCCCGCTGCAGCAAGCGCCTCTTCAAGCAGCGGGAACTGGGCGAGCAGATCGGGCTCCACACCCTCGCCCGTCTTGTAGCCGGGCCAGAGCGAATTGCGAAAGGACTCGATGACCTTGTCGGTCGCAACGGCAATATGCGTCACTCCACCCCTGAGCATGCCAAGGATCGACGTAACGACACCTCGAACCGCGCCGACTTCGCGCCCGTCTCGATCGCGCGCCGACGGCACTGCATAATAGTGCCGGAATAATTCGTAAGTGCCATCAACCAGATGAATCTTCACGACCAACTCCGGGACGAAGCCCAATAAGGAAGCAGCTTAACTCACTGCCCCGAGGTTCTACGTTGTGAATCACTGTCGCGTCTTTTCTGAGTTCTGCGCTCTGTGCACTCAATCGCTCAGGCCGGCCTTGCTTCCACTACGCAGATGCTTGCTGCGGTGCGCGTGATCGAATTGAGTTCGAAACCGGACGCGTCGAGCAGCGATCGGAATTCCGATTCGGTCCTCTCCTTGCCGCCGGGGAAAGTCAGCATGACCATATCCAGGTCTTTGGATGGGCAAGGTTCGTTACCATAAGGCACCACGGAGTCGGAAATCAGCAGCCTGCCGTGAGCCGGAATCACTTTGCGGCAGTTGACAAGGATCTGCTTGCATTGCGCATCCGTCCAGTCGTGAATGATATGGCGGAAATGGTAGGCGTCGGCTCCGGCGGGGATGCTCTCGAAGAAACTGCCTTCGATCACGGAGCAGCGCTCCGCCAGTCCCGCGGCTTTCAACCTGTCCCTTGCCCGGCCTGCGACATGGCCCAGGTCGAACAGGATTCCCTTTATCTCCGGATAGCGCGTGAGTATCGCCGTGAGGAGCGAGCCGTTGCCGCCGCCAATATCCGCCAGAACGTTAATGCCGGTGAAATCGTATGCGTCCAGCATCGCGCCGGTCTCATAAAAGTTGAAAGACGTCATGCCGGCATCGAACACAGGGCCCAGTTCTGGGTGTGCTTGGATGTAGTCGAAAACCGGTGCGCCGAAAACCTTGTTGAAGCCGGGCTCGCCCGTTTGAATGGAATGATGTAAGCCATTCCACCCGGCTGACAGGTGATGAAACATTTGTGCGCCGGCGCGAAACGAGTCCGGTGCGTCGCTGCGCAGGGCTGCCGACAGCGGCGTGTGGTCGAAGTGCCGGATTTCGGTTTCCTTGAACAGGCCGTGGCTCGCCAGGAAGCGAAGAACTCGGTAGAGCGAAGGCTCATGAGTTCTGGTGGCTCGGGCGAGATATTCGATGGGCTGCGGATGCCCGGCTTCGATGAGATCGGCAACTCCGAGCTCGGCGATCGAGTAGACCGCGCGGCTCAGGGCAGCGCCGGTGACCGTTATGCGGTTGAGGTGTTCGTTCTCTTGCTGACCCAATTTTTCCCCCCTGGGGGATTGAGCGAGACGGTATCACATGCCGAAACTGAGCGGCAACAATTTGGATTGGTTCGCGGAGTTCCCTTCACAAAACGATTTTTGCGAAAAGGTAATATGGCGACGTGAACCTCGTAAAAATCGATTCCTTGAACTGGCTGCTGGATGGCGACCCGGCCATCCGCTGGCAGGCGATGCGCGATCTGACGGACGCCTCGCCGGCCGCAATCGAAGCGGAGCGCGTTCGCGTTTGCAACCAAGGTCTTGGCGCTGAAATTCTCGCCTGTCAGCAGCCGGACGGCTCCTGGCGCGTTAGAGAAAAGCCAGCCTGGCTTGCGACTCTCTTCACGCTGCTCCTTTTGCGTGCCACTTGCATCGGCCCAGCCGAACCTGCTGTCCAGACAGCTGTAGCGCGCCTCGAGACCGGTTTGCGATGGAACGATAACGGCGGCCGCTGGGAGTTGCGGCCACGCGAAACAGGCGGGAACACGTTCTTCGAGGGCGAAGTAGAGCCATGCATCAATGGAGGCGCGCTGGCGCTCGGTGCCTACTTCGGGCGGCCCTCCGATTCTCTGGTGAGGCGTCTCGTCGGCGAGCAACTTGAAGACGGCGGCTGGAATTGCGAAGCGCCGGAAAGTGTTCGCTCCTCATTCCACACCACCATATGCGTACTGGAAGGACTGCTCGAGTACGAGCGGGCCCTCGCGGTCGCGCCCGAAATAACCGCAGCCAGACGGAGAGGTGAGGAATACCTGCTCAAGCGCAGCTTGTTCCGGCGATTGTCTACGGGCGAGGTCGCGAATCCGGAGTTTCTGGAACTGGCGTTTCCGCCCCGTTATCACTACGACATTCTCCGCGGGCTGGACTATTTCAGGTCTGCTTCTGCCGATCCCGACCCGCGCATCAGCGATGCAGTCCGTTACGTCGAAACCAGGCGGCAACCCGATGGTCGATGGCTCGTCGACCGAGCGTACGACGAGGCGCTTTCCGTTGACGTCGGCGAATCGGTAGGTCAGCCGAGTCGGTGGAACACGCTCCGGGCGCTGCGCGTACTCCGCTGGTGTGAGGGAAAAAAGCTCACCCAGTCTTCGCCATCAAGTAGCAAGGAATAGTCTGGAATAACATCGATATCCCGAGCGTCCTCACACCTCATCCTGAACGAGATCGGGCGATACGTATTGCTCGTTGACTGAGCGGCAAGGGTTTAAGTCGTCATCCCCACCTGGTAAGGAACAGCTACACAACCTCTGTACATCGTACCCGCGACATCGCTGCATCCAACGTTCCCGAGTGACAACAGCCGCATTCGTACGGGCCCCTGCCCGTGAAGGAGACTCCCCGATGACTCGCTATACGGGCAAGGCACTCAAGTGTTTCGGCGTACTGGTGTGTCTGCTCGCCGCGGCATCGCATTTGAAAGCTAGCCCGGATACCAGTCCCGTGGCTTACGTATATGTGTCCAATACCCCTTCCCCAAGTGCCACGAACTACAGTCCTCACCAGGTTGTCGGCTATTCAGCGGATGGAGAAGGAAGGCTGGCGCCGCTACCCGGCTCGCCCTTCAATCAGGACGTTGGCCCCATGGCGGTGAACGGGGCATATCTTATGGCCGCAGGAGGAACAGAGCCGGTAATTAACAGCTACCGGATCTTATCCAACGGAAAGCTGGCTTTTGCCGCCCAGACTAACTACGCAGAGCAGAACGAGAATGGTTGCGGAGGCGCAGGCCAGCTCTTTTTCGATCGCACTGGCCATTCGCTCTACGTGCAGGAATACAACATCGACTGCGCCAATTCAGGAACGGCTTCCTACGCTGTCGATGTTGAGACCGGAATGCTGAGCTACCTCGGCGAGACCATCACCGGCGCCCAATATAATAATTTGAACCCGGCGTCATTCATTGCCAACAACGTCTACGCGTATGCAGCCGGTCCCGGCGGCTGCTTCTATTACCAGA
>JAFAMZ010000436.1 GCA_019232935.1 Silvibacterium sp.
CAAGCAGGGATTCCAGTAGGTAATAAGCCGCACGAGATCGAGATGGCGCCCGATGGGGGACTCGCTTACGTCTCGAATTTCGGACTGCTCGAAGCGAATCACAAGGTTGGAACCGCGGGCACGACGATTTCTGTGCTCGATCTGGAAAAGCTGACGGAGCGGGCGCGATTCAAGCTTCCCGACGGGTATACGGCTCCGCACGGCCTCAAACTGCGGCCTTCGAAATTTAATGAGCTGTTTACGAACACCGAAGAGGGCAAAGAAGGCATGGTGGTGTTCGACACCGCGTCGGGAGCGGTGCTGCGGACTTTTGCGCTGCCGCCCGGCGTGCATAACTTCGTCTTCGATGCCGATGGTTCCCATTTGTTCGCGTTCACGATGACGGAGAAGGTTTGCCGTATCGATGCGGAGTCGGGGCACGTGGAGACGTGCACTGAGGCAGGTTCGCCCCGGGGTATCGGCTGGACTGCGGATGGGCGATATGTGATGGTGTCGGGCAAGAACGAAATCCGGCTGCTCGACCCGGTGCGGCTGTCCACTGTGAGGCAGATCGGAAAGCTCGATTTGGGGCAGGTCTTTTATACCGCGGCAACCGCGGACGGGCGCTGGTTTCTTGCTCCGGCGGTTCTGGACAGAGTTCTTCTCGCGATCGATCCAAAGAGCGGCGAGGTAAAGCATCGGGTTGAAACAGGCAGTCCCCTGATGGTTGGGCTCGATCCGGACCGGAAACACGCATGGATTTCCAATGTTCGCACGGCCGGCGTTCTCGCGGAGGGCAAAGCCCGCGAGGGAGGCGTCTCGCTGCTTGACCTCAGCACCTTTACGTTCACACCGGTGCCGGGCCTCGTTGACGCGAACGGCATCGCTGTTTCTTCGAAGTGACGCTTTTTCGAAGGGATGCTTCGGGGCCGCCAAGGGTCGCGGTACCCTGTTCTTCTATGCCCAATCCTGAAGAAATGCTTGCTGTTGCTATCAAGGAAGCCCGCAAGGGGCTCGCCGAAGGAGGCATTCCCATCGGAGCGGCGATTTTCCGGCGCGATGGGAGGCTCGTCGGGTCGGGGCACAACCGGCGCTTGCAGGAGAACGATCCGTCAGCACATGGGGAGACGGATGCATTTCGCAATGCGGGGAGGCAGCGGTCGTATCGGGACCTGATCATGGTGACGACCCTGGCGCCGTGCTGGTACTGCACGGGACTGATCCGGCAGTTCGGGTTTCGCACGGTGATTATCGGCGAGAGCCGGACGTTTGAAGGCGGGATTCACTGGCTTCGCGAGAACGGGTTTGAAGTGCACGATCTTGCTTCGCAGGAGTGTATCGAGCTGCTAGGCGGTTTTATCCGGGAGCATCCGGAGATATGGAGCGAGGACATCGCGGAGTCAGGTTAGGATGGGGGAGCCGGGAGGATGTTGTTCCGGTGAAATGCAATTTTGATCAAACAAGGGGAAGAGATGTCGGATAGCGAGATTGTGAGCAATCAGAAGAGCATTCTGCAAAATCAGAAGGAGATTCTCCAGAACCAGGAGACGATCAAGCGGAACCAGAAGGCTCTGGATGAGATTCTGTCGAATCAGAAAGAGATTCTGAAGAACCAGAAGGAGATTCTGTCGAATCAGAACGAGATTCTTGGGGCAGTAAGGAAGTAAGGCTACGGAGTTTATGCTTCCCACCCTTCGCGCAAAAGCGGCGTGAAGGATGGGGCACCCGGACTCTTTCGAAAACTAAGATGCGGTGATTTCCTCTCGCTCACATTCGCGTACAGGGAATGGCTCGCAGTCGAGGATGCGGTCGAATTTGCCGTCTGGATTCATATTGCGCCATCCCTGGCTCATGATCTGATACGCGAACATGCTGGCCTCGAATCCGGAGTGGCTGAGATGAAGGAGCGTGCCGCCAGATTCGGTGGGAGTGAGGGTCCAACTGCAGATGGTATCCAGGCGGCTGTTCGCCGGGCCGCCCTGCCAGGAATAGGCGAAGCGCGTCCAAGGGTCGCACTCGATCACCTCGCAATCGACTATGCCATCCCAGTCGCCCATTGGTTTGGTGTGGAAGTTGAACTTGTGTCCGATAACGGCGGCGATGTCGTTGGGCATAAGCCATTTGGCGAGAAGGTCGGGCTCGGTAAGCAGACGCCAAACCTCCTGGGGCGGGTGCGCGAGAGTGTAGTCGACTTCGATGGATTCAGTGCCGCGGGGCATGGTGTTTCTCCTTTGTGGGTTTTGCGGATTTATCGGGTGATGGCTTGTCGAGAACGGCTTTCAGGCTGTCGAGCTTTTCGGGCCAGAAGTTCTGGTAAAGACGGAGCCAATCGATGACGGGTCTGAGGCCTTCGGGGCGGGCGCGGTAGTAGGCGTTGCGTCCGCTACGGCGGGTGCTGACGAGGCGTACGGCAAGAAGCGCGGCGAGGTGCTGGGAGATAGCCGGCTGGGTGACTTCGAACTTGTCGACCAGCTCGGAGACGGAGTGCTCGTGGCGGGCGAGCAGCTCGAAGATGGCGAGGCGGGTGGGATCGGAGAGGGCGCGGAAGAGAGTAGAAGTCATAAGCAAAGGCTTATAGGAAAACGTATAAGCTGACGCTTATAGCTTGTCAAGGGATTATTTGCGCGGGAATAAGGATGCGCTGCGCGCGCCATCCAGGTCCGAATCTGCTCCTCGTGCTAGGATCAGATTCGGGTTTTGATAGATTGTCGTTTCGGCTTCGCCTGCGCTCCGGCCTGCGGCAACAAGGTGCGGCGCTTCGCGCCGACCGTTTGCGGCACGGCTGAAGCCGTGCCCTTACGAAACCCTCTTTCTGGAGCGTGCCCTTACGAAACTTCCTCTAAAGCTGCGCCTACAACCCTCCTCTGTTGCGAGTTTTTCCCCGCATCTGAACATTACCCTGTAAGGAAGCCCTTTGGCGGGTAGTTGAGATACTGCATTCATGAATGCTCGCCCTGAAAAGACGTTTCAAGATGAAGGCCAGAGTTTTGGGAATATTGAGGGGATCTTCTGGGGAGAGGATGATTGATATCCCAGAAGCAGAGCGCAACACCGATCTGGCGTCAGCAAAGGCGATGGCAAGAGCTCTCGGCATGAACTTATTCGATCTGAAGCGTGCGATTGCCTAATGGCCCGCCTGTTCGTCGGCGCACTCCGCATCTCTGCTCAGGGTTGAGATTCAGATTCAGCCAACCGCCGCACGCGCCAGGCCTGCCAGAGGTGGCGTCTTTCATGGGCGGGGATAACGTGCAGTCCTGTGGCGAGGCGGAACGGGAGTCCGCGCAGGAATGGGTTGGGGAAGTGAACACGTGCGAGATCGAGATCGGCGCAGGAGCGCAGGAAAGTACGTACCTCCTCTTGCGATGAGAGGAAATTTGCCAGGGCCCCGGCCAGCGAGCAGTTCGCAGCCGGCTGAATATTTTGCGGCGCGCGTATTTTAGCTTTCACCGGCGGTTCAATGCCCTTGATGAAGAGACGGCCTCCGAATCCGGGCAGGGCGGGTTTTCGGCGCTTCCTGCCTTGCTGCTCCGCGCGAAGGGCTGCTGGCCTCATGGCATCGAGATAGGCGCGGTGGGTGATGGCGAGGTGTTCCAGGCACTCGGCGATGCTCCAGGCGCCTGCCTGGGAGCCGGGTTCGGGGCGCATGCGGCCGCGTTCTTCGCTGAGTCCGGATGTGACGGCCTGCGCGTCCTGCGCGGCGGCATCAAGCTGGTTTTCCAGCGCCTGTAATTCGGGATGCATAGCGGTGACTCCCGGCAAAGGGATTTTCTTTCAGAGCTTAATATGTTCGAGCCAGCGCCTGGTCGCAATTATTTCTCAAAAGCAGGCGCTCACGTTGTGCTCTCGTGAAAACGAACAGGAATTCCTGGTGCCGAATCGAGCTAACAGGGGCCATATAGGAGGAGCGTTTTTTTGAGCGCGTTGCTGTGGCTGTCGATCTCCCAGATTTCCATGTAGTACTTGAAATCGAAAAGAATCATGTTGCTTTCGAAGTGATCGCCGGGGAAGTTGGCGACCTTCGCACCGTTAATCCAGACCTCCATTCTGATGACAGGACCGGAGGTGCCTTTGGCCGCAGCGGAGATAGATATGAAGGACTGCGTGTTGCAGGAGTTTGGGGCCGGGACGCACACGTTTACTCCCGGAGTGTCCGGCGGCGAGCAGGGCGGCTCCGCATTCGACTCGATAACGCTGACCTTAAAAGGCGTGGATTTGGCATAGTATCCGGTTTCGTCGACTTCGATCAGAGTGAGCTCGTGGTCTCCGGGGGCGAGGCTGACCGGGTGATCGAAGGGCGTTCCCAGACTCTGCGTGAGCTTTTTGCCGTCTGCCCAAAGCTCCATAAGCGCCACCTGGCCGCGGCCGCTGGTTCCTGCGCCGATGACCTGGAAGGGAGACTGCACTGCTGCTCCGTCGTAGGGCATGCACACGCTCACGCCCTGCTGGGCTGGTGCGGGGCAGCGTCCGTAGGGCTGCAGGGCAGGTGGGGAAGCGGCGGAGCGGCTTTGGGAGAAAAGCGGAAGGGAGCAGATGAGGGCGAGAAAAGTGAGGTTCACCCGAATACGCATAGGGCCTCCCCGAGGGCTTCCGGGGCGTGCTGTTGAGGATATTTTGATGCTGAAATGAGCGCGGGTGAGGCCTTCCCAGCTGGAGGCGGTCCACGGTTCGGCGGCCGCGGAGCATTTCGTATTCGGCTCAGCAAAACGCTGCGGCGTTCTCGTCCAGCCATTTATCCAGTGAGATGGGCTTCCTGCCGAGGATGCGCTCCACAGTGTCCGTAACACTTCCAAGCTGTCCTTCGCGAATGGCTCGCCACAACGCGACATGGGCTTCGGTTTCTTCCGGCCCGGCGCCTGTTGCGGCCGCGTACCGGATTCCCGCCTCTTCGTCCGAGATCGCTTCAAACCTAAGCTGTTTTCGAATGATGGCTCCGATTCGGGCCGTAACTTCGGGGAAGCTCAGGGCCTCCGGACCGGTGATTGGCAATGACTGGCCTTCGTATCGCGCATTTGTCAATGCCTCCACCGCGACCGCGGCTATATCGTCTGAATGGATGAAGGCCCTCTTTCCGTCTCCGGTGGAGGACCTGACTGCACCTTCTGCCTTGATCGACCCTGCCCATGCCAGGAGGTTCGACATAAAACCCGATGGCCGGATAAAGGTGAAAGCTATCCCTGAGGAGCGGAAGGCGGCCTCGCCCTTTTCATGCCATGCTCCGATGGCGAGGCCCTGTTCAACGTCGAGTGACGAGAGCTTTACCACACGCTTCACGCCGGCCTCTCTGGCTGCTCTTGCTGCGGCTTGATCTCGCCGAGGAATTTCCGGACCGGAGTTAACGAGAAAGACGGCGTCTGTACTCTCGAAGGCGGGTTTTAGAGATGCCGGGTCCGATGAATCGCCCTTACACATTTCGACTTTTGGTCCAAAGAGTGCATGGGCCTTCTCTGGATCACGCACGAAGATCCTGGGACGCTCACCGCGTTCAATCAGACGCTTTACAACCTTCGAGCCGACGTCTCCCGTTGCACCTGTTACCAGACATCGCATATAGCGGTTCTCCTCAAAACAGAATATATGTAGATTTGCTCATATATTGATGGTTAGGGTACGATGCGGAGTTGGGGTTTGTATACTCGCATTTGATGGTTCGCTGCGCACAGGTATTGTTTGGGATGTCCGTTGAAGTTGTTAAATAAGTGCTCACCTTTTGAGCGGAAGGGAGTGGTTGCCATGACCAAAAAGGCGAAGAGCAATCCGGTTCGGCGCCGGCCACAGCAGAGGCGCGCGCGTCAGACCGTCGATGCGGTGCTCGATGCAGCCGTCCGGCTGATGAAGCGCGAGGGCTTCGGCTCACTCACTACCAATCGCATCGCCGAGGTTGCCGGAGTGAGCATCGGTTCGGTGTACCAATATTTCCCGGACAAACGCGCCATTTTCATCGCGCTGCATGAGCGGCACGTCGAACAGATCGACCGGATCATAGGCGCAACACTGATCGAACATGCCGCGGCCAGCCTTGACACGTTGATACACGCGATCGTGGAGGCGATGGTCGACGCCCACAAAGGGGATCCGGAGCTCTACGAATTGCTTATGCACGAAGTACCCCACCGGGCCGACGGCACGGCCGATTTCGCGACACGTCTCCACGGGGCGTTTCGGCTAGCGCTCTCGTCGCGAGGGGGTGAACTGAAGAATGGGCGCGACCTTGACAGGAGGGCATTTATCGTAACCCACATGGTTGAGTCGCTGTGTCACGGTGCCGTGCTGCGGCGTCCCAGTGGTTTGTCTTTGAGAGAGGCAACGGAGGAGGTCGTCCGGGCCGTTCTCGCCTATTTGCGCGAATGAGGTGATTCCAGTTGTATGTCCGGCGTATTCAACTCGGGGCTGATGGTTCTACTCCGGCGGCGGCGAGGCTTTGCCGGCGAGATCGCAGGCCCGCCAGAGATACCATGACGCGACAGAGCGCCATGGCCGCCAGCGTTCGCCGCGGCGGAGCATCTCGTCGGGCTTGGCGAGCATGGAGGCGTCGAAGGGCTTTGATTTGGGGAGGCGCCTAAAGGTGAGGGCGAATCCTTTGCGGATTCCGTAGTCGGTGATCGGCAGGACGTCGGGGCGGCCGAGCCGAAAGATAAGGAGCATCTCGACAGTCCAGGGGCCGATGCCGCGCACTTTCGTGAGGCGCTCGATGATCTCGGCGTCGGAGAAGCGGCGGATTTGCGCGAGCGTAGGGACGGTTCCGTCGAGGGTTTTGGCGGCGAGGTCGCGCAGGGCGAGGAGTTTGTTGGCTGAAAGCCCGCAGCCGCGAAGCTGGTCGTCGGGAGCGGCGATGAGGTGTTCGGGGCTGGGGTGGTACTCGCCGAACCAGGTAATGAGTCGCTTGAGGATGGCTGCAGCGGCCTTGCCATTGAGCTGCTGGTAGATGATCGACTCGAGCAGGGCTTCGAAGGGCGAGTGCTGGCTCTTGAGACGGAGGGTGTAGGGGCCGGCGCGCTCGATGAGGCGGCCGAGGACGGGATCGGCGGCGGTGAGCTCGCGGATGGCGAGAGCGGAGTCGTAGCGTGGGGCGAGTCGGCCTTGCATTACGACAGCCTACAGCGTTCAGCGATCGGCGTTCAGATGTGGAGGACGGCGAATGTCCGCAAGAGAATGACTTGGCTGATCGTTTACCTTTGGCACGAAGTTTGGGCGGGATTTTTTTGTGGGGTGCGGGAGAGGGTTGCTTTTGCCGGGGTTTCGCCTGCTATATTGAATCTTCGACTAAAAGTGATCCTCAGATGTAGCCCAACGCGGAAACCGCTGCGCGCAAAGCCAGGCGGTAATCCTCCAACTTCATACGTATTAAGGAATACGCAAGGACGCATTCATGGCGCAGATTTTTGACCGCAGCTCGAACGCGCTGGCGCGGGCTAGCCTGGTCTTGACGGGGTTGATTGTCATAGCCCTGGGTGTGACGCTCGATCAACTGCAGAGATCACCGTGGGTTACGCGGCAGGGGCAGAGGGCGGACCAGCCGGTTCCCTTCAGCCACAAGCATCACGTGGAGGGTCTGGGGCTGCAGTGCCAGTACTGCCACACGACCGTGGAGAAATCGAGCTATGCGGGCATTCCTCCGACCAGGACATGCATGAATTGCCACGCGCAGATCTGGACGAATGCGAATCTGCTGGAACCGGTGAGACAAAGCTGGGCGACGGGACAGTCGATCGTGTGGACGAAGATCCACGATCTGCCGGATTACGCCTACTTCAGCCATGAGATCCACGTAAATAAAGGATTGGGCTGTTCGAGCTGTCATGGGCGAGTGGACGAGATGCCCATTATGTATCAGCAGAGCACGCTGCAGATGGAGTGGTGCCTGAACTGCCATCGGAACCCGGCGGTGAACCTGCGGCCGACAAGCGAGATCTACAACATGGCGTGGAAGCCGGCGTCGGAGCTGAATCCGGTGTGGTGCGCGGCCGCGGATGTGAAGACGGGAACGCCGACAGCCGAGTCAGTAAGCTGCACGACGGCGAATCCGGGCGGCGCGGCGGGGGCGGGCGGCTCCGAGCAGGCTTCGCTGCATTTGATTCCGGCGGCAAATGCGCAAGTTACGGATGCTCCGGGCGGGGCGATGGGGGCTCCGCAACTGAACTACACGAAGTTTACGAACCAGGAAGCGCTGGGCGAGTTCCTGATCGAGCACTATCACATCCGCACTCCGCGGGAGCTTTCCAGCTGCGAGGTGTGCCACCGATGAGGGATCAGGGCAAAGGGAACAGGGAACAAGGGTTAGGCGCTCTTTTTCCCACGTCCGGCAACCACCCCACGAACGTGGACCTGTCCGTGGGGGCCCCGGTTCATCCGGACGTGGGTCACCCAGTGAGTTCGGTGGGCGATGGGCAAGGAATGGAGAACGATAATCCAAGCAAGAAACTGACGCTGGCCGAGGTGCGGGCGAAGCTGGCCGGGCATAAGGGTCGGCGCTACTGGCGGTCGATTGACGAGCTGGCGGGTACGCCGGAGTTCGAGGCGGCGGTGCGGGAGGAGTTTCCCGAGCAGGCTTCGGAGTGGATCGATACGGTCTCGCGGCGCGGCTTTCTCAAGGTGATGGGCGCGTCGATGGCGCTGGCCGGGCTGGCCGGGTGCACGAAGCAGCCGGATGAGCCTATTTATCCCTATGTGAAAGCGCCGGAAGACCTGATTCTGGGCAAGCCGGTGTACTTTGCGACGGCGTTTCCGTTTGCGACAGGCGCTGTTCCGCTGCTGGTAAAGAGCGATGCGTATCGGCCAGTGAAGGTCGATGGGAACCCGGAGCACCCGTATAACCAGGGCGGGTCGGATCCGATCACGCAAGGGTCGCTGCTGGACTTATATGACCCGGACCGGTCACAGCGGGTGATGCATCGCGGGGAATCGAGCACCTGGCCGGTGTTTCTGGCGAATTTCCGCGGAATGCTTGCGGATAAGAAGGCTTCGGGGGGCGAAGGGCTGTATGTGCTGAGCTCCACGGTGACGTCGCCAACGCTGGCGCGGCAATGGAAGGCGGCGCAGGCGGCGTATCCCAAGGCAAAGTTTGTTCAGTACGACCCGGTGAATCGCGACTCGGCGTATGCGGCTTCGAGGGCGGCGTTTGGCGACTATACCGACGCGCAGTACAAGCTGGATGCGGCGGACGTGATTGTTTCGCTCGATGCGGATTTTCTGTCGGGTGCGGCGCATCCGGGGTTCCATCGGCTGGCCAAAGATTACGCAAAGAAGCGGAAGCTCGAAGACGCCAAGTCGGGCGACTTCGGCATGAACCGGCTGTATGCGGTCGAATGCATGACCACCACGACCGGGCTTAAAGCCGATCATCGGCTGGCGCTGCGTACCAGCGACATTCCGGCGTTTGCGGCGGCCCTGGCGGCGGCGGTGGGAGCGGGTTCAGCCCCGAGCGGATACACATGGTCGAGCGATGCCGAGGCGTTTCTGAAGTTTGCGGCTGAAGACCTGAAAGCGAGCGGCGGCAAGTGCGTGGTGATTCCGGGCGAGCAGCAGACGCCGGCAGTGCATCTGGCGGCGATTGCGATCAACCAGGTGCTGGGCAATGTCGGCAAGACGGTGGTGT
>JAFAMZ010000013.1 GCA_019232935.1 Silvibacterium sp.
CAGCCGTGGACTCCACAGGCGCAGGAGTTTCTGGTGGAGCAGATGAACCAGTACTTCTTCGGCGAGGGCTCGTCGCTGCCGAAGGAGTATGTGCCTCCGGCGCATTGATTCTGGTGGGCGGAATTTGTATCTGGAGCGGTGCGCTGAACCGCCCCCTACTGTAAACTAATCCGAGTAGACCCCTGACGTAGTCGGGACGTGGCTCAGCCTGGTAGAGCACTCGCTTGGGGTGCGAGGGGTCGGCAGTTCAAATCTGCCCGTCCCGACCATTCTCCGTCGTGATCGAAGAAGCGCCCGGACGAATCCCTACTCCGCGCGCGTTTCCTATTGAGTCCGATTTGATTCCTTGACGATTGCGTCGGCGGCGTTGCCGGCTACCACCCAGCTGGCGGACCCGGCCACCACGGCTTCATCCTCGAACCAGAGGAATCCGAAGTCGTCGATGCACTCCGGGAAATCCGGCTTGATGATGATGTAGCCCGGAATCACCGCCCCCGGAATATAGGCGTTGTCAGCTCGATTGTTGCTGTAGGTCTTCGTCTTCGAAACCGTGCCGACGCCGGCTACATACGACGTGCTGGATACCGGATGCGTGCCGAGAATGTAATTGACGGCGCGCAGTGTGTATTCAGGGCCCACAAGGTCCGGATACGCCTTGTGCAGAAAGTACATCCGGATGGCCATGTCGACCACCGCGCCCGATCCGCCCCACGTGCCGAGGCTCGGAGGCACGCCGAACGGGGTTGCATCCAACTGCTTGTCCAGGCCCGCCATGTACGTCTTGACGGCTTGCCGCAGTTGGTCTTTCTCGCCTGCATCCAGATAAGGCAAGGCTCGGACGGCGGTCCATCCGCGGAAACCCATCTGCTCCGGCGTGATCATCTGCGGGAGCAACTGCTTCAGGCGCGACTTGTACGGCTCGGCGCCATTTGTGGCAATCGTCAGCTCCAGTGCGGCGGCCCATTCGAGGCCCGCGCCAAACGCGCCTCGCCCGGCGCCGGGCGGCGGAGCTGCTGGTGGGGCAGCCGCGCCGGAGACCGCACCCTGCGATGAGGCCAGCACGCCGCCTCCCGGAGCACCCGCCGGAGCCGCGCCGCCCAGGCCGCCACCCGCCGGATTCGGCGTCGGGTGCGCCTTCTCCTCGTTCCACGCTGTGATCGCCGTCTCCAGGCAATCTTTCGCCATTGCGTCGTCGTAGCCTTTCAGCACATCAGCCGCCGCAGCCAATGCAGCGATGGCGTTCCACTGGAAGAACGGATTGTTGGTGGTGAATATCCAGCGGTCGTCGGGCTTGCCGGAGTAGTCGCCCTTCACTTCGTTCGGCCCGAGCTTCGGGTCGTAGATGCGCCCGTCGGTCTTCGAAGCTCCATCGCCTACCTGCGTGTACTGCCGGAGATCCGGCTCATGCGTGCCGCGGATCGCGTGGCCGATATTGTGAAACTGCGCCAGGATGTAGAGCGCGCCGTGCCTGACCTGCTGCACCGTATCGGGCACGCCATCGGGACGGTGCATCTCGACCTCACGCGCGGCTTCATCGACCGTGAGCTCGTCGTACTTGAGGTCAAATTCCCGATAGGCCAGAGCCAGGCTCTGAATCACGCTCAGCTGGGCAGGCTCCTCGAGGTCGAAGTCGCCGGCGTCATACCAGCCACCCACGTTCATCCCGGGAATGTGATCGCCGCCTTTGTACTTTCCGTCGGTGGCCGTGGCCTGGTTCCAGCCGTCGAACTGCTCTCCGACCACGGGCGCCATGCGGCCGTCATCCAGGTGAGACGCGCCGTGCCACATGCGGTAGCCCTCGCGCACCGAAACGTGATCCATTTGCTCCGCAAGGTGGTGGTCCAGGCTGTCCTGCCAGATGTTCGCGTAAGCATCCTTCGAGACAGGAAAGGGCGCCGTGCGCTGGCCTGCATACTCGATCACATAAAGGCCGGGATCCTTCACCGGCGTGAAGTCGAATTTCGAATAGACGTATCGCAGCCAGGGCGTGGAGGGAGTAATCGGCCCCTCGAAGACCTGCTTGTAAGAACCATCCTCGGTGAGGCGCAGCACTTTGGCCGTCTTAGGGGCGTTGTACTTCGGGTCCAGTTCGAGGACCGCCACCTTCGAGAAGCCCGGCGCATAACCGACCTGGCTGTGCGCGATCACCGGCGGGCGCGTCCAGTTCGGGATCACGTCGGGCCGGATGTGCCAGACGATCGCGCCGGTGGTCTTGCCTGAAGGAATCAGCGATCGCAAGACGAACCAGCCATTCTGCGCGCGGTTGCGCCCATCGAACAGCATGAGGTCGGCGGTATCCGACGTAACGTTGACCCGGGCGAGCGCGTCGTCCACTCCCATGGTGATGCTCTTTCCCTCTGCGAACGGCAGCGGCTGCGTGTATCCCTTGGCCTTGTCCCAGTCCTCCAGGTAATATGCCTTCTTCGGCTCATCCGGCAACGGCAGCACCTTGATCATGGGATCGTTGGGCGTGCGCGGAAAGATACCGGCCCTGGTTCCATCCACGAGGTAGGTCTTGCCCATGTAGAACGATGGGAGGAACTCGAGGTTGAAGCCGGCCCGCCCGGCCAGCTTCTCCGGCAGGGGCTTGTCGAGATTGATGCTGACCTTGACTCCGCCCGGCTCCGCCGCAACTTCCAGGGTGTAGCTGAAATCGAAGCTCGGGAAAGCGAGATCGGCGGTGAGCCGGTCTTTCTCCTTATCGGCGTGGCGGCCTTTCAGCGTTGCCACCAGGTCCCACTGTTCCGGCGTCGGCATCAGGCGAACGTCGCCGTTCGTGGCGATTCGCTGACCGTGAAGAATCATCTCCATGGCCGTGTTTTTCTGGTCGACGAAAACGGGATGGTAGGTGCTGTCGTAGAGAAATACGCTGAAACCTTGAGTGTCGAGGTAATTCTTGTCCGTCACCTTCATTTCGAACTCGGCGCCGGACAAGCTGGGGACCGAGGTCAGCAACAGGAGAAGGCACGCTCCGATTCGGGTAAGCATAGACTTGGATCCGATTACTCCTTTGCGACAACCTACCACGATATGCACCACGTTCGGGCGGCTGGGTGTCCGCACATTTCGCGTAAGATTGGTGCGTGGCCGAGCGCGTTGCGAAAAAGGGCTCCAGGAAGATGCCGGTTGGGACCTGCCATGCGGCGGCTCCGTATTTCAATCAGAAGGCGCTCGATTTTCTGCGTCAGCTCAAGCGCAATAACCGTCGTGAATGGTTTGAGGCGCGACGCGAGGTCTACGAGAGCGAATTGAAGGCTCCGATGCTGGCGCTGATCGAGAAGGTCACGCAGGGCATGCTGGACTACGCTCCCGCGCATGTGCGTCCGGCGCAGAAGTCGATGCTGCGCATCTATCGCGATACGCGATTCTCGGCAGACAAGACTCCGTACAAGACGCATATGGCGGCATGGTGGGCGCACCAGAGCGCGGCGAAGACCTCGGGCAGCGGATACTACCTGCATGTGAGTCCGACGGAGGTGACGGTGGCGGCCGGAGTGTACATGCCTCCGAAGGAACAACTGCTGGCGATACGGCAGCACCTGGTGGAGCATCACGAGGAGTTTCGGCGGCTGATCGAAACGAAAAACCTGAGGGCGAAGAAGCTGCCGGCGAAGATGGAGCTGCACGATCCGCAGGCGCTGAGCCGGCCGCCGAAGGGGTTTGCGGCGGAGCATCCGGCGATCGAGTGGATCAAGTGGCGGCAGTGGGGCGTGTATGCGACTCTGCCGGCGGAGACGGCGCTGAAGCCAGATCTGGCAAAGATGGTCGAGGGGTATTTCCGGCTATCGCAGCCGCTGGTGGATTATCTGAGCAAGCCGCTGCTGCGGGGCATGGAAAAGCGCAGGAAGCCGCTCTTCGGGCTTTACTAGTAAGGGGACCGGGCCTATATTCGGGCCATGGCGTTTCCTGCCCGAGAGGCTCGGGAGCCGCGCCAGACAAGTGTTTGCGAGGGCGCCCACCTCGCGTTCCGGTTACTAAAGTGGCACGAAAACCGGTAGAAAACAGCTAAAACCCAAATAAAACCTGCAAAAACCTGTGGAAACTGCTCTTTTCCTGTTGACAAAGCTTTTCAAAAGACGCAAGGTAAACGGCGGTGGGGTTCTCTGAGAGCCGCATAAATACTGGCGAAAACCGGTGGTGGTGCGGAAAACAGGCAACCTGAAGTGAGCCGCACGCACCCGCGCAGTCCGGGTCTGGATTTAGAGGGGACTCGCGAAATGGGGCTCGAAAGTTAGAGGAATTCAGGAGGAAATACGAATGGCAACAGCACTGACCAAAACAGCTCTGGTTCGGCAGATGGCCGAGAAGCTTGAGTTGACCAACAAGCAGGCTTCCTCGTTTCTGGACCTGCTGGCCGAAACAGCAGTGAAGGAGACGAAGAAAAACGGGGTTTTCGTGATCCCCGGGCTGGGACGCCTGGTGAAGGCAGAGCGGAAGGCGCGCATGGGCCGCAATCCGCAGACCGGCGAGCAGATCAAGATCAAGGCAAAGACGGTAGTGAAGTTCCGCGTGGCCAAGGCCGCGAAGGACTCGATCGCTCCGCCGAAGAAATAGATTTGAGGGGCTAAGGCAGCCGCGCCTTTCACAACGCAGATCAGCGGCGAAACTCTAAAGGGAGAGGGAGACGGTGCAACACCGTCTCCTCTTTTGTTTCAGGCGTCAACGCGGCTTTTCTAAGACGAATGCGCGAACGACCAGCGAGAGTCCAAAGCAGACGATGACGGCGCGGATGAGCAGGTCGGCGTTGTAGCGCCAGGCAAGCACGGCGAAGCAGATAGCCATTGCGATGGGATACGTCTCTGCGAGGAGGGCGCGCGGCCAGTTCGGTGCTGAGTCGGACGCCGGCAGGCCCGGGGTGAGGCTGGGAACGATCCGAGGGACGCGCTCCCTGTAGGCCAGATAGGCGTCGCCCAGCTGCGCCGTGAGGTAGGCCTCTTCACCGAAGATGAGCCGCAGGTTCTGCACGAAAAGCAATGTGAGGAAGACAAAGGCTCCGAGCGGCGCCATGAGAATCGCGACTGAGCAGGCGAAGATGAATCCGCCCAGGTAGAGGGGATTGCGGACATGGCGGTAAGGGCCCGCGGCAAGGACGCTGTCGCCATGCATGCGGCCTGAGGTCATGATGCCGGCGCCGATGTAAGCGGTGCCCCAGACCCGAAATGCTGCTCCGATTATCGCGAAAGCAATCATCAGCGATGTAACGCCGAGGACGGCGGACTGCATGGTAAGGGCGCCGGTGCGCGCCAATGCTCCGGAAAGCGCGAGCCAGGTGGTGGTGACCCGTGGTCCTCCGACGCTGTAGATGAGCCATGGCAGCCCGAAGCCGATGCCGTAGATCAGTGCTCCGATAGCGAGGCGGAAGCGGAACTCGAAGGGCGTAGCCTTCACGGCTGCGCGCTCTCGTTCTTGTAAACGACTCCGGACTTCATCACGAATTTCACATGCTGGAGGATGCGGACATCTTTCAGGGGGTCTCCGAAGACGGCAATGATGTCGGCCCACTTGCCGGGCTCAATCGAGCCGGCCCTGTCGGTCCAGCCCATCAGGGCGGCGGCATTCAGCGTAGCCGATTGCAACGCGGCGAGCGGCGTCATGCCGAACTGGTTTACGTAGACGTCAAGTTCGTGAGCGTTGAGACCGTGGGGGTAAACCGCGGCATCGGTTCCAAGCGCGATTTTTACTCCGGCGGCAATGGCTCTTTTGGCGTTGGCCTTCTCGACTGCGCTCACGTCCTTCATCTTCTGTGCGTAGAGAGCGGGCAGGTGGCCGTTCTCCTGCATCCAGTCGATGAGGTACGCGGTAGGGACGAAGTAGTTGCCGTGCTGCTTCATGGCGGCGATGTCCTCGTCGTTCATGTAGGACCCGTGCTCGATGGAGTCGACGCCGGCCTCAGTGGCCCAGAGGATGCCCTGCGATCCGTGGGCGTGGGCGGCCACCTTGCGGCCGAGTCGGTGCGCGTCGGCGACGATGGCTTTCATTTCTTCGAGGGTGTACTGGGAAGCTTGCGGGTCGTCGCCCTTCGAGAGCACGCCGCCAGTGGCACAGATCTTGATGAGGTCGGCGCCATACTTGATCACCTCACGGACTTTGTGCTGTACGGCCTCGACGCCGTCAGCGACTCCTTCGCCAGTCAGGTGATATTCGAAAGGCAGAAGGTTCTCGTCGCAGTGTCCTCCGGTGATGCCGAGCGCAGGTCCGCTGACCTGCATGTGCGGGCCTTCGATGAGTCCTTCGTTTATGGAGTCGCGCAGATCGACGTCGGCATAGCCGCTGGCTCCGACATTGCGGACGGTGGTGAACCCGGCTTCGAGTGTGACCTTTGCATTGCGGGCTCCGATGAGGGCGCTCTTGGCGACACTGGTCGAAAGCTCATGGTAGGGATCGAAGTCGTTCGCGCCGGTGAGATGAGTGTGCACGTCGATGAGGCCGGGAAGGACGGTGAGAGAACGCAGGTCAACCTCGGTGTCTCCGGGATGTTTCGGCGTGGATGAAGTGGACGCGACAGAGACGATGCGGTCACCGGTGATGACGATGGTCTGATCGGCGGCTTCGTTTCCGGTGCGGACGTCGATGACCTGGCCGGCGCGGATGAGGGTTCGGGTGATTGGTGTGTTTTGCGCGAGCAGAGGGAACGTGAGAACACGTAACAATGATAGTGACGTAATAATGATGCGGCGGAAGACGTGCATAGCGGCCTCAGTGACACTGGGATCAGGAGAGATTTCGGCAAGTGTAGCAGTTCGGCAGATCAGCAGATCAGCGGGATTCGAGAGCGGTGCGAAGGCGTCCGCGGGCGACGAGCAGACGTTGCTCGGCCTCTTCCCTGCTGAGGCCGAGCCCGTGCATGACGATGGCGGTTTTTACCGAACCCGCGTGTTCGAGCAGGGCGGCAGAGTCGGGGTGGGGCAATCCCGTGATGGTCGAGATGATGCGGGCGGCGCGATCGCGGAGCTTGGTATTGGTAGGCTGCACGTTCACCATGAGGTTGCCATACACGTAGCCGAGACGCACGAGGGCTCCGGTGGAGAGCATGTTGAGGATGAGCTTGGTTGCGGTGCCGGCCTTCATGCGCGTCGATCCAGTGACGACCTCGGGACCGGTCGCGGGCGTGATGGCAAGGTCGGCAGCCTCAGCAAGTTCGGAGCCGGGAACGCAGCTCAGGCCGATGGTGAGCGCGCCGAGGCTGCGTGCGTAGCGGATGCCGCCGAGCACATAGGGCGTGCGGCCGCTGGCAGCAATGCCGATAAGGACGTCTTTTGCGGAAAAGCCGTGCTGTTCGAGGTCGCGGCGGCCCTGCGATTCGTCGTCTTCGGCGCGCTCGACGGAGCGGCGGAGGGCGGCGGCGCCTCCGGCGATGAGTCCCTGGACGAGTTCGGGAGGGGTGTTGTAAGTGGGCGGGCACTCGGAGGCGTCGAGGACGCCGAGACGGCCTGAGGTTCCGGCGCCGAGATAGAAGAGACGGCCTCCGCTGTCGAGATACGCCGCAATGGCTTCGATGGCGCGGGCGACCTGAGGCAGTTCGTATTCGACGGCAGCCAGGGCCTCGCGGTCGGCGATGTGCATGGCCTGAGCCAGTTCAAGGGGTGAGAGGCTGTCGAGATTCTCGGTGGCGGGATTGCGGGCTTCAGTGGGGAGGCTGGAGAGGTCGGGCATTGCTGTTGTTAAAGTCTGACTGAAGAGGGAGCTTAAAGACAACATTGATCTGTGTCTCAACTTCCACAGTCTCGCCATTTAGAAGATACGGCTTGTAGCGCCAGGTTTTCACGGCGTCGAGCGCTGATTGCTGGAGCATGGGAGGGCCAGAGATGACGTGTAAGTTGGTGAGTGTTCCCGTTTTGCTGATAGTGACGGCGATGACTACTACTCCCTCGACGTGTGCCGCCCTGGCGATAGGGGGAAATACAGGGTCATACCCTGAAATTTTGCCTCCGGCGACTACACCCGGCGAGAGGGTGACCTTTCGTGCCGGCGCGGGGACGGCGTCGGGCGGCGGCGCTAAGTCGGCTTCGACGACGGTTGCGATTGAGTTCAATTCGGTGACCGAGATACTTACCTGTGGCTTATCAGCATGCTTGATAAAAATCTGCTCGGCGACGTATTGTTCGCCGAATCGAACGATTTTATCGAAGAAGATTTGCGTTTCCGCATTGAGTACGATCGCTCGAACTGCAGGATGATCTTTCGAGATGCAAAATGCGGGGTAGACGCTCGGTATCGCGGAACCACCGTCCGCAACGGGCCGAAGACATCGCAGGTCTACACCGCCAAGGCTTACATCGCCTTCACTGAATTTGACCTTTAAGGCCAGCGCGAAATGGAGTGGTCGGGTGAGATACGTATGGACCGCAGCCTCTTCAGATGGAGGCCAAGTGCGTTCTCCCGTGAAAAATCTAGCAGCGCCGTTTCGAAACTCGACCTGGTTGAATCCTGTACTGGTGTAGCTCAGCTTGTATTTTTCGGCCCCGGCCCACCACTCCTCGAATTTGCCCTGATCTTTGGGTTGCCCGTTTTCGTCGAAGGTCTGGTAAGTGGCCTCGAGGTGCCACGGTTTCAGATCGGGCGAGCTGAGGCCGTTCACGTCTGCGGCAACGAGCATCAGTTCGGTAGGGTCTGTGGGCATCGCCGGTGGCGGTGTGACCGGAGGGGGACTTGGGGCGTTTTGACCAGAGAGAGCTGCGGCGGCTGTAACCGCAACGAACAAAAGGTATAGCGCTCGTCGTGCCATGAGGCAGAGTCTAGCGGACAAATGCCGATGGTGAACGACAAAAGTTTGGGCTCGGCTCAGACGCCGAGGCGTTCCATAAGGGCGTCGAAGTCATCGAGCTTTGAGTACTCGATGATGACGCGGCCGCGGCCGTTCTTGTCCTCGATGGTGACCTTCATTCCAAGAGCCCGCTGGAGGAGATCGCGGGCCTCGCGAACATTAGGATCGAGCGGTTTATTCGCTTTTTCTTCGCTGGAGGGCTTCTTTTCAGGATGAAGCAAACCTTGAACATAGCTCTCGGTCTGCCGTACCGACATGGACAGGGCTGTGACCTTCTGGGCAGCTTCGAGGAGCGATTTAGGGTCTTCAATCGCCAGCAGAGCGCGGGCGTGGCCGAAGCTGAGTTCTCCGGCCTCGACTTTGCCTTGAACCTCGGAGGGAAGGCGCAGGAGTCGCAGGAAGTTGGCAACGGAGGCGCGGTCCTTGCCGGTGCGCTGGGCCATTTGCTCCTGAGTAAGTTTGAATTCCCGGGCTAGTCGCTCGTAGGCGCGGGCCTGCTCCATGGGATTGAGGTCGGTGCGCTGGAGGTTTTCGACAATGGTCATCTCCAGCGCCTGCTCGTCGGAGACCTGGCGGAGTACCGCGGGAATGGTGTCCTTGCCGGCCATTTTCGACGCTAGCCAGCGGCGTTCCCCAGCAATGAGCTGGAATCGCCCCCCGGGAAGGGCTCGAACAAGGACCGGCTGGATGACTCCGGTGGCGGCAATGGACGCGGCAAGTTCGGCCAGCTGGGCCTCGTCGAAGCGGGTACGCGTCTGATAGGGGTTCCGGTCGATGTCCGCGAGCGGGATCTCGCGGGGTACTCCGTCAGAAGGTCTTGCTGTGGCAGGATCGATGGTTGGGCGGACGCTCGGGAGCAGGGATTCGAGTCCTTTGCCTAAAGCCTTTCGTCTTGGCAATTCAGCGGTGTTCATGGTTCTGAGTCCTCAGGTAATGTCGCAGGTCGCTTGGGGAATTTTACGCGTAGGGCCAGAATCGGACAGTGTGCTTTCCGCGAGCCTCAGCCTGGGCTTTCCGTTCCCTGGCACGGGGACTCTCGACGTCGTTGCGGGTGAGCAGCTCCTCGGCGAGTTCGCGGTAGCTCTCGGCTCCCCGGGAGCGGGGATCGTAGAGCTGGACCGGCTTGCCGTAACTGGGCGCTTCGGCAAGGCGGACGTTTCGGGGAATGGCGGTGCTGAAGAGCTTGTCTTTGAAATAGCCGCGCAAGTTCTCGCGTACCTGCTGGGCGAGGTTGGTGCGGTCATCGTACATGGTGAGAAGCACGCCTTCGATTTCGAGCTCAGGGTTGAAGGCTCCGCGAACACGCTCCAGAGTGTGAACCAGCTCGCTGACGCCCTCAAGAGCAAAGTACTCGGCCTGCATGGGGACGAGCAGACGGTCGGCGGCAACGAGAGCGTTCAAAGTGAGCAAATCGAGGGCGGGCGGGCAGTCGAGAACGATGTAGTCGTACTTTTCTCGCTCCGGAGCGACGGCTTCACGGAGCTTGTAGGAACGACGGTCATGCTGGATGAGCTCAACATTTGCGCCGATGAGGTTTTTGCTCGAGGGTACGATCCAAAGGGTTTCGATTTCGGTGGAGAGGACGGCATCAGCAACCGTGCTGTCTCCAACGAGGATGTCGTAGGTAGATTTCCGCGCCTCGTCCCGGGAGAGTCCGTAGCCGCCGGTTGAGTTGGCCTGAGGGTCGCAGTCGATGAGGAGGGTTTTGAGTCCTTCAAGTGCGAGGGCGGCTGAGAGATTGATAGCGGTGGTGGTTTTGCCCACTCCGCCCTTTTGGTTTACGACCGCCAACACCCTGCCCATGAAGAAAAAGAGTATCGGTCTGCAGGGCAGCACGCAACGGAAATGGCCTGTGCAGAACGCGGCTAAAGTTGTGGAAAGATTTCGTGTAACCGACTCGAAGGGAACTGTAACCCATGTTGAATGTGCCTGCTGCAGCACGGGAGGGATTGCGAAAGGAGTGTTGCAGGGCTACGAAGCCGTGGTGGAAATCTTTCTGTTCCACGTGGAACAGGGCTGGACGCTCTCCAAGATGTTTCACGTGAAACACTCCTTGCGCCCAAAAAGCAGCACCCCGGTTTCCATGCCGAAAAGCGGTATCGGAGCTTCCCAGGTGAGGGAAGGAACGGTGTCTTTCAGGCCATTCTCAGTCGCGACTGTGGCGAATAGGACGAGAAGACCTCCGGCCCGTATCCTTGCGGTGGCCATCTGTACGGCCTCATGCATCCGATCAACCGCCCGCAATGTCAAGACGTCAAAAGTCTGCCCAGCAGCCATCTTCTCGATGCGTCCCGTAAATACCTGAGCGTTTAAGCCAAGTACTCGCACAACTTCACGCAGGAACCCGGCCTTTCTCCCCTGGGATTCACCCAGCGTAACTGCTATCTCGGGGCGCACAATCGCAATCGGAATGCCCGGCAAACCCGCGCCCGATCCAAAATCAAGGAGGCTTTCAGCAGCGGGAAGCGCCTGGGCGCACTGAATGCACTCGACGAGATGCCGCTGGACAATCATCGAGGGTTCCCGGATGGCTGTCAGATTCAACCGAGCGTTCCACCGGAGAAGCAATTCGACATATTGGACAAACAAATCTGCTGCTCCGGGCTTGAGCGGTTTCAGCCCTGCCGCTTCGACTGCTCTTTCGATTTCTGCGGCGGTCACCCGATCACCGATTCGCGGATGGCTCGGGGTTGCCACTCCGCCGCCGCCTGGATGAAAGCACGAAACAGCGCTCTCGAGGCAGACTCCGAATCGAAGGTCCGCTCGGGGTGCCACTGGACAGCCAGAACGAACTGATCCGTGGTTCCTTCGACTGCTTCAACCACTCCATCTTCCACGCTCCGAGCCGTTACGCTCAAGCCGTCGCCTGCCTTCTCGACAGCCTGATGATGGCTGCTGTTGACCATAAGTTCGGCGAGCCCGGCAATAGCAGCAATCCGGGAATGTTCGGCAAGTGAGACACGATGCGCTTCCCGGACCTCGCGGCCGGGTTTGTGATTTACCCCCGTCTTCAAATCCTGGATCAGAGTGCCTCCACGCCATACGTTCCAGGACTGCAATCCGTAACAAATACCGAAGATGGGCTTGTGCAGGTTGGCCGCGTCCTGCATCAGGAGTTCATCCACAGCTTCGCGGGCAGAATCGGCGGGGGCACATTCCGGGACCGGCATCTGTCCATATTTCTCCGGGTTCACGTCGGCTCCGCTTCCGGGCAGGAGCACGCCCTCGCACGAGCCGGCCAGTTGTGCTACCTCTGCCGGAGCGGCCAAGAGGTGAATCTTTACCGCCTCTCCCCCGACTGCCTCGACTGCCCTCGCGTATTCGGGCCAGGACCGCTCATTGTAGGCGAAATCATGCGAGGTTGGCTCAGGGATGGCGATTCGAGGTCTTCTCACTCCGAGTCTCCCTCCGCAGAGATAGTGATGGCCTCGAGCTCAGGCCTCTCAGGTTTTTCGAGATAGGAATGGCTGTAATACAGCCGGCAAATCTCGTCACTGATTCGCGATGTGAGTTCCTCCACCTGTTTCATGTTATAGCCGGAGGTTTCAATGGGTTCGCCGACTGCGAGTGTAACGGGAACAGGATGAAATTCCATCGAATGCATCGGCAAAAGCTCGTAAGTCCCGATAACGGCCATGGGGATGATCGGTAACCCGGTTCGAATCGCCATGAATGCAGGGCCGTTCAGGAAGGGCGCGAGATGACCGGTCGCCGAGCGCCCTCCCTCTGGAAAGATAAACAGCGGCATTCCCTCGCGCAGTGTCTTGACGGCACCGCCGAGGCTTGAGACAGATGCCCGGGGATTGGTGACGTTCACCGGCACCTGGCCGGAGCGGCGGAGGTGCCATCCGATGAATGGGAGCTTGAAAAGATCGTGGCGCGCTACGATCCGAAACTGGAATGGCAGCGCGGAGAAGATCACCGGAGTATCCATGTAGGAGAGGTGGTTCGAGACATACACAGCTACCCGTCCGTTCAGGCGTGATGTATTCAGGGCGGTCAGCCGGGCGCCGCTGATACGGACCACGATTTGGCCCCAGCAGCGCGCGATTGCATGCTGCGCCTTTCCGGTTTTGTCCCAGAGGGAAGCCAGGAGCGAAAGGCTGCCGAAAAAAGCAGTAGAGAGGAAGAAGATCGGCGCGCGGAAGCAATAGCTTGCGATGCGCTCGCTCAAGGGAATAGGTTCGGGCCTCGATCCCAGCGTGCGCAGCGTCACTGCGCGGTCTCCGTCAGCAGCGACCTTACCGCTCCCACGAGATAGACCGAGCCTGTGACTACCACGAGGCCGTCGATAGGAGTCACAGCCCAGGCCTGATCGAGTGCAGCCCGGGGGTCGTCGGCCGTGTAGATCCGGACTCCAGTAGGCTTGGCTGCGGCAATCATGGCGGGCAGCGGCGCTCTGCGTGGCGAGTTCACTTCCGTCAGAACGACGGAATCAAACAGGGGAAACAGGATTCGTGCGATATCCATTATCGGCTTGTCTGCCAGGCAACCGAAGACAGCAGTGATTGGGTGGGGTTCGGGATCAAGGTGGGACAGCGCCGCGCGGAGCGCCCACGCGCCGGCGGGATTGTGAGCCACGTCAAGAAGCACGTCTGCGCGACCGGGGGCAGAGAGGCGCTCCATCCGGGCGGGCCATTGCGTGAGAGCGATTCCGGCGGCAATCTGAGCAGCAGTAATATTGTAACTATGATTGTTACGTAATTCAGTTGCTGCTGCGATCGCCAACGCCGTGTTCCGCTGCTGATGTGCGCCCGCGAGCGGCGAACGAACTTCAATGTTCTCGCCGAGCACGGTGACATGATAGCCGCTTCCCTTCTGTGCTTCGTTTCGGTCTGGAACCCACGCGGCAGCGTTCACGCCGCGCACATTCAGCTCGGTCGCTACCTCTCCGATGGTCTGGTTTGCCTCAGGATGCTGCGGGAGTGTCACCAGGATTCCATTCCGGCGCAAAATTCCGGCTTTTTCTCGCGTGATTGTGGAGATTGTGGGCCCAAGCCATTCGGTGTGGTCGAGCGAAATGTCGGTGAGGACGGAGACTAGCGGCTCAACAATATTTGTCGCGTCCAGCCGGCCGCCCATTCCGACTTCGAGCACAGCGATATCCACCTTTTTTTCAACGAAGGCCAGAAACGCGAGCGCCGTCATCGTCTCGAAGAAGCTGGGATGGGTACGCAGAGCGCCTTCGGCGACGAGACGCTGAGCACAGTTATCGACCTGGAAGTAGAGCCTGGCGAAGTCATCATTGGAGATTTCCTCGCGGTCTATGCGCACGCGCTCGTTGACACGCGAGAGGTGCGGCGAGGTGTAGAGCCCAGTGCGATAACCCGCGCTGGTGAGTATGGACGCCAGAGTGGCCGAGGTGGATCCCTTGCCGTTGGTTCCGGCCACCAGAACGGAGGGAAATTTTTGTTCGGGGCTGCCAAGGGCCGCAGTGAGAACCCGCATTTCGTTCAGATCGAATTTGCGCCGAGGTTGTCCTGGAGCCGCATGCAACTCGGCAGCCAGCGAAAAGAGGCCGTCGATGGCCGCGCTGTACGACATAGTTCAATTTTAGAGGAAAGCGCCGGGCCCGCCTGTGCGCGCCGCAAGTTCCCTGTTCTGCCTGATCACTTACTGCACCTGCATAAAGTCGAGCGCGCGGATGAGGTAGCTCTTCATCTCTTTGCGTGGCACAACCGCATCCAGAAAGCCGTGCTCCAGAAGGAACTCTGACCTTTGGAATCCTTCGGGCAACTTCTGGCGGATGGTCTGTTCGATGACGCGGGGGCCCGCGAAGCCGATCAGCGCGCCAGGCTCGGCGACATTGAGGTCACCGAGCATGGCGAAGCTGGCAGTCACTCCGCCTGTAGTGGGATCGGTGAGCACGGAGATGAACGGCACTTTGGCATCATCGAGACGCGCCAGAGCCGTGGAGATTTTGGCCAGCTGCATGAGACTGACGATGCCTTCCATCATGCGCGCTCCGCCGGAAGCGGCCACGATAATCAGCGGAGTGCGGTGTTCGTAAGCGCGGTCGACAGCCCGGGCGATGGTCTCGCCGACTACGGCGCCCATGCTGCCGCCGATAAAGCCGTATTCCATGACACTAAGCACGACGCGATGCGGCCCGAGCAGGCCAAGCGCATTGATGACAGCATCGTTCAGGCCGGTATCTGCCCGGGCTTTACTCAAGCGGCTGGCATAGGGCTTCAGATCGGTAAATTCCAGGGGATCGGTCGACTTCAACTCGAGATCGACGAGTTCATAGCCCGGTTCGAGGAGCATATCGATGCGCGGGCGCGCTCCCAGGCGGAAGTGATGGCCGCATTTGGGGCAAACCATGAGATTGGCTTCGAGGTCGGCCTTGAAGATGACCGCGTCACAAGCATCGCACTTGATCCAGAGCCCTTCGGTGCGGACTGTTTTCGCCCCGGTGTCCTCTATTTTGTTGTCTTCTCGACGAAACCAGGACATCTTCCCTGCCTTCCCCTATGCGCGCGCCGCTAAAACTCGATGCCGCGTTGCGCCAGTATTCCCTTTTGATATGCGTGCTTGACCTCGCGCATCTCGGTCACCGTGTCAGCAATTTCGATGAGGGAGGGATGCGCATTGCGGCCAGTGAGAATCACATGCACCATTTCCGGCCGGGCCCTAAGGGTTTCGGCTACCTTCCCCGGATCGAGCATGCCGTAGCTGATCGCGTAGTTGATCTCATCGAGCACCACCATATCCCATTCCCCGGAGAGGATCGCGCTTCGCGCCGCCTCCCAGGCTTCTTCGACCAGCCGGATATCTTCCGGATCGGTTTCTGCGCCCCCGATTTTCACAAATCCGCGGCCCATCTGCTTCATGACGAAATTGCCGTTGAAAGCCTCGACGGCATCGAGTTCGCCGTAATGCCATGAACCTTTGAGGAACTGGAGCATCAAGACGCGCATGCCGTTGCCGACCGCACGGAGGGCCGTGCCCATGGCGGCGGTGGTCTTGCCCTTTCCGGGTCCGGTGTTGATCAGAACCAGCCCGCGCCGCGACTCGGTCAAAGCTTCACTCCTCTCTGTCAGGGTGATTTGCTGCGCTACCCCCCGGCCCGGTTCCCGCCGACCGTAGCGTGGGCGGGCGAGCCTAATGGCCGGTGTGGTACGGATGTCCAGCAAGGATTGTAAATGCCCGATAGATCTGCTCGCAGAGCACCACCCGGGCCAGTTCGTGCGGCAGCGTCATGGGGCCGAGCGAGAGCAGCAGGCTGGCCCGTTCGCGGTCCTGGCCCGACCAGCCGTCAGCAGGGCCAATGGCAAAGATAATACGCTGCCGGCCTTCATCCCTCTGCCGCCTGAGCCAACGGGCCAGATCTTCCGAGGCCCACTGCCTGCCGCCCGAGTCGAGCATCACCAGTGTGGCAGCCAGCCGCGAGCGCTGCGCAGCCAGCGTTTCGAAAAAGGCCTCTACAGTGCGGAAGACCTCCGTGGTAATCGGCAGATATGCCGAGGTGCGCTTCACGTACTCAGCGACCAGAGCGTCGCAGTGCTGGTTGCCAACGCGTCCGGCAATGGAAGCGATCAGGAGTTTCATGGCAGCCTACTCCGTTCGCGGGTAACCGGTGGATAAGCCGTGTAGAAGCGCATGAACTTGTGACGGTGCATCGTTTAATGGTGATGAATAGCGTTGGAGAGGTGACGAACATGCCGAAAAATATGTTAAAACGTAGCGGATCGCCGATTGACCTATGGAAAGGCAGAGGTGCACAAGCATGGTATCCGTACAACGCCTGGCGCTCTGGGGTGAAATTCGTATCCTTGCGCATGCCGACAGGTGAAATGTAAGTCATAAAGGCTCCGCTTTTAGCTTCACTTAGCCATTCGGGGCCATTGACGGTCATGATAGCTGAGGCAGGAAAGACAACTCCTTTCTCGACGATTAAAATCCCTTTGATCATTGGCCGATGACGTGCATTGCCTTCTTCCCAAAATGGACATCGCGTGAGCTTTCGCCCGCCCATTTTGATTTGATCTCCAAACAAAAGCCGAGGTGACTCGCAATGCGTCGAGAAGATTCTTTTCGTCCTAGCCAGAAGTGTCTTTTCGTAGTGCTGTCAACACTCCTTGTCGCCGGATTTGCCAATCTGGCAGCCGGACAAGGCATCACCACTGGATCGATCACGGGAACTGTAATCGACGCTTCGGGAGCTGTCATTCGCGGCGGAACAGTAATGGCAAAGAACCTGGGAACCGATGCCCAGACAGTGCAGCATACACGCGATGATGGAAGCTTCTCATTGGTGTATCTGCCGACCGGCAACTATTCCCTCACCATTGAGGCGACCGGCTTTGAAAAGCTGGACATTCAGCAGGTGACGGTGGCGGTGGGCGAAACAAACATCGGACCGCAGCGGCTGAAAATCGGCAGCTCGACGGTGGTAGAGGTCGAAGGCAACGCGACGCCGCTGATTGAAACCACGCAGGCGCAGGTATCGAACGCCCTGGATTCCCAGCAGCTTCAGAACCTCCCATTCGGCGGCGGATTCGACACCGCGGCGCTCCTCAGCCCCGGTGAGGTCATCACTCACGACAACAGCTTCAGCAACAACAACGGGGCGTACGGCGGCTTCTCCTCGCAGGGGCAGCGCGGCCGGTCGAACAACTTCGAGATCGACGGTCAGTCGAACAACGACAATTCCGTTGCCGGCCCCCAGGTCTTCTTTTCGAATCAGGACGCGGTAGACAGTATTCAGATCATCACGAATAACTTCAGTGCGCAGTATGGCCGTAACGCCGGGTCAGTCGTGAACTACATCACCCGTTCGGGCAGTAACAAGTTCCACGGAACGGCTTTTTACTGGTACGAGGGCAACTGGGGTGAATCGTTCGCGCAGGGCCAGAAGAGTCCATTTCAGGGGTTCTGCCCACCGGGAGTTAAACCGAGCGACACAAATCCCTGCACCGTTCCAATCCTGCCTCGCTTCGTGCAGAACATATTTGGAGGAAGCCTGGGAGGGCCGATCCTTCACGACAAGCTGTTCGGCTTTGGGAGCGCCTACTTCGACCGGAATCACGCCGGCGGCGGTACCACGCTCAACCTTACGTCCATCACGCCGACTCCGGATGGGCTGACGGCGCTGTCTTCGACCTTCCCGAATGCCCCCGGTGTTGCCGCGCTGGTGAACAACGGGCCGTACTCAGTCAAAACGGGAAACCCACAGCCCGCCGGACAGGTCTACACCATCCCTGTGACTTACAACGGGGTCACCGCAAACATTCCATTCGCAGGCATAACGCGCTCGGTCCCCTCGTATTCGAACGACGAGGAGGTGCTTGGCCGAGTTGACTGGCAGCCGAACACGAATAATCACTTCTTCGCCCGCTACTTCTATCAGGACGACCCCAGCTACAACCCTTCAGGCATTTCAGTCGCCACCATAGCTGCGGGAGCGTGGTACAACGTTCCAGACACGGCGCACTCGATCGGCGCCGACTGGGAGCATACATTCTCCCCAGGCTGGGTGAATCAGGTCCGCTATTCGTACCAGCAAACCAAGCTCTTTTTCCAGGGTGGCGGGCAGGCGAAATGCGTCGTAACCTCGCCCGACCAGTGCACTGCAAACGTCTCTTTCGGCAGCAGTAAGCTGACCGATGTCAGCGGTAACACCTACGGTGTGCTCGGGTTCGGCTACGCCACGAATCTTCCCCAGGGGCGTTTTGTAAAGGTAACCCAGGTGCAGGACAACGCAACCTGGACCACGGGGAGACAGACGATTCTTTTCGGCGGCGAATGGGATTACCAGAACTCTCCGAATCCTTTCCTTCCCTTTTATGAAGGCGCCTTTGCGTTCTCCGGAGCGACCAGTGCCTCGAATCCTGTCATGACCAATTTCCTCAGCGGCACAAGCCGATCGTTGACTCTGGCCAACGGCAACTTTTCAATCCACTTCACCGAGCCCGACTACGCACTTTATTTCCAGGATGACTGGAAAGTGCGACCGGACCTGACCCTGAACATGGGACTGCGCTGGGAGTATTTCACGCAGGCGGTGAACATCCTGCACAACGAAACGGTCACCCGCGAGACGAACCCGGCGACCGCGTTCTGGGACACATCCCTGCCGCTCTCAGTGCGCACCTTCCCCTATACCGATCCGGCGTACAAGAATTTCCAGCCGCGTTTTGGGTTCGCCTATAACCCGGAACGCTTCAGCAACAAGCTGGTGGTCCGGGGTGGTTTCGCGATTAACTTCGATCCGGCGTTTTACAATATGTTCCTGAATTCGGCTACCGCTGCGCCAGTCGTGAATAACGGCACAATCAGGGGCTGCGGAGTCACGAAGCAGTGCATGCCCTCCAGCGGCGTTCTGGCCGCACAGGTGCGCGCACAGAGCCTGCCGTATATTCCCACCGGTCCCGGAGTCAACCCGGGCAGCCGCAACACAACGTATAACTCACATAACTTCCATAATCCCTATACCGAGTCGTATTACCTCGGCGTGGAAACGGCCATCGGGAACCGCGTTTCACTCGATATGAAGTACGTGGGCAATCACCAGGTTGGCAATTTCCAGAGCATCGACGGCAATCCCTATCTGCTGCCTATCCAGCAGCAGTTTCCGAATTACGCGCCTATCGCTCTCTGCACGGACACCACGGCAGTCGGTTATGGGCGTCCGGACTGCACGCACGCGAATGTGCGCACCAGAACCAATGGAGCGTTTGCTAATTACAATGCGCTGCAGACCCAGGTGAAGACACGCGAATTCCATGGCCTGACTTCCCTCTTCAACTGGACTTATAGCAAGACCATCGATAATACTTCGGAGGTCTACTCAACGTTTGCGGGCGGCAACAGCATCACGTTCGCCCAGAACCCCCTGAACCCCGATGCTCCCGAGCGCGGCCTCAGCGCCGTATCAATGACCCATGTAGTCTCCGCCGGATTTACGTACCTGCTGCCGATTCATCGCACTCAGAACGGGCTGGTGGGCAGGCTGCTCGGTGGCTGGCAACTGAACGGCATCTACACCTTCAACACCGCGCAGCCGGGAACCCCGTACCAATACGGTTTCTTCGGCGACGGGGCCGGTTACCAGAGCTACACCAGCGACGTACCCTTTATGAACTGGCAGCTCAGCGGGTATGATGTCGCGCGCCCGGTGCTATCGAACCCCAAAGCGCCCTTGAACCAGGTTGGAGTTTATGATCCCGACGGTTCGGTTTGCGGCGTGGGCCAAGGCTACTTTAACTGGGCCGATTGCAGTCCGAGCTCGCCGACGGCCGTTCACTGGCTGCGGAACACACAGGCGCTGGCAAATCTGATGGGCGGGAATAATCCCTACATCGGATCGGGGCGCAGCCTGGCCCGGTCCCAGTCGTGGAACAACCTCGATGCCAGCCTCTACAAAACCACCAAACTCACCGAGGCACTAAGCATGCAGTTGCAGCTGGTCGCCTATAACGCCCTCAACCGCCAGTATCTCGGAATGCCGGACCTTGGCATTGACGACGTCAGCACAACGCCGAGCTCCAACACCTTCGAAGATCTTCGGTGGAACTTTGGCAGCAATCGCAACGTCCAGATTGGCGTGAAGTTCATCTTCTGAGCCAGAGAACGGAACAGAAACAATGCGGCCACCCGGGGCTCTCCGGGTGGCCTTAGTTTTTCGTCCTATTTGGTGATTTTGGTGAAGGCTGTCGATTGGTTGTTGGGATTGGAATTCGGATTCTCGCTGGTGATCGTGGCGGTGTTGGCGATCTTCGATCCGGTCGGGCCGGTGGCGCGAACCTTGATTTCAATGTTGTACACAGCGAGACCGCTCCAGTTGGTAACGCCCAGTGAATTCAGTGTGCAGGTCAGCGTGCCGCCGGAGTAGGAGCACTGCGAACCCTCCGGAGTGTAGGAACAGCCCTTGGCGCCACAGGTGAAGAGCTGCGCATCGGCGCTAATGAAAGCCACGCCCGCGGGGAGCGCGTCGGTCACGACAACGCCGCTGGCCGGATTCTTGCCGAAGTTGGCCGCCGAGATGTCGTACTCGAAGACGCTGTTCTGCTTCACGACTGGAGGAGCCAGCTTGATCATGGCCAGATTGACCGGGGGAGGAGCCACCACCGTGTAACTCACCGACTGCGGCGTTCCGCTGTTGCCGGCCGCATCGGTTACGTTGACGGTGAAGGTGTAGGTACCGGCCTTGGAGGTATCGATCGGGCTGGTGATGGGGCCGGTGTTCTGCGTGGGTGTGGCGAAGCTCGATTTTCCGCAGGTGACGACGCCGGACAGAGCATCGGTGCAGCTGTAACCAGCGGTCGCGCTCTGGCCTACAGCGTAAGAGTTGGCCACACCGAAGTTGGTCGAGGGGGGAGGATTCAGCGTCGGGCCGGAGGCCACGGCGGGCGCAGTGGTGTCTACGTTGACGGGAACGGTATAGAACAGGGTCGACCAGCTTCCCATTGAGTCCTGCGTGAACTTCAGCTCCTCGGTGCTGGCGCAGTCGCGGGCAAAGTAATGCAACGCGTACATGCCGTCTCCGGGGAAAGTAATCTGCTGCTGGGGCGGCGTGAAGGGGGTAGCCGTATAGTTCTTAGTACCCGCGGTCGGGCACGCAATGCTGTTGGTCAGCGTTGTGTCTCCGGGAATGGGAGCCGGGGGCAGGGGCACGTTCGATGCCGGAGAGACGCCGTAGGTGATGCTGGCGATCGGTGCGGCAAGGAAGTTCGCGGCTGCAGGCGGCGGGTTCGCGACGCCGGTGAATGTGGGCGGCTGGCTTGAGAAGGTGACGTTAGCCGTACTGGAGTTGATCCAGCCGTAGGGTGTCTGGCCGGCCACCGTCACGGTGGTCAGGTCCTCGGGAACGGGTGCGATCGTAATGAAACTCGAATTCGGATGCGTGCCGTGGATGGTGCTGGTGTAGTCGCCGGGGCCACTGAATTGAACCAGCAGGTTCTGCGGGCAAAGCAGGGTGGCGAAGTCGGTGGATGGATCGAACTGGCAGGGGCCGGGGGGCGCCCAGCCTTCGCTGCCCATCAGGAAACCGACGCCCTGGTGGAAGGTGGGGCCGCCGGTTACAACGATGTCCGGCAGCGTGAAGGCCGGGCCGTCGAAGTCTTCCATGAATACTTCGTTTGGCGATGTCGATACCGGGCACTGCGCGCCACTCTGGGATGTTCCCTGCCCGATGAGGCATTGCAGGGTGTAGAGCTTGCAGACCGGGTTCCCGGTTGTGAGGGACAATTCGCCGGTGTGCGTAAGGCAATTGGAGGTTGCGAAGGAGGTTTGGGTGACATAGGCGGCCCAGGCCGTCGGCTCGATCGGCATATCGGCAAGGTTGGGCGTCGAGCCATCTGTAATGGTCAGGGTCTCCGCCGACTCAGCCGCCGAGAGGTCGTAGGTGAACTTCAGCAACTGGCCGGTGGTCGAGTCGAAGGGAAAGGTCTGCGTCAACTGTTGCAGCGTAGGTTTCGTAGACGAGATGGGATTGCCGGTGATCTGGGCGGGGCCTTTGACTCCTTGCTGCGAGCAGCTGGTGCTGAGGTAGAGCGAGGAACTGGCGAGGTATCCGCCGGTGTCGACCAGGTCGAAGGTTACCTGTTGAGTGCCGGGCTGCAGGAAGGAGCTGATGTCAATGGGAGCAACGCCGCCCGTGGCCAACGTGACGCCGGGGGTCGTGAAATTGTCGGGATCCTGACCGGTGAGCTCGCCGTGTGATGCGGGACCCTGGTAGCCGGTGGTGAAGCAATCGTTATAGCCGCCCTCGCTTACGCCTCCGCGGCAAACGTTCGTTGGCCCGACGGTGGGATCTTCTTCGGCCCCGCTGGTGGTGACGGTGAGATTCACGTAGTTATCCACGAGAAGATTTTCCGGACCACTCGAAGTAATAGGTCCTGAGAGCACAGCCGTGATTGGCGCTCCTGCCGGACAACTCAACTGCAAGGTAGTGGAGCTGAATATGTTTGGGTTCGCATTACTGGTTCCATTGGCTGAAAGGCGAACGTTGACCGGACCGAAAAGCTGAATCGAGTTCTGGGCAAAAAGTGCCGAGGCGGTCGAAAAGACACACCCGGCCAGGGCAACGCAACGCAGAAAGCGGGCCTTTTTCATTTGACGGAATCTCCTGTCAGGGCTAAAGAGCACCGGTCGATCACGCCTCGAAGGATACTTCTTGGGCCCATCGTGGCGGGCCGGGGGAACATCAGCTCCCAATGAGGTCGCGGCGAATGTGAGGTTCCGGAGGGGAACTAGAAACTGCCGGAAACGTTAGGATTGTCTAACCGGTAAACGGCGCTGTCAATGTAAAAAGTACTGTCGCAGGAACAAAAAAAAACCGCATGCAACAGCATGCGGTGTCCGAAATAAACCTGTCGTTTGGTTTTTTACCTGCGAAGGCTCCGTACCGCATCGGCCACGATAGGTGGGGTGACTGCATGCACAAACTTTTTCAACACCGATGGCCTCACTTCAACGTCTTCAGGCCGCTTCATGAAGAGCGTCGAATGCGAATCGTTCATCTCCTCCTCGGGACGGCCATTGGAGTAGTAGTAGGTTGCGATCGACTTGCGGGCGCGCTCCGGCGGACAGGCGAGAGGCGTCGGGTGTCCATGGTAAGAGGTGGAAGTGGTGCTGAAGATAGCGCAGCGATTGAAGATGGGCAAAATCTTCAGCTCGCAGGCTGTCATGTCCCTGTTCCATAGTTCGAAATGCCCGCCGTACTCTTCTTTCCAGTCCTTATTGAGATAGACAAGTACGTTGATTCGCCGTTCCAGATTCAGCTTGGCGTGATGGTTGAAGTCGGCGTGCACATCGAGCTTTCCGCCGCGCCTGATCTGGTGCAGTCCTCCGCCGACGTAATAGGGATCGGGAATTACTCCCTTGATCCCGGTGAGCACCTCAAGAAACTGAAGCATGGGGCGGCTGTTGAGGAAGTAGAGAACGTCCCGGTCCCCGGTGGGCAGCTTTTCGACTACATCGAACGCCAGCTTCTTTTCGTTGGGATTATCGAATTGCTGCCACTTCAGTTCTTTAGGTTCGGGAAACTCACGCAGGGCAGCTTCGGCGGCCTCGGCAGGCAGAAAGTCGTCAAAGTAGATATGCGGGAAAGGTTTGCCGTTTTTGTACCTTTCCGCATTTTCCCGGGCCAGACGCTCCAGCTTCAACGCAAATTCATCGCTCAGCAATTCCTTCATGGATTTTCCTTGTTGTTGGGGGCGCGATCGAGCGCCGCGTTCAGCTATCCGATGGGTTCAAGTCCAGTCTAAAAAGCGTTCCCGCCATGGGCAATAACACTTAAGTTCGGGAAGTAACCGGTCCGGAGTAGCGGCGGCTCTACCACGGGATCCCGGCAAATGGCGATCCGAAACCCAGAGACCAGCGAAGCGCCAGGGCCGCGGCCAGCGAAACAACGAAGGCCAGTGTGAGCCATGCATCCTGTGCAAACAGGCGAATGCGCTCGCGATACGCGCTGTACAGGCCGACGAAATACATTGGCAAGTCGGCGACTGCAACCGCCAACACCGCTCCGGTCATTCCCAGGAAATGAAAGCCGACCGGCAGTGCTATGTAAAGCGAAACGCAATACACAAAGTAGCCCAGCGCGTTGTAATGTGCCTTCTGCAGTGACAAAATCGCGGGGAACGTGGTGCTGTAAAGAAGGGTGTGCCAGAGGCCGAGCGCGAGAATGCCGATCATCCATGCGGCCGCATGATAACGATGGTCGTAGACATGGGTGATGAAGAGGTCGCCGGTGCAGATGACCAGGATGAGCATGAGGCCGCCGAGGGCAAGCACCAGCTTCCGGTATTTGAGAAGGATGTCTTGATATTCGCGGCGGGGCCTGGCGGAGAACCGGGCAATGAAAGGGAACCCCACACGGCCGCAGAATTGAAGAATGATCTGGCGAGGAACGTCTGATATCTGGAACGCAATGCCGTAGATGCCCAGCAACTGGAAGGAGATGAGTTTGGCAAGAATGAGCCGGTCGGACTGACCGGCGAGAAAGGTAAGCCCGGTACCGATAAGAATCCAACGGCCAAACTTTACCAGCGCGCGCAGCGACTCGGTGTGCCAGGTGAAACGGGGCCTGAGCTCCGGCATAAGGAAATAGCTGGCGATGGTGCGCACTAATTCAGATATGAGACGGCCGGCCACCAGCGCCATCAGCGAAGGCTGATAAAGCGCCCACACCAGCGTGACCACGAATTGCACGATCTGTTGCAGAAGCTCGAGCGCCGAGATCTTGCCGACTCCCAGGTGGCGCGCGAGACTGAGCAGGCTTGTGGAAGTGAATCCGGAGATAGCGTTGCCGAACCCGAGGGCCGGCAAAACCCATAGCAGCCGGGAATCATGGTAGAAATGCGCGACCGGCCAGGCGAGCGGAATGGTGATGAGAAAGAGTGCTATGCCGCGGACGACCTGCACGGTCCATGCGGTATTGAGGAATGTAAGGTTGTCGCCGCGCGGGTCCTGGATGATGCTGTCCTGCAGGCCGATGTGCGAGAACAGGTACATTCCAAGAATGATGGTGCTCACGAGGGTGAGAACGCCGAAGAGTTCAGGCGCAAACAGACGGCTGAGCACGATGCTGCTGACCAGCCTCAGCGCAAGCGCCAGCCCATAAGAGATGGTGACAAAATATGTGCCGCGGACGGCCTTCGATTCGAGCGCACGAAGCGGCGAATCGTCCAGATCCTCGCGGGGCGATGGAGTAAGCTCCGCGTTGACGGTCATGACAGGCCGGGACCAGTCCCTCGGCTCGATTCAGGCTTGGATTTCATTTTCCCTTATTGTTTCGTTTTTCAAGGAAACACTTGCGTGGGGCCGAGGCAAACTGGCAATTCGAAGCATCAGCAATAGTCAGGGTACCAGTAACTACATTTATTGCTATTATGCCCGAGGGTGATGTAAACCCTACCTTCGTGGCATACCGCATCAAGAAGACCTGGGAGTATGGTAGACGAGAGGAGCATGCATGCCGACCACTCCCACGCAAATGCACCTGACTGCTTCCATTTTTAATGCCGCAAATCCCGGGTTTCGGGAAAACTTTGATGAAAAGCCTTTTGAATTTACTCACTGCTTTTGCGCCGATCATCCTCTGTTCCAGTTATCGCGACTTCGTCAATTAATTGACGATCCAGTTACGCGCCCCGGCATCTACTACGACGCCGGAGAAATCGGCATCGGGCAGAGATGGGATTCCGTGCCCGAGCGCAAACAGACGCTCGAGGAAACCTTCGACAGAATTGACAATGCCGGAGCGTGGATCCTGATGAAGCGCGTCCACAAAGACCCCGATTACAGCGAAGTGCTTGACGAGTGCCTCAAGGAAGTTCAGCGCCTGAGCGGACGCCAGATCGATCAGGACAAAAAGAGTCAGGAGGCGATCATCTTTCTGACGTCGCCCAATCGGGTGACTTCCTACCATATCGATCGCGAGTGCAACTTTTTGATGCAGGTGCGGGGCGAAAAGGAAATCAGCGTCTTCGATCGCAACGACCGTGAGGTACTTCCGGAAACCGAACTGGAGACCTTCTGGTCGAAAGACAACAACGCCGGAGTCTACAAGCCGCAGTATCAGAACCGGGCCACCGTATTTCTGATGAAGCCGGGCACGGGCGTACACATTCCGGTGAATTTTCCGCACTGGCTGAAGAACGGCAATAACGTCTCTATCTCGCTGAGTATCAGCTATCAGTACAAGGATTGGCAGCGTAAGTATGTCTTCCAGGCGAACTACTATCTGAGGAAGATGGGACTGAATCCGACGCCTCCAGGCAAGTCGGCGCTTCTGGATAATACGAAGCGGATGGTTATGCAGGCCGGATTTGCCGGCAAGAAATTGTTGCAGCAAAAGCGGGCCAACTAACCGTTCTCAAATCCGCCCGCGGGTATTCAAGCCCTCTCGCATCGCTAAGTGAAACCACAACAGGGACCCGGATGAAAACGATATTGCAACGAGCTGTTGCGATTGTGCGAGACCTCTACACCTACCGCTACTTCAACGATCCTGAGAAGGCGCCACGCTATCGAGGCGTATATGCAACTTTTGAAGAGGCGGAAAGGGCCATTCCGAAAGGCAGGCCCGAGGGATTCAACCTGGACGAAGTGCCGGAGTTCTTTATCGGCAAGCAGTTTCTCTTCAACCCCCAGGACTACCCGGTACTTGTCTGGCTCTCACAGGCTTTCGAGCCCGGATGCAGAGTCTTCGACCTGGGGGGCGGATTCGGCCAGTGCTACTACAAATACCGGGAGTACATCCGCTATCCAGAGGGTCTGGAGTGGACGGTATGCGATGTGGAGTCGTTTGCCTCGCGCGGGCCGGAGTTCGCCCGGCAACAGAATGCCGACGCTCTGCACTTCACCACCGAACGCGCTGCAGCGGATGGTTCGACCATCTACCTCACGAACGGCGCGCTGCAGTATATCGAGCCGGACCTTCCGGAGATCCTCGGTCAGCTTTCATCGAAGCCCCGTCATGTACTGGTCAACAGGGTGCCCCTGTATGACGGCGAACCATATTTCAGCGTACAGTCGTCGCTTCATTCCTTCGTGGTGCACAAGGTAGGAAATACCACCCGGCTTATCCGCGGCATGGAAGCGTTGGGATACTCGGCGATCGATCAGTGGACGCTGCCGCGTTCGATGCACGTCTACTTTCATCCCGAGTGCGATGTGCCGAGTTTTCGCGGGTTCTACTTCCGAAAGAGCTGATCCCCTTCAATTGAGCCGGCCGCGCAGCGCCTGCGACAGGCTCGGACCTTTGAGCCCCGCAGCCTGGTCGCGTTCTTCTTCCGGCTGGGTATCGCCTTCACCGGGCGCGAGAAACAGATTGCTTTCGAAAGCATATTGCCGGGTGTACAGATCGTAGTACTGGCCGCGGGCGGAAAGCAGTTCGGCATGCGTACCGCGCTCCTGCACCATGCCGCTGTCGATAACCAGGATTTGATCGGCGCGGCGGATGGTTGAGAGCCGGTGCGCGATGACAAAGGTGGTGCGCCCGCGCATCAGATACGACAGTCCTTCCTGAATGAGCGCTTCGGATTCCGAGTCGAGGCTCGAAGTCGCTTCATCGAGGATGAGAATACGCGGATCGGCGAGGATAGCGCGGGCGATCGAGATGCGCTGCCGCTGGCCTCCCGAGAGTTTCACACCCCGCTCGCCGACAATGGTGTCGTAGCCCTCGGGGAAGCGGGTAGCGAATTCATCGACGCGGGCGATGCGGGCCGCTTCGAGGATCTCCTCTTCGCGGGCATCGGGGCGGGAGAATGCGACGTTGTCGCGAATGGTCCCGTCGAAGAGGAACGACTCCTGCAACACGACGCCAAGATGGGAGCGGTAGCTGCCCAGTTCGATGGTTGTGAGGTCGATGCCATCGAGGAGAATCTTGCCGCTATCGGGATTATGAAATGCGGTGATCAGGCTGATGATGGTCGATTTGCCCGATCCGGAGGGGCCGACAAGAGCCGTCACGGTCCCGGGCGGAGCGATGAACGAGACGCCGCGTAGCACCGGCTTGTCAGCGTGATAGGCAAAGTGAAGGTCCTCGAACCGAACTTCGCCGATTAGTCCGCCGGGCGGAATGATATACGTCCGGCGCGGATCATCATCTTCTTCGGCTTCGGCCAGCAGTTCGCGGGTGCGGTCGAGCCCGGCGATGGCCTCGGTGAGCTGGGTTCCCACGGACACCACCTGGAATGCCGGCGCAATGAGATAGGCCAGAAACACCGCATAGGCGCCATACTGGCCGATGGTGAGCTCGTGCCCAAGGTATTCCCGGGTTCCGATGAACATGACTAGCGCGCCGATCAGTCCGACAACGACAGTTGACGACACGCTCATGAAGGAAATGGCGGTGATCGACCGCATGATGTTGGCCAGCAGGCGGCGCACCCCGCCGGCAAAGACGGCTGATTCGCGGGCTTCAGCGCGGTATCCCTTGACGACGCGGACTCCCCCGAGCGACTCGGTGAGCCGTCCGGTGACATCGCCGTAGATTTTTGCGCGCTCGTGGTAAATCGGCCGGATGGTGCCAAAGACCTTGCGCAGGGCGAGCGTGAATCCGACCATGATGAGCGTGGCCACGATGGTCATCTTGAAGCTGATGCTGATCAGCACGCCCAGAGACATCAGCGCGGTCAACGTTCCGCCAAGGAACTCCATCAGGCCGGTGCCCATCAGGTTGCGCACACCTTCGACGTCAGACATGATGCGCGAGACGAGCACGCCGGTGCGGTTGGCGTCGTAGAAGGCGATCGGCAGGCGCCCGATATGCGCCTGAATCTGGATGCGCAGGTCGGTGATGAGCTCCCACGCCGATTTGGATAGAGACTGCGCGAGAGCGAATGCCGTAATCGCCTGTATGGCGGTAGCCAGAAGCACGCCGCCGACCAGCGGGAGCAGGAGATATCCGTGCCTGGCAATCATCACCTTGTCGATGAGGACCTTGGTTGAGAGGGGCAGAACCAGTCCCGAGGCGCGATTGATGATCAGCAGGATGAGCCCAAAGAGCAGGAGCCATTTCCGGGGGCGCATGATGCTCCAGATTTCGGGCATCACGTTGCGCAGCTGCTCCCGCCGCGTTCTGATCGGGGCGGGCCGCTGAAGCACCTGGGGTTCGGTAGGCCGCGATACAGGCGGCGCAGTCTGGTCAGCCAATTGGGTCATTGCCAGGCATTTTCTCCGAGTAGGGCTGAAACGGCTGCACGGGGCGGGCGCGGCAGATGCCAAAAAAGCCGCGCAGCGTAGAACCTCTCGTTCCGTCGCAACAAGTTATCCGGTTGCGCTACAGCGATTAACGGAAGATTTCCGGGGCGGTGGAGCAAGTGGCGCATCCACGAAATCCCGTTCAGTATAGCCCGATTTCCGGCAAGCGTCTTAGCGCAACTGCTACAACTTTCGTGCGCTAGACGACTTGCAGCGAGGCTCGTTGACGAATCGATTGAGCAAGGATTAAGCAAACGCCGCGCGATTGCTCCTCGTACAGCTGGAAAAGAAATACTCCCGGGTGTCTGAATGAGATTCTGCTGCAGACTCCGCCGGTTGAACAGTGTGTGCGACTTGAAATGTGTTCTCGTAAAGCTCCGAAACAATCGATCACCGGGCCGCCAGCCGCTTCAATCTTCTCATCGCGCGGTAGCCGCCGCTCTTGATACTGTCAAGCACCGCGGATGTTCCGGGGCGGCGCGGATGAAGACCGGCTTTGCGCAGGACGTTGTTGATGCGATACGCGTCCGCTTTCGGATCGAAGACGCGTTTGAAGTTCATGCTGAGTGAGACCGATACAGCAGGGCCGTTCTCAACCCAGTGAGGAAAGATCACCGGATTGCTCACGCCGGTTCCCGGAGACAGCTCAAACCGCCAGGCCTTCTGCTCGAGACTCTCGCGATATTTCGGGGCCTTCGTGTCGTCGCCCGACCAGAATTTCTCAAGCTCGATGTCGCTCAGAACCTCCGGATCGTCGCCGTCGAAGATGTGCACCGTTTTCGAACCCTGGATCTGCAAAAGAAAATTCGCTTCGCCATCGATGTGATAGGGCGTAACCCGCCCCGGCGATGTGATCAGAATGGTCATGACCGGATCGCGGTAAGTGCGCTTCAGGTCGATGTTGCAAAGGCGGCCGAGCTCATCCATGCAGGCCTGGAGAAAGCTTCGGTACTCGTCATATTCCTGAACGCGCTTCAGCATGACCAGAGAATTGGATTCACCAATATTCTCGAGCACCTGGACCAGCGACTTGCCCTCCGGGACCCCCCGCCATTTTTCCCCGGGAGCGGTGCTGCCGGACTCGAAGTAGTATCCCCCGGATTTGGCTTCGGCCCGAGCGGCGAGCCTGGAAAGCATCGGCCAGCCGAAAAGCTCAGACTGATGGACCGAGTGGGTCAGCGGAAAGGGCCGTCGGTCGAACCCGGTCTGAAACGTCTGCTGCGAAGGCAGGTCGCTCGGAAAGTAATGGGGAACAATGGTGACGGCATTCATGAATCTTCCTTCATTCAGCCAAAGAACAGGCTGCTGCAAAAGAAACTGATCGAGAGATCCGGAGAACCAGAAGAACTAATCCGGGGAACGGAACCAGGTCAAAGGAAGCGCCTGACCGCAACAATTTGTAACTCTTTCTGCTCTTTGATGGATCGGCGAGCAGAGATATTTGTTTCAGGACAGCATAACGGAGCGGCGAACGCCCACCATCCCCATCTGGTAACGGGAAAAGGTAATCTTTTCGTGTGATTTCTACTAATCCCTCGTGCCCGTTACCATTTGGGGATGATAGATACAGAGCGCGCCTGTTAGTTTCATCCCATCGATCGAGAGCTTTTGCGATCCGATCGAACTCCAGCCTGGCTGTTTCGCTGGAGAAGTAGCGGTTCGTGCTTCTTGTTGTGCTTGCCCCCGGTTCTCGCAGTTAGTTGAAAGATCCAGCACCCTCCAAGTTTTCGAGATTCGCTCGGTGTGAGTGATATGGGCGAAGCCTGGTCGAAAGCAGCAACCACTACAGCATATTTTTTTGATCCGCCATAGCGGCGAATCTTTGTGACGAGTTGCCTGGCAAAGTTCTCAAAAGACATGCCGCACATCGCCTGCCTCCCTCCTGGCAACCGCGACCCCCATGCGATGGCACGTTAGATAACCGATTTTACCCAAATCAGTTTTCTTGGGATGAAAGACATCATGGCGGGGAAATCAAATTAAATGGGCGCTAATTTAGGAATTACCTCTGTCTTTGGTCAACAGGCTGCGAAAACCGATCTGCGGCCGACGAGCCTGAGCGGGCTGAGTTCCGCGAAGAGAGGCTTGGCCACCCAGCCGGTGGTGAACGCAGTCCTGATGATGGCGACCGATGTGTGCGCGGTCATTGCCGCGGTTTACCTTGCATTGCATCTTCATGCAGGACATGCGGCTGGCAGCTGGTCCGGGCTGCACCGGGCTATTGCCGCCGGGCCGGCGATGCTGGCGCAGCTTGCCTATGTGTTGTGGTTCATCACCACTCTGCTGGTTCTAGGCTGGCACGATGGGCTTTACGGACGTCTGCAGAGCGACTCGATTCTTCACGAACAGCGCATGACCGTGCAGGCCTGCCTGAACGCCGGCCTGCTGCTGTGTGGCGCAATGTACATGACCCACGACGCCACGACGCCACGAGCCGTGGTGATTTCGTTGGTGTGCTTCACTACTCCCCTGCTCTGCCTCCTGCGCGGATTCTGGCGTTACTCGCTGCATCGTGATTTTCAGAAGGGCATCGGCACACGAAACGTTCTTATCCTCGGCACCGGCCACATGAGTGACGCTGTGCGCAGGCAGATACTGAAGCATCGCCAGCGCCTGGGGCGCATCTTTAAGGGCTTCGTCGAACTTCCCGGAGAAGCAGCTCCCCACGCCGACTCGAAGGAGGTCCTCGGCAGTCTTTATCAACTCCGTCATCTGGTCCGCCAGCACTTTGTCGACGAGATCATCATTGCCGGCAGTTGCGACACGGCTCAGGTCCTGGAGCTGGTCGAGATTGCCGCCGATCTGGGAATCGAAGTGCTCGCCATCCCGGGACTGTTTGAGGACATGGCTCCCGACGCGCAGATCTTCTACCTGGGTGACTTCCCAGTGATGACGATTCATCGGCGCAACGACCGTGCGCTTGCTCTGTTGCTGAAGAGGGCGGTGGACATTGTGCTCTCGTCGATTCTCCTCGCCATGCTGGCCCCGCTCTTCGTGGCCATCGCCCTGCTAGTAAAAATGACCTCGCCGGGGCCGGCCTTTTATGTTTCCGAACGCATCGGCAAAAAGGGCAGGGTATTCCGGCTTTGGAAATTCAGGACGATGAAGTTGGGCGCCGACCGCATGAAGGCCGCTCTGGCTTCAGCAAACGAGCGCAATGGCATTCTCTTCAAGATTAAGAACGATCCGCGGGTCACTCCCGTGGGCCGGCTGCTGCGGAAATTCAGTCTGGATGAGCTGCCGCAGCTCTTCAATGTGCTGCTGGGCGACATGAGCCTGGTGGGGCCGCGACCGCCGCTCGCCAATGAGGTGGCGCAGTATGAGGTGAAGCACTATCGCAGGCTCGACGTCCTGCCAGGCCTTACAGGACTTTGGCAGGTGCGCGCCAGACACGATCCCTCCTTCGATCAGTATGTGGCGTTGGACATCGCTTACGTCGAGAACTGGAATTTCTGGATGGACCTGAAAATCCTGGTCCGGACTGCAGAGGTGGTTTTGCGGGGCACAGGCTCCTAGCAAAGCACGCTGAAAGGCAAAACAAGCCGACTCTTCTTCAGGTCTCCAAATCCGCTGAACGCATCAAGGGACCCCCAGTATTTAAATCCCCCAACGAATTCAAATCTTTACTCGGCTCGAACCTCGGGGCGGGCTGCTGGGGCAGAAGGGGCAATGCGTATTTTGTTGACTGGGTCGAACGGGCAATTGGGCTCAGAGTTCCGTACGCTCGACAGGAGCGCGGCAGAAGTCATCTCTACGGGAAGCCGTGAACTGGACCTCACCGACGAGCAGGAGATCCGGCATTTTGTGCGTGACGCGAAGCCGTCGGTAATCATCAACACCGCGGCTTTCAGCGATATGGATGCGGCCGAGCGGAACTGGGACGCGTGCTTCGCCCTGAACGCCATGGCTCCCGTAGTGCTGGCCGAGGAAGCCCATCGGCTGGACGCGCTTCTCATTCACTACTCCACCGACCAGGTCTTCGATGGTTCCAAGACGGAGCCGTACCTCGAATGCGATCGCACATCCCCTCTAAACGTTTACGGAGCGTCTAAGCTTGCCGGCGAACAGGGCATCGCATCGAGTTTTGCGCGAGCGCTTATCCTGCGGCTGGGATGGATCTACAGCGCGCGGGGCGAGAACTTCCTGCGTTCCATCCTGCGGCTCTCCCGATACAGCAACGAACTGCATGTGGCCGCCGATCAGATCGGCGCCCCTACATCGACGAAGGCTGTGGCGCGCGCCACCGAGCGGCTGGTGCACATGTATAACGGCTCCCGCAAGACCGATTTTCCCACGGGAATCTTCCATCTGACGGCACAAGGCGCCACTACCTGGCATGGGTTCGCCGAGACCATTCTCTCAATGGCGCCTGCGGCGAGGCGACCGCTCGTCACCCCAACTGAAACGGCAGAAAACGCCTCCTTCGCGAAGAGGCCGAGATATTGCCTCCTCTCCTGCCGCAAATTTGTCGCTACTTTCGGGTTTGAGCTGTCTCCATGGGAGGAACAGCTCGAAGAAGTCCTGCACGAGGTTCGGGATTTAAATACCTCGTGGGAGCTGATCGGGTGCGACGAAGCTATCTGAGGCTTCTATCGCGAGCGGTAATCGAAAGCCACGCTGCAAGCTCGTGAACCATTATCTTTCCAAATGCTTCCGTCGGCAAAGGTGGCTTCCAGCAGAGTGACCCTTTCGCCGGAACGATGGATATCGACCGAGGCCGGATCGAGCTTCCAAAGTCGGGCACGCGCCGGTTCGCCGGGCGGAATTCCACGACGATATTCAAACGGGTAAGGGTAAGGAGTCGGATTCCCGCCGGAGTCGAAAACGGCAAGCGAAAACACAAAGCCTGTAACGGTCTTTCTTGTTTGATTGGCAAAAGCCAGCCTCATTTGCGGCACGGATTCGCCGCCCGCGTGGTCATACCGCACGTCTACCCGCTCGAAGCCGACTGGGCATTTTGAATTGTCTACTGAGCTCTGAGCTGAAGCCGCGCCGCAAAAGCACGCCGTCAGAAACAGCAGCGCCTTTCTCATACCGTGCCTTTCCGAGGCTGATTATAGGCTCCCACAAAAGTGTTACTTCCAATTTGCTTTTCGGGAGCAACGTTTTCACGGAAACAGACACTAACAATTGGGGGCCAGCCATTCCCCGAGCGCAATGCTGACTCTTCCGTTTCCGGTTACCCGAACCGGCCATTTACTCAATTTTGAATCAGTGTTACCCAGATAAAGTGTCCATGGAGCCCCTGGTGCCGCACCCTTCCCCACTCCCCGAAACTTCTGATCAGGGCCACACAGAGAGGAAGGCGGCCCCAGAGGAGTTGATACGCCGCCTTCCAGCTGAGCGCCGCTGCTCCCCGGGAGAAGGGCCGGCCTTCACCACGCTGGAACTGACCGGGGAACACCGCGACATTCTCGTCCGGGCATCTGCAGAATTGAATGCTTCAATCGACGACTTCCTGCTGGCCGGCTTCGCCGGTCTGCTTGCCCGGCTGGGGTGGCAGGAGAGAATCGCCATTGTTTGTCATACGCCCGAACCGTGTGTCGCCGCCTTCGTCTGGGAAAACGGTCTCGGCTTCAAGGCGGCGCTTGCCAAAATACGAATCGAGAAGCTTGCCGGCAATGCGGCGCCTTGCGATGGCGCCGCCTATCAGTTCCTGGGAACCCGGTCCCGCGCCGTGCCACACGAGGGCGCGGCCCTGAGGCTGACAGCCAAGGAAGAGCAGGGAGTGCTCAGACTTGTCCTGGCCAGCTCGAATGGATGGTGGTCTGAAAGAACGCTTAACGGCTGGCTAGCATTGTTGCGGAACCTTCTGCTTGCTGGCGCGCAGTCGCCCGACTCTCCCCTCAGCACGCTGTCCCTGCTCGATGAGGCCGAAATTCTGCGCTTTTACCGCGGGCTGAATAGCACCGAAAGGGAGTATGACAGCCGAGTCACCGTACCAGATCTGATCGCCCGTCAGGCCGAGCGCAATCCCGATGCGATTGCCGTGAAATTCGGCGCTCGGCAACTGACTTACCGGGAACTCGAACTTCAATCGACCTTACGGGCGCAGCATCTGGTGTCGATCGGTGCCGGTCGGGACCGCCCCATTGCGATATGCATGGAGCGGTCGGAGCAGCTTCCCGTGGCGCTGCTGGCCATCCTCAAGTCGGGCTCGTGCTACGTGCCGCTCGATCCGCATCACCCCCGGCAACGGCTCGCGTCAACGCTGGAAGAGTGCAAGCCGGTAGCTGTTCTGTCGGATATGGCCACAGAACCCTCGCTCGGCGAGATGCCCTCGCCGGTGCTGTGCATGGACCGCGAATGGCCCGGGCATGAGCAGCCGAAGATCGAGTTGCAAGCGCCTTCTCCCGAAAACCTAGCCTACATTATTTACACCTCCGGCTCGACCGGGAAGCCCAAGGGTGTGCCTATCCGTCATCGGTCGCTGGTCAATCTCTTCGACCCCGGATCGGGAATGCCGAAAATCGTTCCTGGCGACCGCGTGCTGGCCATCACCACTATCGCGTTCGATATCGCCACGATGGACATGTTGATGCCGCTCGCTTCGGGCGCAACCCTCATCGTTGCCGATCGGTTCGCGGCGGGAGATGCTTTCGAACTGACCCGCCTTCTTGAGGAAAATGACGCCACGCTCATGCAGGCGACGCCATGCACCTGGAGACTGCTGGTTAGCTCCGGATGGAGCGGCAAAGCGAATCTCAGGATGATATCCGGCGGGGAGGCCCTTCCCCGGGACCTGGCCAATCAGCTTCTGCCGTTGGGTAAGGAACTATGGAATTGCTACGGCCCGACTGAAACCACAATCTATTCGGGGGCCATTCGTGTCGAGGGCGAGAATGGCATTGTGCCGCTGGGGCCTCCAATTGCCAACACCACCTTCTATGTCCTGGACGAAGCCGGAAAGCCGTTGCCGCCCGGCTTCCCGGGAGAACTTTGCATCGGCGGGGTGGGGGTAAGCCCGGGTTACCTGGATCGCCCCGAGTTGACGGCGCGGCGATTCATACCTGATCCATTCTCTTCCGAACCAGGCGCTACCCTCTTTCGCACCGGAGACCTGGTGCGCGCGCTCGATACGCTCCCATCCGGCTATGAGCTGGAGTTTATGGGCCGGCTCGATCATCAGGTCAAGCTGCGCGGCTACCGCATCGAACTGGCTGAAATCGAGTCGGTCCTGCGTTCGCACACCTCGATCCAGAATGCAGCCGTTATCCTGCGACAGGACGTTGAGGGCGAGCCCAGACTGGTGGCCTACGTAACTCTCGCTGCCGGGCAGTTGCTGAAGCCGAAAGAATTAAAGCAGTACGCCGGGCAATACTTGCCGGAGTACATGCTTCCTGCGCGCATCGCGCGCCTGGACGCCCTGCCGCTTACCGGCAGCGGCAAAATTGATCGTCGGGCCCTTCCGATCCCGGAGACCCTGCCGGGGCAGGAGGAGGAACTGCCGGAAGCCGCGAACGTCGCTCCGGCCACCGAACTCGAAGCCAAACTCCTTGAAATCTTCCGTCAGGTTCTGGGCCGGCCGGGCATTGGTGTGACCGACAGCTTCTTCGATTATGGAGGCTATTCGCTGCTCACGGCCCGGCTTTTCGTGCGCATTCATCGCCTTCTGGGCAAAAAGCTGCCGATCAGTCTTCTATTTGACGCACCCACCCCGCGCAAACTGGCAGAGGTCCTCGGCAAAGGTGAGCCGCTGCCGATGCTCGTTCCCATCCGGAAAGAAGGCAGAGGGGCTCCGCTGTTCGTGATCCATTCCTACCTGATCTACGCAGCGCTCTGCGAAGCCATCGAGGAAGACCGCCCCATCTTCGGCGTGCGCGAGCTTGACGATTCCGGGCCGGCCGTATCGCTCGAAGACCGAGCCGCGCTGTACGCACGCGAGATCAACCGGGTCTACCCGGACGGGCCGCTGAGTCTGGTGGGCTGGTGCCTCGCCGGATCGCTCACCGTGGAAGTCGCGCGGCAATTGCGTGAGCGGGGAAGAATCGTGGCTGTGCTCGCGCTGTTCGATTCGGAGTGTCCGGGTTACAAGCTTCGAAGCGAAGATGGAACCAGCCTGCTGAAAGCCAAGCTGGCCAGCTTCGCAAAATTCCATTCTGAGCGGCTCCGGGGCCTGGATTGGGCAGGACGGCTGCGCTATCTGTCTGCCAGTACATCGCGGCGCTGGAACGATGCGCTTGAATCCGTTGGCGTCCATCGCCGCGCGGCAGCTCGATGGCTGGAGCGGAAGCTTACATTCGCCCCCGGAGCCATTCGAGAGCGCCTTGCGCTGCTCGGGGCCGACGACCTGCGCCCTAGCACGCCACAAACCTATCCCGGAAAAATCATTCTCTTTCGGCCCTCGGACGTAGTGCAGGTTTCGGGATGCGAGCCTTCGCTCGGCTGGTCCTGCGTCGCCAGAGAAGGAGTGGTGGTCGAGTTCGCCCCGGGGGATCACGAATCCATGTTCCGGAAGCCCCACCTGCCACAGTTCGGCGAGATGCTTACGCGTGTGCTGCGTGAGGGCGAAGCCGCCTGCTTCCCCGGCGGGACCGCGCATCAGGCAGAGCTGAGCGCCTGACGCGGCGCGGAAACGTGACGGTCCACTATCCCCGTGGCGCGTCGTTCAGCTGAACGACGGGGCCTTCGATGATCGGCAGTTTCTTCTGCTGATGCGGGCCATCTGAAAGCATCGCACGCGGCGGCTCAATGTCCATATGGAGAGCACTGGTCGCCGCTTCCCAGGTACTCATGCCTCCCATGACCACCAGCAGCGGCAGGATCATCGAATTATTGAGCAGGTTGTCGATAGCGGTCATGAGCACGACGGCTACGAACGCATGTCTGAGGTTCATGTCTTCGATATCGGAGCGCGCCATGGGAAACCACACTACGCGCACAATGGGAACGATCTGCAGCGCCTCGAGAGCTAAGAGTCCGAAGATTCCGTACATGCCAAAGGCCAGCAGCCATAATCCGGAAGGCCGCAGGCCGCTGTTGCGCCACCAGTCCCACTCACTGGACCCCAGGATGGGCTGCTCCAGGGCCGCGTCCACACTTCGCTCGTCCATTTCAAGCCGCATCATAAGTGAGCCGCGGCCGGCACTCTTGAGGAACGCAGCCGTCGAGCGCACGACTGGGCTGCGCTTGAGGAGGCTGCGGACAGAAACCGTCTTGGTCAGGCGGACACCAGCGAACAGAAGAATCCCGAGTACCAGCAGAATGGCGAAGACGCGCGGGAAATTCCGGCGGCTGACAAACACAAATGGAAGAAGTCCAAAAAGAAGCAGGATGCTGCCGCCAGATTGGCAGAGCAGCGCGGCTGCCACGAGAATCGCTGCTGCCCACCTGGTGGGAATGCCAAGCACGCGGTCGACCGTACGGCGCATCCAGAGCCAGACAGCGATAAGGGCCGAAGTACACATCCAGATGCCAAGCTGCGTGCCCGTCTCGAGCAGTCCGATCGGCCTATATCCGATATAGCGATGCACCCTGACCCAGCGGTATGGCTGGTATCCGTAGAGATGTGCGTAAATCTGCGGCCCCGCCGCCGCCTCAAACAGACAGACGGGCAGGTAAAGCAGGCCCGCTATGACGAACGCCCTGGCTGCGAGCCGCAGTGAGTCTGTCTCGGAGAAATAAACTCTGCCGATCACCCAGGGGACACCCCATGCCAGAATCTGGTAAAGCTCGCCCGCCATGGCGTCGCCGAAGAACTCCGGGTTGGCGATTGCGGAAAGCAACGGAACGACGCACCAGACCAACATCGGCAGATCCCAGAAGGTGAGTCGAAACGCACGAAAGCTGCGCCGGTCGAGCACCAGCAGCCATAGCAGTCCCGTGAGCGAGGTGACGGTCGCCTTGGTGAGAAAGTAGCCCGTGTATAAACCATTGCCGAGAATCCAGTAGGGCGAAGGCTCGCCATAAAAGCGGGCCACCGGCAGGACGGCCCAGCCGCCGAGAAAGTTGAGCAGAATGGCAACACGAATGGGATAGCGCCGGAAGAAAACCAGCGACACGAATACCCATGCGATGAAAGCCAGCAAAGGGGGGAGAATCAAGGGGCTCTCACTTTCGAAAAAATCAGGCCTGATTTAACAGCCCCTACTATAAGGGATGGACCATGGTGATGCGAATGGCTGCCGAGTGGCTGACGCCGGTAAAAGCAAGCGGGGTGGCCTCGTATCTCATCGCAGCGGCGGCATGTGCCGTAACCGCCGCGCGTTCAGCGGATAGACGCGTTGTCCGGCTTGCGGCTGTTCTTGGCGCTCTTGACCTGGTTTTTTTGCTGGACATCGCATTCGATTGGCGCTGGAAACTCTATGCGCAGCTCCGCAGCGGAGCAATGACTCATCACTGGTATAACCAACGGTCAGGGCCCCAGATCGCCGCGCTGATCCTTATCGCTACGGTTCTGATCGCAGCGGCAGTGTGGCTGAGCCGCAGGTTCGCTGCCGTTCGGGGCTCGCCGGTGGCCATATGCGGAGGCGTGGTTTCCATAGGTTGCTGGCTAACGGAGGTTGTCTCCTTCCATTCGACCGATGCGATGCTTTATCGCCACGCCGGGCCGCTGCTGATTGTCAGCTTTCTCTGGATGCTTGGCTGCGGAATGACGGCAGCAGGCATCTGGATCGCCGGAACGGCGGCAGTCACGTAATCCATACAGTTACATTTAGAGAGAATTTGTAACAGCTATTGGCGTGTTTTATTGCGCTCCTCCCACTCGAACATGTAAACACGCCACTCCCCGCGCTGAATCGCCAGCGCGCCGATGAATTCGTTGCCGAGATCGAGCGAAAACAATGACCACCGTGTGATTTCGCCCGCATCCCATCGGCATTCCAGCAACCCGGAAGCGTCTTCTGCGGAGAGGCTTACGGCGAAGGAGTCGAGCGGAATCGACAGGCCTTTCCCGTGGGCCTTGAGGAAAGCCTCCTTGCGGGTCCAGCATCGCAGGAAGGCGCGGAGTTTTCCGGAAGAACCGAAGGCACGGAGAGCAGCTATCTCTCGCTCGGAAAAATTCGATTGCGCGATAAGTTCCAGATCGCTTATCGGTCGCACCGTTTCCACATCCACGCCCAGATCGGCACTCAGGCAAACACCGAGCAGCGTGAGGCCTTCGGTGTGCGAAAGATTGAAACGCACACGCCCCTCAGGCTGCAACGATTCAGGATTCATCAGCTCGGGCTTCCCGAATTCGTTCACGGCAAAGATAAGATTTTCGGGCGCCAGTCCTGTGTACGCTCCGAGAAGCAGCCGCATGCGCGCGTGATCTGCGATGAAATTTTGGGTCAGATGCGGAAACCGGAATCGCGCCGCGCGATCGCGTTCCTCAGCCCCAAGCAAGGGCGCATATTGCGCAAGGTCGGCGGCGGGCTCGGGCCGAAGTTTCCAGAGATGGACTTCCCCGATGGCCAGCCTTGCCGGTCGAATCAGGCGTTCGCCTCCTGTGCTTTGCCAAGACTCTGGCGCACCAGCTCGCCGACCACGCTGAGGTTCGGCTCAATAAACATGGTTTCATGGTTCCCGGGAGCCCAGTGCACCTCGACTCCCCGGGCAGCCAGGGCGCCCCAGCCGCAGGCGGGCTCCGCGCCCGGAATATATGGCGCATCGGTGGCACGAATGAGCGTAATCCGGCCAGGAAACGGCTGGCCGTTGTAGGAGCGGATAGACTCGAAGGTCTGCAGGCTGACGTTGTGCATGAATGCAGGCAGCGGCAACCCGAGCGACTGGAAGAGCCGCTGCGCCATGGCCCAGTTCTTCAGGTAGAGCCTCGACCGCATGGAAAGCAGCTTCTGTTTGATGGCGTTCCACGCGTACCTGGCTTTTCCGCCTGCCGTGAGGGACTGCAACTTTCCGCGATGGAATCGAAATTTCCTGTACAGACGGGCGCGCAGCGCCATCTCCGGCATATGCTTCTGGGTTTCGGCCAACTCGGCTGCGTAACCCGGACGCCAGGAGTCGAACAGGACGATCATTCCAACTTCTTCGCCGGCGTCGATAAGCTTCCTCGCCGTCTCGACCGCCAGCGGCCCGGCGGCGCACCATCCGCCGATGTAATACGGACCCTTTGGCTGAAGAGCGCGAATCTCCTTTGCATACGACTCAACTCGCTCGGGCATGGTCATCGACTGGTTCAGCTCGCGGAGGCCGTAGAAGGGCTGGTCCTCGCCTATCACCTTCGGGAGCCCGCCGTAAAGCAGGTACGAGTGAATAAGAAAGAACGGCGGCCTCGACCCTTTGGGCTGCACCGGCACGAGCGGCGAATAGAGCGTTCGCCCGCGAACGATATCCGCCAGCTGCTCGATCGTGGGAGCGTTAAAAATAGTCGTGATCGGCAGCGAGAGCGAGAAGCTCCGGTTGATGTTGGCGAAGAGCCGCACGATCATCAGAGAATAGCCGCCCAGCGTAAAGAAATTGGTGCGAATGCCGATGGGCCGGACGCCCAGCACTGTCTCCCAGATGGACACGAGGTTTTTCTCGAGTTCGTCGCGGGGCGGCACGTAGCTTGAATCTGCCGGTTCTTCCTGGGCGACCGATCCCGGGGCAGGCAGGATGCCGATATCGGCTGACCCGTCGATCCCGCGTGGTATGGCGGTAACGGCGATAACATCGGCGGAGGCCAGGTGCAGAGGCGCCGAGGACTTGAGGTGCGCGCGGAGGGCTGCAGTTGACGGCTGCTGACCGTTACGGCCTGCCACCCAGGCGGCCAGCACGGGCGCCCCGGCCTTATCAGGGACTACGGCGGCTTCGGCATCGGCAACTGATGGCCCGGCCAGTAGCAGATCCTCGAGATCTTCGAGGTGGAGACGATGGCCGTGCAGCGTGGCGGAACGGTTCAGCCGGCCGGCTAGTTCGAATCCGTTCGCGGGCGAGTAGCGCGCCGTGTAGCCGGGCCGGAGCTGCTCTAAGTCGCGCTCGACCACGAGCTCGCCGGGAACTCCGAACGGCGCGGGGGAACCGGAGGCATCGAGGATGCGCAGAGTTTCCCCGGGCAGCGGCGCGAGCACACATCCCGGACGTGCGGCATCAAGCCGAATCGATGAAAATGGGCCGGCGGTCTGCGGCGCCGAGACAAGCAGCCACATCCGGCAGCTTGACTTCGTGAGGCGGGCAGCTTCGGCCGAGGACAGCCGGGCTCCACGGCAAATGAGATTCAGCCTGCGGTCGCCCGCCCAGCCATCGAGCATCTGCGACCATTCAGCGGGCTTGCCGAATGCGAACGACGCCTGCTCGCGATCGATCACGGAGCGGAAATGCTCCGGCTTTTCCGATCCCGGACAAACGATGGTCGCCCCGGCAAGCAGCGGCAGCAGCAGGTCCGTCCAGGCATCTGTCTGTGCGAGCGCCGTGCTTTCAGTGGTGCATGATACGAATACGGCGTCGCCCGGCCTGATCCCGAGCGATTGCGCTGCGGCCGTCATGCTTCTTACCGTGGCAGCCTGGGATAGCGATATGGATTCGTAACTGCCGTCGTTACGACTTACGACCCCCACCCATGCAGTCTGGGCAGCGGCTGCTTCGGGTAAACATGAAATAGCTTCGATCGCGTTTCCGGGTGCGCTTCCAAGCTGGGCAAAAGCGGTGATGCCCGTTCCGCTGGCGGCGAATGCGGTATCGGCGAGGCACAGTGCGGGCATCAATTCGCCCCGGATCTTCCGCCACTCGGCAGCGCTTATATTGGCGGGCACCGGCAGAACCGGCGCTCCAAGGCGCAAAGCGGCCAGCAGCGCGGCGATCGAGTCGGCATCAGGCTCGACTCTCACTGCTATGGTCTGCCCGATTCCGATTCCGCGCTGCTGCATAGCATGAGCGAACGCGATGCTTCGATTGCGGAGTTCTCTCCAGCTTGAGCGCGAGTCTCCCGCGATTAGCGCAGGGGATTCGCCGAGGGCGGCAGCCTGCGAGTCGAAGATCTGTGCGACAGATGTGCGCGATGGCTGCTCCGGCGCGGCCGCAATCGAGGACTGTGCTGCGGCGGAAATCAGCGCAGACTCCTCGTGGCCGGAAACAAGTGGCAAAGCCGAAACCGCCAGCGTGTCGTCGCCCAGTACCGCTTCAAGGACGCGCGTGTATTGATCCAGCAGGCGAAGAACGCGCTCGCGCTCGAAGAGCAGCGTGTTGTATTCGATCTGCAGGCGCGGGCCTTCGTTTCGCTCGACGACGCTCACCAGCATGTCGAAATTCACTCCGCCGCTAACTGACGGGCGCGGAATAATGCGCAGCTCGCCGGCAGTCTGGGGCTGCATGAACGCTTTCTGATATACGAAGTAGACCTGCAGGAACTGCGAGGTCGCGCCGGCCTGGTCGAGCTGGAACTGCTCGGCGAGGCGCGAGAATGGCAGGTCCTGGTGGGCGTAGGCTTTCGTACTCCAATCGATGACGCGGTTCAGTAACTCGCGATAGCTGGGATTGCCGCGCACATCGGCCAGAATCACCTGGGGATGCGCGAAACGGCCGACCACGTTTTCCATGCCGGGCTGGGTGCGATTGGCGATCGTCGAGCCCAGCAGGAATTCCGCTTGGCCGGTGTAGCGTGTGATGAGCCCCTCAAAGGCCGCCAGCAGCACCTGGTGCATGGTGGCGTCGTGCTGGCGGCAATAAGCCTTGAGGCGCCCGGTCAGCTCCGGTGACAGCAGGCGTCCTTCGATATTGCCGGGCGCACTCTTTTGTGCCGTGCGCGGATGGTCGGTCGGCAGGTCGATGGCCGGCATCTCTCGCCGGATGTGGTCTTTCCAGAAGGCCAGAGCGGACTGTGCGGCCTCGCTCTCCAGCCACGACTGCTGCCACACCGTGAAGTCCGCAAACTGGAACGGCAGCTCTGGCAACTCTGGCTCCCGCTTTTCGATGGCGGCGGCATACAGCAGCGCGAAGTCGCGAATGAGGATGCCATTCGACCAGCCGTCGCAGGCAATGTGATGAACGGTGAAGGCGAGAAAATGTTCGCTGTCTGTAACGTGAATCAGCCGGACAAAAAGCGCGGGGCCATCGCCAAGATCGAGATGAATGCGACTATGCTCATGAATGAGTTGCTCGGCCCGGTCAACGCGCTCGGCCCTGGGGAGCGTTCGCAGGTCGGAAACCGCAAATTCGCAGGCCGCCTCTTCCGATATCACCTGGGAAAGCACGCCTTCAACCATGCGGAATGTCGTGCGCAACGCTTCATGGCGCAGCACCAGCGCGCGTACAGCCTGTTCGGCGGCCTGGTCCTCGATCGGTCCTTCAAGGCGAAAGGCGACCGCCATATTCGAGGCAGTCGAAGCCCCTGCCAGCTGGTCGAGAAGCCAATAGCGGCTCTGCTCGAGGCCTGCCGGGAAGACATACACGCCGTCCGGGGATGGTTCCACAGACTCCGATCTGTCGAGGACGGGCGCGTCTTCTGGGTTCACGTTCTGTACCGCACTAACCGAAGAACGATAAGACATACGATTCGAACCAGGCAAACATGCTGCAAGGTACCGCAAGATACTGCAATGAGTCCTGAGTGCTATTGCAATACTGTCCGCGGCCTGCGATGCAGCGAGCGGGGAACCGGCTGGATCGTCGTTCCGGTCGCGGCAGGTCTGTCATCACTTTTCTCTTCGATCTGTGCGCAGATCGCCGCGATTGTCTTGTACTGAAAGATATGACGAGCGTTCATCCTGATTCCGGCCTGGTTCGCCAGGGTGTTGATCCGGAAGATCATCAGGGAGTCACCGCCCAACTCAAAGATACTATCTTCGACGCTAACCTCCTTCAGGTTTAAAACATTGGCCCATATCCGGGCAAGCTTTTCCTCCTGAGGGTTACGAGGATAAACAACAGCCCGCTCCCGCATCAGCTGCTCCGGCTGCGGCGCCGGCAGCGCCCGCCGGTCCACCTTGCCGTTGACGGTGCGCGGGAAGCTCTCGACTGCCATGACAGCTGCTGGCTGCATATATTCCGGCAATTGCGTCTTCAGCCATGCCCGCAGCTCGGCAATCAGGCTGCCTGTGTCGCCGGCGCCCTCAGGAATGACGTAGGCGGCCAGCCTTTTATCGCCCGGAGCGTCGTGCTCGGTCTTCCAGTCCGTCCGCACGCAGGCCACCGCTGCGCGGACCAGGGGCGACCGCTCCAGCGCATATTCGATCTCGGCGAGCTCAATCCGATATCCGCGAACCTTGACCTGGGTATCGGCGCGCCCCAGGAACTCGACGGTCCCGTCCGCGCGGTACCGCGCCAGGTCTCCGGTGCGGTAGAGGCGCTCGGTCAGCCCCGGCGCAAAGGTATGGGTGATGAACTTCTCCGCGGTAAGCTCCGGCCCATTCAGGTATCCGAGCGAGACGCCGTCGCCGCCGGCAAACAGCTCTCCGGTAACTCCCACCGGAACCGGCTGCATCGCGGAGTCCACAATGTAGATGCGAGTATTGCCGATCGGACGCCCGATGGGGACGGTCCCCGAGGTCAGGCTGTCGAGTGTGATGGTATGGCAGCAAGTGAAGGTCGTGTTTTCAGTCGGGCCGTAGCCATTGATCAGCCGCAGATGCGGTAGCTCTTCAAGCACGCGGCGAACGTGGGTGACCGACAGCACGTCTCCGCCGGCGAGCAGCTGCCGCAGCGGGCGCAGCGACTCGAGATGGTTCGTCACCATGAGATGGAAGAGCGCTGCCGTCAGCCATATCGTGGTGATCCCGTTGCCAAGGATGATGGCGCCGATATCTTCCGGCGTGACACGGCCAGCCGGAGCGACAACCAGGCGGCCGCCGTTAAGCAGCGCGCCCCAGATTTCGAATGTGGCGGCGTCGAACGACAGTGGAGCAAGCTGGAGAAAGACCTCCTCGGGCCGGAAGCTTGCGAAGCTGTTGTTCTTCACCAGGCGTAGCACCGCCCGATGAGGCACCAGCACGCCCTTGGGGTTGCCCGTCGAGCCGGAGGTGTACATGACATAAGCCAGCTCCTCCGGGCCGCCGCTGTGGACAGGATCGGCTCCGGACTCGAGCGCAATGGCGGCCCAGTCGGCGTCAAGGCAGATGATATTTGTGGCAAGCTTGGGAAGCGTCGTGGCGATCGAGCGAGTGGTGAGCAGCGATTGCGCCTGTGAGTCTTCGACCAGGAAACTGAGCCGCGAGGCCGGGTAGCTGGCATCCACGGGAACGTAAGCCGCCCCGGCTTTGAGAATCGCCAGCAGCCCCACAATGACTTCGAGCGACCGGTCGAGGCAGATGGCGACCCGCATACCTGGCTTCACGCCGGACTTTCCGAGAAACTGCGCGAGCTGGTTGGCCTTTTCGTTCAGCTCGGCATAGGTCAGTGACTGCTGGCCGAAGGTCAGAGCAACCGCACCCGGAGTGCTGCGCGCCTGCTGCTCGAATACGCGATGGATCGAGCTGGCGCGCGGATATTCGGTTGTGGTCTGGTTCCATTCGTAAAGGAGCTCGTTCCGCTGTGCGACCGTCAACAGCGAGACCTGCCCGGCTGGTTGCGCAGCATTATCGATAAAGGCCTGCAGGATGGATTCGAGGTGTCCGCGCCAACGCTCGATCGTCGGTTCGTCGAAAAGGCCGGTGTTGTAGTCCACGTCCAGCCACAGCTCGTTGCCGCGGTCGATGAAGTTGAAGAAAAGATCCATGTTGACGTGGGTCTTGCCATTGGCGGCCAGATCGATGTTCAGCCCATCGAACTTCAATCCGGCGCCGACGGTCTCCACGTTGAACTGCACCTCGACCAGCGGCAGCCGCGAGGAGTCGCGCTCGATCTTCAGCTTGCGCAGCAGCGTGCCATAGGTGTAGCTCTGGTGGTCCTGGGCATCGAGCAGCTTCTTGCGTGCCTGCTTGAAGTACTCGGCGAGAGTCTGGCTCGCGTCGAAGCGGCTGCGGATGGGCAGGAAGTTCACGCAGTGGCCGACCAGGGAGCCGCCGTTTTCGATCAGCGACTGACCGGCCATCGGGATGCCGATGACCACGTCATCCTGTTGTGACAGGCGATGAACGAGCTGCGAGAAGCCCGCCAGGAGCGTCGCAAAGAGCGTGCTGCCCTGTTTTGCGCCCGCCTTTTTGACGGCTTTCAGAAACTCGGGCGGAAAGACAAAGCGCTTTGACGCGCCTGCATTGCCGCGCATCGCCGGACGCGGACGGTCGGTCGGCAGTTGCAGCACCGAAGGCAGCGTCTTGAATTCGTCGAGCCAGTAAGTCTCGACTTCGCTGTTCTCTTCGGAGGCATGCCGCGCGTGCTCCTCTGCCGCATACTTGCTGAAGGCCAGCGGCGCAGCGAGGGAAGCGGCTTTTCCGGCAACTGCGGCGTTGTAGAACTCCGCCAGCTCGGAATAGAGAACGTTGGTCGACCATCCGTCGAAGATGACGTGATGTGCAGTAAAGATGAAGACGTGCTCGGCCGGCGCGAGCTTCACCAGGAGCACCCGGAACAGCGGCCCGTGCTGGAGATCGAACGGGGTCGATGCCTGCTCATAGATCACGTCTTTCAGCTTGGCCTCACGGGCATCCACAGCCAGGGAGCTGAGGTCTTCGCGTTCGAGCGGAAGGGGGATGCCGGCCGGGATGTGTACCGTTTCACCATCCTCGCGGATCACCGCGCGAAGCGCTTCGTGCCTCGCCACAATCTTCTCGAGACTGCCAAGGAACGCCGCTTCGTTGAGCTCTCCGGTGAGGCGCAGAGAGGTGCCTTCGTTGAAGGCGCAATTGGCTTCATCGCCAAGCTGCGTGCCGAAGAGAATCTCGCGCTGCGGCTCGGTGATGGGAATGTCGCGGTCGACAGGTGCTGACAGCGGATCGGGCGCAGCGGTCTTCTCTGGCGAGGTCGACGCTGTGCTCGCATCCCCGTGTCCAATCGCCTGCCCGGCGATCATCTCTTTCAGACTCGACCGGAAGGCCTCGCGCACAAAGTTCAGATCGTCGTCGGTGTGCGCCGTCGTCAGGAAGCAGGGGAAGCCTTCCTGGATGTGAATGCCCTTTTCGCGCAGATGGTAGTAGAGCATGCGCGCGAGCTTCGGCTCGGCAGGAGCGCTCATGAAAAACCACGACGAGAAGGTCTCGATCGTCGTCGGATATGAGAACTCTCGGAACATCGCGTTCAGGTCGCCGACCATTCCTGCGGTCTTTGCCGCAAGATCGGTCTGCAGCCCCGGGCCCGACTCTTTGATGTGCTCCAGGCTGGCGCGCACTGCCGCCA
>JAFAMZ010000163.1 GCA_019232935.1 Silvibacterium sp.
GTCGATGTGGATTACATCCTCGTCGATAACGAGCACGAAGCGCTCGCCCTCGAAAACAACCTGATCAAACAGCGCAAGCCGCGCTTCAACGTCCTGCTCCGGGACGATAAGACCTATCCTTATGTGAAGCTTACATTGGCCGACCGCTATCCGAAGGTGCTGGTAACACGGCGGCTCCGCAAGGACGGCAGCGCCTACTACGGCCCGTATTTCCCCGGAAACCTGGCCTACCGCATCGCAGAGGTGATTCACCGCAGCTTTCTGTTGCCGAGCTGCAAGCTAGACCTGTCGCGCTACTATGCACGCCCCTGCCTGCAGTACTACATCAAGCGCTGCCTCGGGCCCTGCGTCGAAGGGCTCACGACTACCGAGGCCTATCGCGAGGCGGTTCGCGACGCGCAGATGTTCCTCGAGGGCCGCGCTGCCGATCTGGCCGAGTCCATCGAGGACCGCATGGAGGCAGCGGCTGCAGCCGAGCAGTTCGAGCTTGCGGGCAAGTATCGCGACCTGCTGGTGACTATCAGCCAGTTGCAGGAAAAACAGCGGATCGCGTCTGCCGAAAGCGACGACGCCGACATCTTCGGCTACCACTACGAGAACGGAATGCTCGCCGTGAATCTCTTCCACATGCGCGGCGGCAAGATTGTCGACCGGCGCGAGCTCTTCTGGGAAGACGTGGATTCGCTGCTCATCGACGAATCGGGCAGTGACGAAGAGCAGGCTCCGCACGCGGCAGAGCACCGCCAGTTCGAAGCCGGAGCCTTCTTCTCGGCGCTGCTCAAGCAGCTTTATATCGACCAGCAATACGTCCCGCGAGCCGTGTTTCTGCCGGTGGACTTCGCCGACCGCGCAGTCCTCGCCGCTTTGCTAGCCGAGCGCTGCGGGCATCGCGTCGAAATTGCCGTCCCGGTGCGCGGGGAAAAGCGGTCGCTCGTCGACCTCGCAGGCCAGAACGCAAAGCAGAGCTACGACCAGCGCTTCCGTGTGCTCCAGCCGACCCAGAAAGCCATCCGCGAGGCGCTGCAGGACGTGCTGATGCTGCCCGAACCTCCACGCCGCATCGAGTGCTTTGACATTTCACACATCCAGGGCGCGGAAACTGTGGCTTCCATGGTGGTCTGGGAAGACGGAGAAATGAAGAAATCCGACTACCGCAAATTCCAGATCAAGTCCGTCGCGGGGGGCGACGACTTCGCTGCAATGCGGGAGGTCATCTCACGACGGTACCGGCGCGTGGTCGAAGAAAAACGCAATATGCCGAGCCTCATCCTCGTCGACGGCGGCCTCGGACAGCTTCATGCGGCGGCAGAAGCTCTTGAAGATCTCGGCCTCACCACGCAGCCGCTCGCGTCCATTGCCAAACGCGAGGAGATCATCTATCTCTACGGACAGGAGAATGAGCCCGTCGTGCTGGAACGCCGCTCTCCTGTGCTGCATCTCATCCAGCGGGTCCGCGACGAATCGCACCGGTTCGCCATCGCCTACCATCGCAAGCGCCGCGAGATGCGCGACCGAGATTCCGAGTTGCTGACCATACCGGGCGTAGGCGCGCGCACGCGGATTCGCCTGCTCGAACACTTTGGCAGCCTACGCAGCGTGCAGCAAGCCGGACTCGAGGCTTTGACTGCTGTTGTGCCGCGCAAGACCGCCGAGACCATCTACGCGCATTTCCACATCGAGGAAACGGCGAGTCCGCTGCCCGTGCTGAATAACGAGATTTAGCTAGAGCAGCGGTGTACGAAAATCAGCAATGAACTGGATTCCAGGAACGTGCAGTTTCAGCAATTGCTTGTCTCCGGTAAGAAACAGATCAATGCCAGCCGAGGCCGCACACGCAAGGTGAACCGCATCCGCCGCCTTGAGCTTCTTTTGAGCTCTTAATTCGCTAAAGGGTTTTACACCACCGCTATCAAAGGCAAGATAACTGAACCCCATTTCGTCCAGAGCGCTGCGGATGTTACTTCCCTTTCCCGGATCGGGAGACTGCCTCGCACCCGCAAGAAGTTCACCGACCGCGAGGTAGCTGGTGTAAAGCGAATCGCCACGCTCATACGAGCGCTGGAGTAGATGATTGACCCTCAACGAATTCTGGGGATGCCCTTCCAGCAAATAGACGAAGAGCAACGTGTCCCAGTAGATCCGGCTCACGCCGCATCCTCATCATCGGAGCGCACCCAACGAACGAATCCCTCGGCACCGCCATGAGCCGCTATCTCCTTCTTCAGAAGTCCGCGCAGGCTGTCTGTCAGTCTTTGAGCGCGTGCCTCGGGATCCTCGGCGGCTGGGCCAATCGGTCTGGCGGTGCCTGATGGATCATCCCGGCCTGCCGCAGCTCCCGTCATGCAGTAGTGAATCACAACTGTGGTGCTGGTCTTCGATTTTGGGCCATCGATTCGCGTGATCTTCAGACTATGGGCTCCGAGGAACTTCCCGGTCTGTAGCGCATTGCAAATCTGCGGAGTGTGATTTCGAGGGAACCCCTGCGATTCGAGAATGTCCATAAGTTCTCTGACCGGAATGGAAACTTCCCTGCGGCCTGCATCGCGCGCTGGTTTAACGAATTTCGCTTCTGCCACCATACGAACCTGATCACTCAAGCTGAGGTTCACATGAAGCTCCTGTCAGTCTCCAACATAGATGATCTATCTATTCTGTCAAAGGATGATTGATAATCTGTATTTTAATCCCATAGAGATTGCGTTGGATTGTTGAATTGGCCACAACCCATTTAAGAAAGGCACATCAGGCCGAGCCTCGCCTATGGGCTCGCCACCAGCCCTTCCAGCATCGCCTGTCTGGCCCGCAGCTCGCGCAATTCCTCCTCACCCAACTTCTCTGCGCAGCCTGCAATGGTTCGCAGGCCGCGCTCCACCAGAATGTGCCGGTACTCGGCATCGCTGGTCGAACCGGCGATATCCCGCAGCGCCCTCATGAGACGCAGGCTCACGGCCACATCGGTCTTCGAATACATGCGAATCTGCTCGAAGGCAGCGTCGAGGATGCGCTCAAACTGAATCCATCCGACGGCAACGCGCACCACGCCTGGCGGGTCGAAGAGAAATTCATCCGGGGGCTGGCGCGATGCGAACCTGATCATGATGCGGCTGAGCTGGTCGACACAGCTGATTGCCGTGGAGGGGTCGTTGACCGCAGGCGAGATCGCCCTCAATCCGATATCGACAATCTGCAGGATTCCGAACTCCACGTCCTGTTGCAGTGTTCTGGTCGGGCCAAAGTCGAAGGCGGCCAGCAGCCGCTCAGAGCCATCTTCCGGCAGCCGGCTGCCTTTCGAGACCATCATCAGCGGAATGCCCGCAGGAACGAAGTGGCCGACACGCCGGAGAACGCGAATCCTCACACGATGATTCCTGGCGAGCTCTAAAAGCCGCTGCGTATCCATAAAGCGGATATATCCCGATTCGCGACTGAGGATCGCAATTTCCTCCGGAAACGGCGACGGCGCGTCCGTGTTCCTTACGCTTTCGGCATGATGCGGCCAGGGCATCAATTCATCGATCACCGCTTCCGTCTCCCGGGCAATCCGGTCCAGAATGTGGTTCACACTGATAGCCTGCGAAATATGGTGAATGAAAAAGAGCAGCCACCCCACGCACATGAGCGCCAGCACCATTGCACCAAGTACCGTAGCCACCGGCTCGAATGGAACCGGCTGCGAGTGCGCTGCCGGCAGCGCGGCCATACAGTACGAAAACGTGCCCAGAAAAATGCCCAGAGTCCACTGGGTTACGGTGTCCTTCGAAAAGCTGACGATAATCCGAGGCGAGAACTGCATCGACGCCAGCGTGAGCGTCATGAGCAATATCGCAAACACGATCGAGACCACAGTCATCATGGAGCCCGCTATGCCTGCCAGAATCACCTGCGCAACTTGTGGATCCGCGTTGGAAGGAAACAGGGTGACCGGCACCCAACGATCAATGAACGGGAACCGCTCCTCCAGCGAGGAAAAACCAGCTCCGGCAAAGCCCAGGGCGAGAGCAATCGCGAGCGGCCGAATCAGAAACCCGCCGCGAAGGTTGTACATCGCGCGGCGGAAAGTCAATGGAAAACTGGAGCTCATGAACCGGTTGCGGCAAGTATAGTGGCCGCTTTCCCCCGGGCGCACGTAAAGAAGCGCTGCAAAATAGATGCGTCCTGAGTACCTCTGCTGAGTCTAAGAGCCACCGGAGTTGGTCTATCCGGAGCGTGTATAACTAAAGGGGCGGGTTCCCCATACGTATCGGAGAAAGGAATTTTTTAGAATGCTCAGACGCCTGGTATTAACTCTGGGAGCACTGGCGCTGGCCGCGCCACTGACCTTCGCTCAGACCTCCACCTGGGTTCCGGACAAAGCGCACAGCGAAGTTGATTTCACCATCCTGCACATGAGCCTCTCCAATGTGCGTGGTCACTTCGGGAACATAGGTGGTACGGTCACCATGAACGACAGCGACATCACCAAGTCCACCGTGAATATCACAGTGGATGTTTCGAGCGTGGATACCGGTGTGTCCGCCCGCGACGGCGATTTGAAAGGCGCGAACTGGTTCGATGCCGGACAGTTTCCGACCGCCACTTTCACGAGCACCAGCATAAGCAAAAACGGCAACGGACTGACCATCAACGGCAATCTCACGCTTCACGGGGTGACAAAACCCGTCACGTTGCAGGTGGATGCGCCGAAAGGCCCAGTACCGGGAATGGATAAGAAGCAGCACATGGGCTTCTCCGGAACAACCACAATCAAGCGCACCGACTTTGGCATCGGCAAAGCACCCGCTGCGATTGTAGGTGAAGATGTCCCGCTGACCTTAGACCTCGATCTCGCGAAGCAATAAAGGCGGCTCTGCGGTCGCCTCGCCGCGATCGCTCCAGCTGCTCCGCGCCCGCGTTCCGGGCATTCCGAGTCCGGCTCCGGCGCGCTGTCCTCGTCCGCAGGGCTACAGCATTCCCTCCGCGTGTAACAGGCTCTTGATGTCCTGGTGAGTGAGGTAGAAGAGAATCTTGCGCTCTCCACTCGTGTCCATAATGTAGGTTGACCCGACCAGAAACTCGGCGGTCTGTGCTTCGTTCCGGGCGAAGGTCATCCGCCATTTGGCCTCAGCTAACGTATAGCGGTCGTCCAGCTTCGTTTCCGATACAGAGTCGAGTGTGGCGGAGCGGCAGCCCATCTCTTCGAACATCTTTTTCCTGTGCGGCAGGGCTGCCGCAAGCTCCGTCGCCTTTACAACCGTCACGCCGTTAGGCCCGGCGGCGAGAAAAGTATCCGCGAAGCAGGACACCGCCGTGCTGGTCTCACTGCCATGCTCGAGGCTACGTAGGAATGTCTCCAGCGATTGCATATTTTGGTGAACCTCCTCAGATGGTCGCGCTCCTGCAAGAATTGTTCTTTAGTATTATAGCATAAACGGCTCGCAATTTCAATTCAACAGACGGGAACTTCTTCAGCTTCGCTGCGTATCTTCCATTGCCCAAACCGCCTGTCCTATGAGCGCAACCGCAACCTCCATCTCCGCCAGCTCGACCCGCCGCAGCACTTTGTCGGGAATCATCTGGATCGCCCTGATATTCGCGGCGGCGAAGGTCATCCTGCACATCGCCACGAACATCATCGCGCAGCGCGCCGGATATGGCATCTTCCGGGACGAGATGTACTACCTCATCTGCGGACAGCGCCTCGCCTGGGGCTATGTCGATCAGCCTCCCATGATCGCTCTTGTAGCCCGCGTCAGTGACGCGCTTTTCGGACACGAGCGCATGTGGGCGATGCGCCTGATTCCTGCGCTGGCCGGCGCCGCCAAAGTTTTTCTTACCGGAATCCTGGTCTGGGCGCTCGGTGGCGGACGTCGCGCCGCGGCCCTGGCCATGCTTGGCGTAATGGTGGTAGGCGTCTATCTCGGAATCGACAGCTTTCTCTCCATGAATTGCTTCGATCCAGTGTTCTGGATGCTCTGCGTACTGTCCCTGATCCGGATTACTCAAGCCGAAGAACCCCGGACTGTCCGTAACTGGTGGATCGTGCTGGGGGTCAGCGCCGGCCTGGGGCTCGAAAACAAGGTCTCCATCGTCTTCTTCCTGGTCTGCGTATTGGTTGCACTTCTGCTCACGCCGCAACGGCGAATTTTAGCGAGCAAGTGGTTCGGCGTCGCCGTCCTGCTCATGATCGTGATCGCGCTGCCAAACCTGCTCTGGCAGATCCGCTACTATTTCCCCACCCTCGAGTGGCTGCGCGATGTACAGAACAGCGATAAGGATGTGAAGCTCGCGCCACTAGATTTTCTAAAGGCGCAGTGGTTCATGTTGCATCCGTTCACCGTGCTGCTTTGGATCAGCGGAGTGCTCTGGCTGCTGATCAGCAGGACCGCGCGGGCATTCCGGTTCCTGGGAGTAACGTACCTGCTCTTTCTCGCGCTGCTGATGGCCATGCACGCCAAGGACTACTACCTCGCTCCGATCTATCCCGTCTATTTCGCCGCTGGCGCCGTGGCGTGGTTTTCCTGGGCTCACGAAAGAGTCTGGAAGAACGCTCTGATCATTGCGTACGCGGCGTTTCTGCTTTGGGGCGGCATTCGTTCCCTACCCTTCGCGATTCCGGTGCTCCCGCCCAATGAATTCGTCGCTTACGAAAAGAAGCTTGGCTTCACGCCCCAGGACACGGAGAATCACGACCCCACCATCCTGCCGCAGTTCTACGCCGACCGCTTCGGATGGCACGAGCTCGTCGCCCAGGTGAACCAGATTTACCATTCTCTGCCCCCCGACGAGCAAAAGGTCACGGGCATCTGGGGAGGCAATTACGGGCAGGCCAGCGCCATCAACCTCTTCGGGCCGCAGTATGGATTGCCCGAGGCCATCAGCGGCAACCAGAATTACTGGATCTGGGGCCCGCGCGGCCACACCGGCAAGGAGATGATCATCCTCAGCAGCAGGGATCTGAACGAGATCACACCCTACTACGATTCCTGCAAAATCGTTGGCGTGCGCAATCATCCCCTGGCCATGCCCTGGGAGCACGGGAACATCTATCTTTGCTATGGCAGAAAGAAGCCGTATGCGGCAGACTGGGATGAACTGAAGAGCTACCACTGAGGCCTTCTCCGCCGGAGCCGCACCGCATTGCAACCCGCCGTAACCGAACAGCAGCAGCACACCCACGAACTGCCCCGCGTCCTGCGCACCTCGCACGCGACGGCGATCGTCGTCGGGATCCTTATCGGCAGCGGAATCTTCCTCGTCCCTCACGAAATGATGCGAGCCACCGGCTCATCCGGCCTGGTCTATCTCGCTTGGATCGTCGGCGGCCTGCTCTCTCTTTTCGGCGCGATGACCTACGCCGAGCTGGGCACGCTGATGCCTTACACCGGGGGCGAGTATGTCTATCTGCGCCGCGCCTATGGCGACCTCACGGCCTTCCTCTATATGTGGACATGGTTCGCTGTTGCCAAACCGGCGTCCATAGCCAGCATCACCACCGGACTCGCCCGTACCCTGGCCATCTTTCCCTCTCTTCGATGGCTCGATGCAAGCGCCTTTCACATCGGTTTCGCAGTCACATGGGCCCAGGCCTTCGCCATCGCCATGACATGGCTGATGACTGGCCTGAACTACCTTGGCATCAAGAAGGCCGGTGACTTCCAGCTTGTCTTCACCTGGCTGAAAGGCGTGCTCATCGTAGTCATCGCCGGGTTCTGCTTTGCTTCGTCGACCGGCCACTGGAGCAACTTCGGCACAGTCTACGCCGGAGCGACCGGCGGCTTCGGCGGATTCATGGTGGCGCTCATCGCCGCGCTCTGGGCCTACGACGGATGGAACGACCTGACCATGGTCGCGGGCGAGGTGAAAGATCCGCGGCGCAGCCTCCCCATTGCGCTTATTGCAGGGCTTGGCATTGTAGGGGTGCTCTATATGGCGACCAATGCCGCCATCCAATACATCCTCCCCGCTGC
>JAFAMZ010000237.1 GCA_019232935.1 Silvibacterium sp.
GGCCCGCCGGCTCGTTCGAAATGGACCGGGCCGCCCTCGAAAAACGGCTGGCCGGTCGCGCCTCTCTTGTGCTGGGCAATGTGGCCGAAACCGTCGCTTCATGGAAACCCCGGGAAGATGCTCCCATCGGCGCCATCATGTTCGACCTCGATTTCTACACATCAACCATGAATGCCTTCGGCATTCTTGAGCAATCGAATATCCTTCCCCGGGTCTGGTGTTACTTCGATGACATCAATGCCTATCCCGAGAATGCCTATACCGACAACATTGGTGTGCGCGAAGCCATCAGGCAGTTCAATCTCGCGTCCCCACGCCGCGAGTTGAACGACCATCTCTCGCCTGCCTATGTATTCAGAGGATTGCCCGACGAACCCTGGCACCGCGACATATACCTTTATCACCGGCTCAGCCATCCGCAATACAACGTCTGCTTATCGACAGAAAAGCACCAGCTTCGCCTTGCTTAAACCCACTCGGACTAGACCCACTCACCTTTGCGCATGAGTGGCTCGGCATCTCCCGCTGCGGTAATGCCGTCCACATCCATTTCGCCCGATCCGATCATCCAGTCCACGTGGATAAGGCTCTCGTTGGCTCCGAGCTTTGTCAGCTCTTCCTTGGAGAGCTTGTCGCCGTCCTTGAGGCACGAGCTGTAAGCCTGGCCCAGCGCGATGTGGCACGCGGCATTTTCATCAAACAGGGTATTGGAAAACAGCAGCCCGCTATGCGCGATCGGAGACGAATGTGGCACCAGGGCCACCTCGCCCAGTCGACCTGCGCCGTCGTCTGTCGCGATCATCTCCTGCAGGACTTCCTGCCCGCGATCGGCCTTTGCCTCGACCACGCGTCCGCGCTCGAAGCGTACCCGGATACCCTCGATCATGGTGCCCTGGTGCGAGAGCGGCTTCGTGCTGGTAACGGTGCCCTCGGTCCGGTCCTTGTGTGGGGTTGTGAACACCTCTTCGGTGGGCATGTTCGGAATGCAATAGATGCCGTTGCCCGCTGTCATCCCCCCGCCGAGCCAGAGGTGATTATCAGCGAGGCCTACCTTCAAGTCGGTTCCGGACCCCTTGAAGTGGAGCGCCGAGTAGCGCTTCTCATTGAGCATGTCTGCCCGCCGGTGCAGTCCCGCATCATGTGAGCGCCACGCCTCGACGGGATCAGGCGCGTCGACTCTGGATGCGGCAAAAATGGCATCCCAGAGCCGCGCCAGCGCTTCATCTGCGTCTAGATCAGGAAACACGGTCGCCGCCCACGCCGGGGTAGCAGCCGCGACAATCGTCCAATTGATATCGTGGCGTGTGATCAGCTCCAGCGCCGGCCGATATGCCTTCGAAACGGCCCGGTTCGCGCGGCCGACCTTCTCCGGGTCCTCCTGCGACAGGAGCGCCGGATTTCCCCCCGCGACGGCCAAGCGAGCGGCTCCGCCTTTGAAGGCACTGGCCATGCCGTCATAGAGCCATCCGGCGGCGTAATCGAAGCTCTCGTTCGGAGCGTAGCTGTACCGCAGAAGCTGCGCTTCTTCATCGGCCAGTAGTGTTGTGACCAGCTTCGCGCCCGCCTTGTACGCCTGCTCAGTGATCCGCCGCACCAGCGGCAGGGTGTCGAGGGTGGCAGTCATCACCAGCTCCTGCCCGGCCGCAAGCCCGAGACCTACGCGGATGGCGACTTCTGCGAGGCGGTCAAGTTTCTGTTCGTGAGTAAGGGTGGTGGTTTCGAGAACGGGTGTGCTCATGCGTCCATTCTCTCATTCTGCCAAGCAGGATTTGCTGCTGATCCCTAGAAGCCAGGAGCTAGAGGCGGTCTCTCATGCCCCCGGCTTATAAATCCCCGACCGCTTCACCCAGTTCCCGCTATGCTTTTCGAGGTAGATCCACTGCCCTTGCTGGCATAGGCTCGCGCACCAGTTGTTCATGTAGACCAGCGCTGCGTTGTGATTCGCGCTGAAGTACACCTCGCTGAAGAACGTCACCCCTGGATAGGCCGCGTACTTCGCCTGCAGGCCTGATCCTGCATCGACCGCCGTCTTCGCCTGGCGCAGCTCATCCACCTGGCTGCCGTTTAACAGCTTGTAGGGCTGGGAAAGGCGGAATTGGTCTGTCAACCGGATGCGCTGGTATTTCCGGGTTTCAAAATCACGCGCCGCTTCTATAAACCGTCTGGGGTGGTCCTCGGGAGGTTGGAGCTGCCCTTCCGGAGGAATTGCCGGATTCATGTCCGAGATGCTGACGGTCGTATCCGCGATCGCCCAGCTCTGATTCTGCAGCGACCCCATTGAGTCAAAGGGAGCCCCCGGCATGAGCAGGGAATAGATCGCATAGGAATCCGTCGCACGGTCATCTGGCATCGGAATCGCGCTCGGATCCGCCAGAACCCCGCCAACCGGGGCCGCGGTCCCAAAAACCAATGCCGCTGCGGCCAGAATCAGTATCCGCTGGATCAATGCGAGCCTCCTCAGAAACGCTGACCCATTTAAGACGAGTTCGCCTACTCGCGCGTCGCAGGATTTAGTGCCCGTCAGGAGCTCCAGCCCCTGGACTCCACGGAACGACACCCCGGGCCGGCCCGTCCGCATCAGGTCGCCCCTTCACCCGGTCGTACATATATTCGTCGCTCACGGTGCCCAGCGCCTCGTTGAAAAGCACCGGCTGACCAATGACCTCCCGCAGCTCATCGGAAAAGTTGTGCTCCGCCTTCAGCCGGTCGGCCGTCGCTGCGATCTCTAAAGTGCTTGTTTTGAGAAATTTTTGGAATCCACGGTCGAGCAGATACGCAATTTCTCCGCCCAGAACCACGCCGGGTTTGCGGACCATCATGGTGCCCTTTCCGTCTTTAGCCTTCGCAATCACCGCCGCGCATCCATACTTTGCTATCCGGAACCCGCCTGCGACCCCAGGCTCCTCTCCTACATCAAATTGAAGGCTCCGAAGCCTCGTCAGGACTTCGTCGAAAGCAGGTGGACTCGTCCATCCGCGCAACCTGGCTCGCTCTGTAGCTCGATTCATACCGTACTCAGGCTTTTGTTGTAGTGGCGCCGCGCCAAAGTTAAACTAAAAGCTGGCGCTTTCTCTCACTCTCGCACAACCGGGAGAGCTGCCGCAACGAAATCCGGACGGCAAGAGCGCAACGCGGAAATTCATGGCTACATTGACCAATCCGGCCACCACCTCTCTCGGGACGACCCTCCTCGATCGCATTGGCAACACGCCGCTCGTCCGCCTTGATCGCCTGACCGCGCACTTGCCCGGCATTCAGATTTTCGGCAAGGCCGAATGGGCCAACCCCGGCGGATCGGTAAAGGACCGCGCGGCGTCTTCCATTATCGCGGATGCACAGAAGCGCGGGTTGCTCACGTCGGGAAAGCATCTTCTGGACGCAACCAGCGGCAACACCGGCATTGCTTACGCCATGCTCGGCGCCGCTATGGGTTTCCCCGTGACGCTCTGTGTCCCGTCCAATGTTTCTCCGGAGCGCAAGCGCATCCTCGCCGCCTATGGGGCGAATGTCATCTGGACCGATCCTGCCGACGGCTCCGACGGCGCGATCCGAAAGGCACGCGAGCTTGCCCTCGACTCTGACAGGTACTACTACGCCAACCAGTACGGCAATGATGCCAATTGGCGCGCCCATTACCAGGGCACAGCCAACGAAATCTGGGAGCAGACCGCCGGACAGATCACGCACTTCGTCGCCGGACTCGGTACCAGCGGCACCTTCGTCGGCGCGACGCGACGGCTAAAGGAGCTCAACCCGGCTGTCCAGTGCATCTCCATGCAGCCGGACTCGCCCTTCAACGGATTAGAAGGGCTAAAACACATGGCAACCGCCATCGTCCCCCCGATCTATGACGCAACCCTCGCCGACCGCAATGTCGAGATGGAAACTGAGGCAGCCTACGAAATGGCCAAGCGCCTCGGCCGCAGCGAAGGCCTGCTCGTCGGAGTCTCCGCGGCCGCAGCCGTGGCCGCCAGCCTGCGCATTGGCGAGGAGGTCGCCGCCGAAGCCAGGGAAGCTGTCATTGTTACAATTTTGTGCGACTCCGCCGACAAGTACCTCAGCGAGCGGTTCTGGGAAGAGTAAGAATAATAAGCGGGAGTATCTGATCCATGCTGAAACTGACCGAGCAAATATACAACGCAATCCGACGCCACGGGGAGGAGACCTATCCTCATGAGTGTTGCGGCGTGCTGCTCGGCCGCTCCGCGCAAGACGTGAATGAAGTTGAAGACGCAGTCCGCGCGGGTAACACCCGTACCGACGCGGCCCACAACCGCTACAACATCGCTCCGCAGGAGCTCATCGGGATCCAGCGCCAGGCGCGGGAACGCGGGCTCGATATTATCGGCTTTTATCATTCGCACCCCGACCACCCTGCCCAGTGGTCGGAGACGGATTTCGCCGAAGCCCACTGGCTCGGCTGCTCCTACGTCATTACCTCCGTCCAGAACGGCGTGGCGCAGGATACAAATTCCTTTCTACTCGCGGGAACGAGCGAAGAGAACAAGGCTTTTGAGAACGAGCCGATCGAGATCGCGGTCCTCGAAGCCGAGCGATGTTGATCGCACTCGCTGAGGATGCGGACTTTGGTCCGCTCCCCGCCCATGGTCTCGGCATTAAGTCTGCCGCGATCCGCGCCATCGACACCTGAGCGACAAGGACGATTGCAACAAAATGAGAATCCATATTCCCACACCATTGCGCATATATACCGATAAGCAGGACACCGTCGGGGTCGAAGCCTCGACTGTCGGCGAAGCGCTCGATGCGCTCACGGCGCGCCACCCCGAGCTCAGAAAGCACCTCTTCTCCGAAGAAGGCAAGTTGCGCGCCTTCGTCAACGTCTATCTCAACGACGAAGACATTCGCTATCTCCCCGAGGGGGAGGCTACCCGGGTCAACGGGAAAGATGAGCTATCGATCATTCCCTCCATAGCTGGAGGACGCTGATCCATACGAAACGAGAAAACTCATGGCAACTACCCTCGAACAACCCGCAACACTGCCGCAGTTAAGCAATGAGGAAATCGCGCGCTACTCGCGCCACCTCATCCTTCCCGAGGTCGGCCTCGAAGGCCAGCAGAAGCTCAAGGCCGCGAAGGTCCTCTGCGTCGGCACCGGAGGCCTCGGCTCGCCGCTCGCTTTCTATCTCGCCGCCGCCGGGATAGGCAGCATCGGCCTGGTTGACTTCGACGTCGTGGACGAGAGCAATCTGCAGCGACAGATCATCCACTTCACCAGCGACGTAGGCCGTCCTAAGATCCAGTCCGCCACCGACAAGCTCAAGGCGCTGAATCCGTACCTCAACGTCGTCCAGCACGAAACGATGCTCACCAGCGCTAACGCCCTCGAAATCATCCGCGGCTATGACGTTGTTGCCGACGGGACAGACAACTTTCCGACGCGCTACCTCGTCAACGACGCCTGCGTGCTCACTGGCAAGCCCAACGCTTACGGCTCGATTTTCAGGTTCGAAGGCCAGGCCAGCGTCTTCGCCACCGAACAAGGCCCATGCTACCGCTGCCTCTATCCCGAGCCACCCCCGCCCGGCCTCGTCCCCTCCTGCGCTGAAGGCGGAGTCCTCGGCATCCTGCCCGGCCTCGTCGGTGTGATCCAGGCGACCGAGGTCATCAAGCTGATACTCGGCAAAGGCGCTCCGCTTATCGGACGCCTGCTGCTCGTCGACTCGCTCAACATGAGCTTCCGCGAGCTGAAACTTCGGAAGAACCCTGACTGCCCGGTCTGCGGAACCCACCCGACCGTCACGAAGCTGATCGACTATAACCAATTTTGCGGTATCACTCCCGAACCAAAGGCAAATTCAGTGAATGGAACAACAGTACAAAACGGCATCCCGCAGATGAGTGCGGTCGAGCTCAAGAAGCGCCTCGACAACCACGACGATCTCTTCGTCCTCGACGTGCGCGAGCCTCACGAATACCAGATCGCCAACCTCGGCGCGAAGCTCATCCCGCTGAACGACCTACCCGCCCGCGCGGGCGAGCTCGAGAAAGAACGCGAGATCGTCGTCCATTGCAAATCTGGAGGACGCAGCCAGAAGGCCGCCGAATTCCTCGCTCAGAACGGCTTCAAAAAAGTCTGGAACCTCGCTGGCGGCATCACGGCCTGGTCGAACGACGTGGATCCCAAGGTGCCGAAGTACTAATAGGACTCCCAAAAATCGGGTGCCCCGCCTTCGCGAAGCTAAGACGGGGAGTGGCCTGCTAAATTCCAAACCACGGAAGAGATCGCGGCGTGCCCTTCGGTGCGCCGCTCTGTTTTGCCTCCCTGCGCAGCGCTCGCTTTACCAGAGAACAGTAGACGGGAAACGCTACGCCGCCAATGAACGCGGCATCAGAAAACAATCCTGCGAACGCTCGGATCGCCTGTGGATTTCCGGGGTGTATGACTTGATCGACTTGCCCCCGCTCAAGCGCCAGAAGGAACAGAAGCATTGCCAAAATCCCCAATGCCGCGCCAACTAGCGCCGCCGTGATTCGAAAAAGATCGGTCGCGATTTCTTTTCGAAGCAAAACCACCACCGGCAAGCCGACTACTACCCACCCGCCCATTGAGAAAAGCCAGCTCGCAAAGCCAAAGCCAATGCATCGCTGAAGCTGGGAGCCCTACTTTCTTAACCGCAAAAAAGGAGTCCAGCTGTGGCAGTAGTGCAACCAGCAAAAGGACGACCAGATTCACGAGATCCCCCACCAATAACCCCATGAACGAATACCCGATTTTCCGTTCCCACCCGACATTCATCGCAACTCTCCATACACCGCTTCCAGCAGCTCCCCGGCGAGCCTGTGCAGCGGCCTCAGCAGCGGAACCCCCGCAATCTTGAGTGTGAGAAGCAGCATCTTCAGCGTCTTGTCAAAGAGGACCTTCGTCCGCTGCTGGTCGGGCGATTTGTCGTAGACCCAAAAGAGGATCACTCCCATCTGGTACATCCAAAGCAGGCGCGGCAGGTACGGAGCGACCCTCGTCGGGAGCTTCACCTTCGATTCGTTCACGGCGCGCGTAAAGAACGCGATGTCTGCGTTGCGAATTCGCGCCGTCTCCTTGCTAAAGGGCGACAGCGGGTGATCCGGGTCCGTGTGCGCCGTCAGCGCCGCGAGCAGCGTCCGGTTCGGCCTGAACTCCTCAAACTTTGCCGCGATGATCCCGCGCAGCCGCGCCTCGAGCGTACGGCTGCTGGCGAGCCTCGCTTCCGTCACCGGCGTCATGTCCTTCGTCGAGCGCTCGTAAAAGGCCATGACAATGGCGTCCTTCGATTCGAAGTAGTAGTAAGCCGCGCCGGTGGCAACGTTGGCCACCGCGGCAATCTCCCGCATCGTGGCGCGCTCAAAGCCGCGCTCACGAAACGTAGTAAGTGCGGCCTCGAGAATGCGCGTCCGCGTCTCCTCTGACTTACTGCCCGTCGCCCTGACTGTCGGCTGATTCTTCATTGCCTGGCCTGTGCCCACGGCGACTCAGGCCCGGCAATCGAACGACGGCTCCGCATTCGTGCCAGTACGTACATGTTGAAGAAGTGCATTCCGCCGAGGATGAGCAGGACGACTCCGATCTTCGTGCTCTCCAACTCAATCGCCCCTCGGACTGTCGCTAGCGGGTTCGTCGTTTTGAGAGCCAGCGCGATGTAGCCGATGTTGATGAGGTAAAAGCCTACGACTAAGAGGTGATTGACCGAATCGGCGAGTCCTTCATTGCCGTGGAAGGCATCCAGCAGGAAAATCCGTCCGCTGCGATACAGTGTTCGGGCCACCCACACGGTAAGCGCGATGCTGATCGCCAGATAGCTCGAATAGCAAGCGACAATAGCCAATTTTCCCTCCCAATTCTCAATTTGAACACGTTCAAAAGGAGAATAGATCCACACAGAGGCAGCGTCAAGGCATTTTTGAACATGTTCATAACGTTCAACTGCCGATCTGGTTCAATCCAGTCAAACTCCGCACCAGTCTCAACTTGACCCTCACGCCCTGCCCTTTGCCCGACGCTGCCGCCACTGCGTATACTCCATGTGCACAAGGAAGGCTCGTGCGCTATGGACCTGATTTTTATTCGTATTGCTTTTTTCCTGGTTCTTTGCCTTGTCTGCTTCGTTCTCCGGCCCTTCGGACTCAACCCCTGGCTCTCTGCCGGCCTGGGCGCACTCGCCGCCTGCCTGGTGGTCTTCTTCGAACTTCGTGTGCGCGCCCTCAGTCTACGAAAGCTCTTCGGCGCTGTGATCGGAAGCACCCTGGGCATCATCGGGGCCTTCCTGATCTCGCTGATACTCCGCAGCAGCATCCCGCCGGGCCCGACCCAGGGAGTTCTGCAGATTTTCGTGCTGCTGCTCATGGGCTATGTGGGCCTGGTCATCGGCACGCACAAGGGCGACCTGCTCAATCTCAATGCGCTGGGAGAGCTCTTCGCATCCGAGCGTTCTCCGGGCAAGCGCAACGTGAAGGTCCTCGACACCAGCGCCATCATTGACGGCCGCATCGCCGACATGGCTGAGACCGGTTTTCTCGAAGGAGCGCTTGTAGTCCCGGAGTTCATTCTCCGGGAACTGCAGATGATTGCCGATTCCCAGGAGTCCTCACGCCGCCAGCGTGGTCGCCGCGGCCTCGATGTTCTTCAGCGCATGCAGGCGAACACCCAGCTCACGGTCCAGATCGTCAGCGACGACTACCCCAATATCCGCGAAGTCGACCTCAAGCTGATCGAGCTGGCCAAAACCCTTGAAGCCAAGATCCTCACCAACGATTTCAATCTCAACAAGGTTGCCCATCTGCACAACGTTTCCGTACTCAACATTAATGACCTTGCCAACTCCCTCAAGCCCGTCGTCCTGCCCGGGGAAAAAATGCAGATCGTGATCCTCAAGGAAGGGAAGGAGTACAACCAGGGAGTCGGCTATCTTGACGACGGCACCATGGTTGTCGTCGACCATGCCCGCCGGATGATCGGCCGCTCGGTCGAAATCTCCGTCACCTCCGTACTCCAGACCGCGTCCGGAAAGATGATCTTCGGAAAGCTCGACGAGCCGCCTCGGCTCGAAGGCACCCGCGGAATCGAACTGGCCCATTAAGTCGTTTCAGGCTAGTACAAGAGCGTCAATTATTACCGAAGTCTTACAGCAGCCACGCTCTCGATTCGCTACGTTAAAGATGGGGGGATCGTTCGCTGGCCATCCGCGATTGCTCTGCATAATTGACAATGAATACGCTGGCAGAACCTTACGCCGAAGTTCTCTCCGCCGAAACTCTTGAGGCAGATTCACGTGCCCTCACTCAGAGCCGCTCGGCACGCCTCAATTGGAATTTCGCCTTCTGGTTGACCGCGTTTCACCTCGCCGCCATCGCCGCCTTCTTTTGCTTCAGCTGGTCGGCCCTGGCCGTGTTTGCTGTCACCTGGGTGATCGGGCAGAACGTGGGCATCGGCATGAGCTATCACCGCCTGCTCACGCATCGCGGATACACCACTCCGAGGTGGCTCGAGTATCTGCTCGCCATCTGCGGCACGCTTGCCCTGCAGGGCGGCCCCATCTACTGGGTTGCGGTACATCGTCTGCATCATCAGCTTACGGACCGTCCCGGCGACCCGCACTCGCCTCGTGACGGCGGCTGGTGGTCACACACCGGATGGATCCTGCACGGCACGCTCCGAAACCGCAATGCATTGCTGACCCGCTACGCCCCCGATCTTACCCGCGACCGCTTTTACCTCTGGCTCAGTCGCTTCCACTGGGTTCCGGTCACACTCGTGGGCACCGGCCTTTTCTTCGCCGGCGGATGGCCCTGGGTGCTCTGGGGAGTCTTCCTGCGCGTCACATTGGGCCTGCATGTGACCTGGCTAGTCAACTCCGCCACGCATATGTGGGGCTCGCGCCGTTTCGAAACGCGCGACGATTCGCGCAACAACTGGTGGGTCGCCCTGCTCACCGGAGGCGAAGGCTGGCACAATAATCACCACGCCCATCCGGTCTCCGCCCGGCACGGCATGGCATGGTACGAAATCGACGTGAACTACATTGGCATTCGCCTGCTCGGCTTCTTAGGACTCGCCCGCCGCATCAAGGTGCAGGGTGTGAAGCCCGGCCCCGCCCATATCCTTCACGGCTGAAAGATCCCCGATCAGCGGTATGATCAACCTAGGGTTGTCATCCACATCTCCGAAGCCGATGCCACGCGCGATTTCGCGGCCGTGATGGCCCACATCCGCTCCGGAGCGGAAGTGGTGATCGAGAACGGCTCGTCAGCGGTGGCGATAGTTCGCCCTTCCGCCGACCCAAATCTGCGTACGCTCTCGGAGTCTCTCCGCCTCGCCCGAGAACGCGGTTCTACAGCCACTCTTGATGGCGATTTTGCTGCTGATTTGGAAGCAGCGATCAAAAGTCGCCGCGAGTCCCTCGAAGTTTCATGGGACTGATCCTTGACTCCAGCGTTGTAATCGCTGTCGAGCGTCGAGGAGGTACCGTCGCGGACTTGATCGACTCGGTGGTTCGAACAACGGGCAACCAAGAAGCGGCGCTCTCTTCGATAGGGCTGACTGAACTCATCCACGGGATCTATCGAGCGACGATTCCGGAGCAAGCGCTGCGCCGGCAGAAATTCATCGATGAGTTGCTCGCCGATGTCTCTGTTTATCCGTACAGCAAAGAAACCGCACTTCTTGCAGGAAGAATCGATGGTCAACAACAGGCTCGCGGGGTCGCGATTCCATTCAGTGATTTCTTGATCGGAGCCACCGCACTCTCCCTCGGTTTCAGTATTCTGACGGTGAACCTCCGCCACTTCCGCCTCATCCCCCGGCCTCCAGATCCAGCAGCATCCCTGATCGGCACGAAACCCAAGTAAACTCATACTTTGCTGGAGGTCCCACTCATGCTCCGTCGAAGGATTCCTGCCCTGATCCTTGCGCTCGCCCTTGCTGTGCCCGTCTTCGCGCAGCCGACCGCCGAAACCATCACCATCGACGCTCACGCGCCCTCCACACCACTCCCGCATTTCTGGGAGCAGATGTTCGGCTCCGGCCGTGCCGTCCTCACCATGCGTCAGAGCTATCGCGACGACATGCAGGCCACTCGGCAGATCACAAGCTTCAAGTACGTGCGCTTCCATGCAATTTTTCACGATGAGCTCGGCGTCTACGACGAAGACCAGCAGGGCAACCCCGTCTTCAACTTCTCCTATGTCGATCAGATATACGACGGCCTTCTCGCAAACGGAGTCCGACCTTTCGTCGAGATCAGCTTCATGCCGAAGAAGCTTGCCTCGCGTCTCGACTATCACGCCTTCTGGTACAAGCAGGTCGTCTCCCCGCCGAAAGACTACGCGAAGTGGGACGCCCTCATTACCGCCTTCGCGCAGCACCTGATCGAACGCTACGGCATCGATGAAGTCTCACAGTGGTACTTCGAGGTCTGGAACGAGCCCAACATCGATTTCTGGACCGGCCGCCCCGCGCAGCAGACCTACTTCGAGCTGTACGACCACACCGCGCGGGCCCTCAAGGCTGTCAATCAGCGTGTCCGCGTGGGGGGCCCGGCCACCGCGCAGGCCGCGTGGGTCGGCGATATGATCGCCCACGCCACATCCGGCAACGTCCCGCTCGACTTCGTCTCCACGCACGTCTACGGCAACGACAGCGCGAAAGACGTGTTCGGCGATACCCGTCCCGTCCCGTCGCACCAGATGGTCTGCCTCGCCGTCTCGAAGGTTCACGATCAGATAAAGGCCTCCGCGCGGCCCGACATTCCCCTCATCTGGAGCGAGTTCAACGCCACCTACGCCAACGAGCAGCCTATCACCGATTCGACCTATGAGGCGCCATGGATGGCCGACACCATCCGCCAGTGCGACGGCAAAGTGGACATCATGTCGTACTGGACTTTTTCCGATGTGTTCGAAGAGCAGGGCGTGATCAAAACCCCGTTTTACGGCGGATACGGCATCATTGCCGAACGCGGCATTCCCAAGCCTGCCTTCCGCGCCTTCGAGATACTGCACAATCTCGGAGACGAACGCCTCGCCGCATCTGAGAACGACGCCCTTGTCACGCGCCGCAAAGACGGCGCTCTGGTGATCGCCCTGTGGAATCTCGTTGAGCCTGAAGCGACGGGCCCCGACAAGACATTTACGCTGGAAATCAAGAATGCGTCCGGCACTCAAGCGAGCATCCGCCGCGTCGATGCCGCTCACGGCGACACACTCTCAGCGTGGAAGCAGATGGGCAGCCCGAGCTACCCCACTAAGGCGCAAATCGAT
>JAFAMZ010000307.1 GCA_019232935.1 Silvibacterium sp.
GGACGAGATCAGCGCCGCCGGCATCCCGTGCCCGGAGACATCGGCAACGAGTGTTCCCAGCCGATGCTCGTCCACCTTGATGAAATCGTAGAAGTCCCCTGCGACGGAAGTCATCGGGCTGTAGTGTGCCGCAATCTCGAGCCCAGCCAGTGCCGGTGCTTCCCGCGGCAGGATCGAGAGCTGGATCTGACGCGCTGTCTCAAGTTCGGTGCGGATGCTGGCCAGCTGCCGCGCGATCTGGTCGCGAGCCTCCCGCAGCATGAGGTGATTATGCACGCGGGCACGCACCACCGCTTGCGAAAAAGGCTTGTGGATGTAGTCCACCCCGCCTACCTCGAAGCCTCGCGTTTCATCGGCCACCTCCGTTGCGCCCGTGAGAAAGATGACCGGGATGTCGCGCGTGGAGGGATCCAGCTTCAGGCGGAGACACACCTCGAAGCCGTCCATCTCCGGCATCATCACATCCAGCAGAACCAGATCCGGCATCGGATCGGTGCGCACCAGATCAAGGGCCTTCGCGCCATTGGTGGCAATGCGGATGCGGTAGGTATCCTTGAGGATTGCGTTGACGATCTGGATGTTCTCAGGTGTATCGTCCACCAGCAGGACGACCTTCTTCTTCTCTTCGGTGCTCATCAGGTAGCTTGCCCTTCGGTGATATGTGCTTCAGCGGCAATTTCGTCCAGCTTCTTGAGCGCCCCGTCAAAATCGAAGTCGCGGATCGACGCCGCGAGGGCGTGCAGTGTTTCAGGGTTGCCCTGGCCGCCGAGCGCATCGCGCAGTTCGTCAAATGCGTCCTCCGCTTCCGCGTCACTTTCCTTCAGCAGGTTACGCAGCCGCGCTGCAGCCGCTCCCGCCGCTTCCGGATTCAATCTGCGGGCCGGCCCTGCGCCATCGGGCGCCGGCTCGGTCCGGCGAAGCCCTTCGGCAATGCTGGCTACCTGCTGCCGCAGCAGCGTGTCAAACTCCGACAGCACTGTTGGCACCGCAGGATCTTTCTCCCGAAACGCTCGTTCCACCCGGGCCGCCGAGAACTGCACCTTCGTAATGCCCAGATTCCCCGAGACCCCCTTCACCGTGTGAGCGATCTGCTCTGCGAGCTTGATGTCCCCCTTCTGCAGCGCATTCAGCATGCGCGCGCCGGCGTCGGCCTGCTTTTCTGCGAACTGGGTCAGCAGGCTGCGATAGAGCTGCCGGTTGTCCGCGACCCGTTTGAGGCCAGATGCTGTATCGATCCCGTCAATCTCCGGTATCTCCGCCGGAGGAGCCGGCGCATGGCCCGGCGGCTTCGCCCCGTTCGATGCGGCCGAATGCGTCCACCGCGCCAGAGTCGCAAACAGTGCATCCGGATCGATGGGTTTGCTCACATGATCGTTCATGCCCGCCTCAATACAACGCTGCCGCTCCTCCACCAGAGCATGTGCGGTCATTGCAATAATAGGAAGGCCGGTCAGCCGCGGTTCCGCGCGCAGCAGCTTCGTCGCCGTAATGCCATCCATCTCGGGCATCTGCAGGTCCATCAGCACCACGTCATACGGCGGAGGCTGCGGGCCTTGCGTCAGCATCTTCACCGCTTCTCCGCCATGCACCGCGATCGTTACCGAAGCGCCCGCGCTTTGCAGAAGTTCCGTGGCAACCAGGCGGTTCATCTCGTTGTCTTCCACAAGCAATACGCGAATTCCCCGGGCATTATGCTCGTGCGGTTCTTCCTTCTTCGCTGCCGCAGGCTGAGTCTTCTCCTCAGGAATCCCGAACAGATCCATCAGCGCATCGTGCAGCATCGAGGAATTGACCGGCTTGAGAAGATATCCATCGATCCCCGCGTCCATGGCCTGCGAGCGGATGTCTTCGCGCCCGAATGCCGTTACGATCGCGATCTTCGGAATATGCCGCAGACGGTCGCTGCGTTTGATCAGTCGCGTCGTCTGAAGGCCATCCATGCCGGGCATATGCCAGTCCATCAGCACAAGCTGGTAGGGATCCTTTTCATCTGTGGACACCAGCTCCCGGATTGCGTCTTCGCCCGACGGCACAGCCTCCGCGCGCAGTGCAAAGGCGCGAAGCGCGTCGGTAAGAATTTCGCGCGCTTGTGCATTGTCATCGACCACAAGCGCGTGAATCCCGGCGATGTCCGGAATGAATCGTTTGCGGCCCGCCTCCTCTGCCGAACCTATGCCGAACCATGCGGTGAAGTAGAAGGTGCTCCCCTTCCCATATTCGCTCTCCACCCAGATGTCCCCGTCCATCATCTCGACGAGGCGCTTGCATATGGAGAGCCCGAGCCCGGTGCCTCCATACTTGCGCGTGGTGGACGTGTCTGCCTGCGAGAAGGCCTGGAACATGCGCGCACACTGCTCGGGCGTCATGCCGATTCCGCTGTCGCAGACCGAAAACTTCAGCTTGATCCGTTCCCCTGCCGTCTCTTCCAGCTCGACACTGACGACCACCTGCCCCTGCTCGGTAAATTTCACCGCGTTGTTGACCAGGTTGATGAGAATCTGACCCAGGCGCAGCGGATCGCCGACCAGCGCAGGCGGAATATCGTGCTGCGCGGAGATAAGAAATTCGAGGTTCTTCTCCTGCACCTTCTGACCGACGATCGAGGAGAGATTATCCAGCACTTCCTCAAGCTTGAAGCTGGTCTTCTCCATATCGAGCTTGCCGGCTTCAATCTTTGAGAAGTCCAGAATGTCATTAAGGATCCCGAGCAGTGTCTGAGCGGCGGATTTTATCTTCGTCAGATAATCGCGCTGCTTGGCGTTCAACTCGGTCTTCAGCGCGAGGTGCGTCAGGCCGATGATGGCATTCATCGGCGTGCGAATCTCGTGACTCATGTTGGCAAGGAAGTCCGA
>JAFAMZ010000050.1 GCA_019232935.1 Silvibacterium sp.
GATCAGCTTCTCTCGAAGGACTACGCGGCGAAGCGCGTTGCGCTCATCGATCCCGCCCGCGCCAACTGCACCGTCGCGCCCGGAGCTCTCGGCACCAGCGATACCACTTATTTCACTGTCGTCGACCGTGAAGGCAACCTCCTCTCGATCATTCAGAGCAACTACGCCAATTTCGGATCGAACGTGACGGTTCTCGGCATGGGCTTCGCCCTGCAGGACCGCGGCGGCCTCTTCTCGCTCGATCCCGCCTCTCCCAACGCGCTCGCCGGACGCAAGCGCCCATTCCATACCATCATTCCCGCCTTCATGCAGAGCGGAGACCAGCACATCGGCTTCGGCATCATGGGCGGCCTCAACCAGCCGCTCGCCCACGCGCAGTTTGTCTCAAACGTGGTCGACTACCACATGAATATCCAGGCCGCGATGGAGGAGCCGCGCTTTACCGACCGGCAACAGGTCGGATGCAGAATCATCATCGAGTCGCGGGTCACTCCTGCAACCATCGACGCGCTCACGAAAATGGGCCACATCCTTCAGGTCCACGAGGGATACACATCGCAGATGGGCCGCGGCCAGGCCATACTTCACGACAGCAAGACCGGCGTGAACTTCGGCGCATCCGATCCGCGCGCCGACGGCGCTGCCATCCCCGAGCAGCCGGATTTCTCCATTAACGACGCCAGGCAATAGACTGATCACCATGGCGACGCCGCAGTGGCAGCAGCAACGCGTAGCTCAAAAGCCCTGCTTCAGAGATCAGGCCGAGCAGTTCTGGGCGCGCGTCACCGAGGGACTCGCCATCGGCGATCTCTGGTCCCAGTTCCGGCGAGACGCCACCTCCAGCTACCAGCTCTACTCAAAGGAGGTCGACCGCACCCGGGTCGAAGGCGTGCCCCACAGCACGCACTTCCTTCATGTGGCGAGCCAGTACTTCTGGGCCATCATCGAAAAGCTCACGCCCGCCCGCCGCGTCCTGCTACTGGTCGCACTCGTGCTCATCCTTCTTCCCGGAGGCGAATGGGTCCTCCAGACTCAGTCTCAGACCATAAAGATCGCTCTGCTCGACTTCCACTTCTGGGGCGGACTCCTCATGTTCGTCCTCCTCATCCTCGAAGTCGGCGACCGTGTCGTCATGAAACGCGATCTCCAGATCGCCAAAGAAATCCAGGCCTGGCTGCTTCCCTCCGAACCGCCGAGCGTCCCCGGACTCGAAATCGCCTTTACCACGCGCCCTGCCAACACCGTCGCCGGAGACTACTACGATGTCTTCGCCCGCACCTGCGACTCCGGCACTCCCACCTGGCTCATCGCCGTGGCCGACGTCGCCGGAAAGAGCGTCCCCGCCGCCATGCTCATGGCCACCTTCCAGGCCAGCTTACGCACCCTGAGCAACACGCCCGGCGACCTCACCGAGCTCGCCGCGCGCATGAACCGATACGCCTGCACCAACAGCCAGAAGGGCCGCCGCTTCACCACTGCCTTCATCGCCGAATACGACCCGGCATCGCGCCGCCTTAGCTACGTCAATGCCGGACACAACAATCCCATCCTCCGCCGCAGCTCCGGTGCAATCGAACGCCTCGATGCCGGAGGCGTGCCCTTCGGCATCCTCGACGGCCCCTACCAGAGTGGGGAGCGCATCCTCGCGCCCGGCGACTGGCTGGCCGTCTTCACCGACGGCGTCATCGAAGCTGAAAACCCCTGGCACCAGGAGTACGGCGAGATCCGCTTCATGACGCTGCTGCACTCCGGCGTGATGCTCTCTCCGCAGATGCTGCTGAACTCCATGCTCACCGACCTCGACCGCTTCGTTGGCAACGCTCCCCAGCACGACGACGTGACCTGCGTGCTGATAAAGGCGGTGTAGTGGTTGCACCATGGCCGCGAATCGACGAGTTGTATTTAACTAGATAAATTTAGGTTTGTATCAGGGCACGGCTTCAGCCGTGCCGAAATGGGCGAAAGAATCAAGCGGCTTTAGCCGATGAGGTAAGTATCTCCATGGCCTAATAGGAGCTTGGGGTGAGTAAATATGGGGAGAGCGGCCAAACTGAACAGCAAGGGACAGGTAGCCATTCCGCAGGAAATCCGAATACGAATGGGACTGAAGGCGAGAGACCGCGTTGAGTTCGTCATCGAAAACGGGCAGACCATCCTGCGGCCTGCACGCGGGCGCAAGAGCCGTTTTGAAGACTATATCGGGGTTCTGCCCCGCTTTAAGGGAGGCATCAAAGGCATAAACGCATGGGTTCGTGAGATGCGCGGAGACGATGCGGACCGCGATTGACACGAACATCCTTTCGGCCCTCCTGACAGGAGAAGTGAACGCCGTAGAAGTCGGAGAGATGCTGAACACAGGTCGGGATCGCGGCGGACTGGTAATTTGCCCGATTGTTTACGTTGAGCTGCGGGCAGCTCCCGGCACAACCGTATCGCTCATCGACAATTTCCTCGAACGAACGTCCAAATCGTCGACTGGGACCTCGAAAAACAAATCTGGCAACTCGCAGCCGAACGCTATGAGAAATACGCAATCCGCAAACGCAAACAAAAAATGGGAGAGCCCAAGCGGCTTGTCGCGGACTTCCTTGTTGGTGCCCATGCCCTGTTACAGGCTGATCTGCTCCTGACCCTGGATCCACGCCCCTACCGCAGAGATTTCCCTGAGCTATCGTTGCATCCGTGATCTTCCAAGCCCAGCCGGATCGCCCTCTCCACCAGCGAATTATCGCCATCCTCGCATTCCAGTTCTAACGGCGCTTTGGGATACAGCGGCGGCTGCCCGAGGAAGCGCGGCGTCGTTCCACGATGCGCCTGTCCTGCATGCACCAGAAATGGATGGCACAGATACACCGTTCCCGCCGGCCCCGTCGCCAACGCTTCCGGTATTCCTCGCGTCTCGCGATCAGCGAGCTTCGAAAGCTCAATCATGGACAAACCCTCTTCTCCGGCTGGAGCAAGCAGCCGGGGAACACGCAGGTGCGATCCCAGCCGAATACGCGTCGGTGCGTCGTGTTCTGTCACGTCGGAAAACAGAAACAGCATCAGCAGCGCGCGGCCTTTCGAGCGAAGATTGACACGCCAGTCGAGGTAGGTGTCAGTAGGGCGATCGGGCGGGAAGCTCGCGTCCACGTGCCATCCCGTGTCACCCGGATCATCCGGATGCGGAAAGCGGATCACAATTCCGCCAACGCTTTCTCTGGGAACCCAGCGGCCCTCTCCAACCAGATCGTCGAAGGCGGCGTGCAACACTTGCGTGTTCGCGGCCTTCTGAAACGGCTCCTGCGAGCAATCCACAAGCCGCACCACAGGACGAGTCCACGTACGCGGATCCTCCCGATCGCAGCCGCTCTCCTGCCATAAAATCACACGCGCCTCTGCTGCAACCTCAGCCGGAAACGCGGCTTCGATCTTTACGAAACCGTCGCGAAGAAACTGGTCGCGCTGCCGATCGGTCAATCCGAAACTCATACAGATCTCCTCTTCGTGTGCCCGTTCGGGCAAGCTCTGTCGCGACCGTGAGGCTGCCCCCCGACGAAGCCATCGGACATCTGAACGCCTTCATAGTCGTCCCTGTGGTTCCAGTTCTCCCCGACACCAGTACGAACCCGCGTGCCCCATCTTTGATGAAGTCAAAGGTTGGAAACGAGATAAGACATTTCAAATCATCATCGATTCGTTTCGTATCAGGGCACGGCTTGAGCCGTGCCGAAATGAGGCACCGAAAAGCAACCGGCTTTAGCCGCCGAGGGAATCGGCCTGCTCAATGCCTCGCAACCAGTGTGAATCGCCCCTCAACCAGAGAACAATCACACTTCCTCGCGGTGTAGTTCGAGCGGAAGCTCCGACCGATAGCGGCCTCTTACAACACTACAAAGAACTTCGTCATCCTGAGCGAAGTGCGCCGCGACGCATGCAGTCGAAGGGGCATTTCCAGTTCTCCCCGACACCAGTACGAACCCGCGTGCCCTGAAAGCCCTCGCATCAAAAATCATTCAAATTTTCATTGACAATAAGATAATACTTATATAACTTATCGCCTATGCAGTTCGGGTTGAATCTCGACGCCGCCTTCTCCGCTCTCGCCGACCCCACGCGCCGCGCGATTCTGGCGCGTCTGGCCCTGGGCGAGGCAACGGTCAACGAACTCGCCGAGCCGTTCGAGATGTCGCAGCCGGCGATCTCGCAGCACCTGAAGGTGCTCGAAGACGCCGGGCTCGTCACGCATCGCATCGACGGCACGAAGCGGCCGCGCCGTCTCGCAAAGGAAGGTATCGAAGCCATGGACCAGTGGTTGGAGATGCTCCGCAAGGCGCTCGAAACCAACTACAACCGGCTGGATGTTCTTCTGGCTGGAATCACAAAAAACAAGCAGAAACGAGGAGCAAGACGATGAGCAAAATGACACTCAAGACCGAAGGCGACACTCACGTAGTTGTAACCAGGCGGTTCGCGGCGCCTCCGGAAGCCGTCTACCGCGCCCACACCGATCCCGAACTGATCCGGCAATGGATGCTCGGCCCTGAAGGTTGGACCATGCCCGTCTGTATCTGCGAGTCAAAGCCGGGCGGCAAAATGCGCTTCGAGTGGACCAATGGCAACGGCCAGGGCTTTTATCTCACCGGTGAATGTCTCGAAGTGGTACCGAACCGGCGCATGGTCCATGTCGAACGCATGCACCTGCCCGATCCCACACCCGACAACCATGTCGAGGCGACCTTCGAGCCGGACGGCAGTGGTACATTACTGACCTTGCGCATGACTCTGCCTGACGCTCAGACCCGCGCTGCAATGCTGTCGACGGGAATGGAGCACGGCATGGAAGCAAGCTACGTGCGCCTGGAAGGCATCCTCCAGCCCGCAGCCGTCTGATCCTCCGGAGCAGTTCTGCGCTCTCTACTCTGAGCTCTGAGCTCTGAGCCACCCCAGGAAGCCCGTCGCATGGGCGGGCTTCCTGCTCAACGGCGTCGAAAAGAGCCTAAAATCTGTTCTGCGATGTCCGGACGGCTCCGCTGCTTCATCCTCACTCTCGCCCTTGCTCTCCCCTTGCCGGTCCACGCCCAGGGATGCAGCCTCTGCCGCGACACCACCGCCGGATCGGCTCCGCACGTGCGTCAGTCCCTCCGCCGCGCCATCCTCATCCTTGGACTCCCGGCAGCCGGCATCTTCCTCGGCATCCTCGTTCTCGCGCGAAAGATCCGGGCTCGAGAAGACTTCGCCGACTAAACTCTCCGGTCCACTTCCGAATGCGTTACGTGTCCCTGTCTCACAGTACTTCCGTTTTCTGATCCCTGCTCCCTGCGCCCTGTTCCCTGGCTTTTCGTGGCCGACTATTTCTATCAGTCCGCTAGAATAAGAATAGGAGCAGTAGAAGCCTGCCGGGCCGGCGGGCTTTCTTATTGCTGCTGTGGAATAGGAGACCGCTGCATCTCCGCAGGCCCGAGATACTATTCAAACGGTTGCGGCATTCCTTAACAGAATCAAACGATTGCGGCAGCAATTCCAGAACTTACCAGGAATCAAACGGTTGCGGAACTCACAAACCGTGGGGGGAGGGTCAGGCCGTCCAGCTGGTTCTTGCCTCCCCCGAATTGGGAATCGACGGCGGCGGTGTGGGCACCCGGACTGCCTGTCTGGCACGCTCCCGCGCCAGAAGCCGGGCAACCTCCGGATCCTTCGCCGCCAGCTGCCACGCCTCGCGAACAGCGCGGATGCACCCGATCGCCTCCCGCAATCGCTCCGCAGACGCCAGCCGCGATCCCTCGATGCACAGCGCAAAAATCGCCGCATAAAATTCCGAGAGCGCCTTGGCCGACGACCCCCCAACCTCCATCTTCAGCCGCGACTGCAGATGCATCAGAATGTCCAGCGTTTTCTTGACAGCAAGACGCCTCTCCCGCACATTGCCCGCCTCGATGCCTGCAATCGCCCGGTACAGGAAACGCACCATGCCGTCGTAAAGCGCGACAACCAACTCCACCGGATTCATTCCGGCAATCGCCTGCTGCTGGTAATTCATCGGAAGCCCTTCGCCTAGTGGTTCGGATTTTGGTTGTAGCCGGTGATTGCGCTGTAAATCTCGTTCACCTGGCTGAGCTCGGAAGGAATCTGCTCGAGCACGTAGTTCGCCTGGTTCAGCTCTGCCGTGAGCTGCGCCTTCTCCGTGTCGATGCGGGCATCCTCGTTGCTGACGCTCGTGTTCAGCGACGACTCCTGCGACGCATCCTGCTGCAGTGTCAGGTAAACCGCTCCGTAAGGAGCGCTGTTCCCCAGGTTGTCGAGCACGCTGCTCAGGTTCGCGCCGAAGGTCGTCGCGGTCGCGTTCGGCTGGAAGAACCCGACCACAGCCTGGAAGTTGCTGTTCAGCGCATTGTTCAGCGTGTCTGTATTCAGGCTCAAGGTGCCGTCACTGTTCGCCGTAAGACCGAGGTCGGTGATAGAAGAGATCCCATTTCCGGCCTGCAGGAACGACACCGCCGACTGCAGGCTCTCCTGGATGGTGGCCACTGCCGGGTTACCGAACAGAGGCTCGGCAGCTCCCGAGCTGGTCTTGCCCTCCTGCGAGTTGACGTCGCCTATGACCTTGTTGTAAGCGGTGACGAAGCTGTTCAATGCCGTAATGACATCGTTGTTGTTGTTGGTGATCTCCACCTGCACATTTGTCGTGGGCGCCGCGCTCAGCAGTTGGATCGTCACTCCCTGGATGGCACTGGTTACCGTGTTCGAAGGGCTGGTGATCGCTACGCCGTCGACGGTCAGCCGGGCATCCTGGCCTGCCTGGCCCTGGGCGAAGCCGACCGCGCTCGATGTAGTCGCATCCAGCAGGCTGCCGCCCAACGTGATGTTCCCACCCGCTCCGCTGGTATTGCTGACCAGAGAAAGCAGTTCGCCGCCTGACGTGGTGATGACGTTGGCGGTCACGCCATAACTGCCCGAGTTTATGGCATCAGCCAGCGTCGCGAGCGTATTGTTGGAGGGGTCGATGGTGATGGTCTGAGCCGCTCCGCTCCCCACACCAATACTCAACGTTCCGCTTAGGGTGTCGCCGGATGCAACCGCATTACTGTACTGGGACGAGGTCTGCGCCAGGCTGGCCACCGTGATGGCGTGGCTGCCGGCAATGGCACTGGAGGCAGCGCCGGTCAGCTGCAGCACCGACGTATCAGAACTCGATCCCTGCTTCTCGGAGAGCACGCCCTGGAAACTGGTCAGCGACTGGAGCGCTGTCGAAAGCGAACTCAGGTCGGTGCCTATTGAGGTCAGAGCCGTGTCTTCGGACTGCAATGTACTCAATTGGGTCTTCCAGGGCGTCTCAATCGCCTGCAGATTGGTGACGAGCTGGTTTACCGTGCTGGCCACATCGAAACCCTGGCCGCTGGTCGGCGACCCGAACGATAGTCCTACAGTTCCCATGTCGCGTTTATCGTCACCTCCGCAGCTAAACTTCACAGCATCGCAGACGCAATCCTGGGACCGTCCTGGCAATTATGGCCAAATCCTCAAGACAAAAAAGCGGGAAGCCGAAGCTTCCCGCTCAAGGACCGCTGCGGAGTTACTGCAGCAGCTTGAGAACTTCCTGTTCAACGCTGTTGGCCTGGGCCAGTGCGCTGATGCCGGTCTGGCTCAGGATCTCGAACTTGGAAAGGTTGGAGGTTGCCTGGGCATAGTCGGTCGCCTGGATTGAGTTCTGCGCCGAAAGGACATTCTCCTGCTCGGTCGAGTCGACGCTCGAGATCGCGTTCAGCGTGTTGATCTGCGATCCCAGATAGCCGCGCTGCGCAGCAACATCCGTAATGGCAGTGTTGACGTCGGTGAGGGCGGTCTGCGCTTTGGCAGCGGTGGTCAGAGAATCGGTGCTCAGATTCTTGCCGGCTCCCGGGGTGTATGTAATTGCAGTGCCAGCCGAGGCAATGGTACCGCCCACGTCGCCCACGCTCGCCGAAGTGAGTGCAGCGATATCCAGCGCGTCGGTAGCTCCGCCGGTTGCCGTTGCGTCGCCCGAGTACACAGTGACTGCGGCGCCAGAGAAGACCTGGTTACCGTTGAAACTTGTGGTTGCGCCGATGTTATTGATTTCCGCCAGAATCGACTGAAACTCCTGGTTGGCGGCAGCATCCTGGGTCGCGCTGAGCGTGCCGTTGGAGGCCTCGGTTGAAAGCGTTACAGCGCGGTTCAACAGGTTTGTGACCTGGGACAGAGCGCCGTCAGCGACTTGAAGGAGGCCGACCCCCTGATTGGCGTTGTCGGCGGACTGCGTCAGAGCGGTGGAGGCCGCGCCGAGTCCGTCGGCGATGGAAAGGCCAGCAGCATCGTCCGCACCGGAGTTGATGCGCGAACCGGAAGACAGCTGTTCGAGCGTGTTCTGCAGGCTGGACTGCGTCGAAGTGAGATTGTTCTCCGCGTAAACAGCTGCGATGTTGTTCAGGACACCCAAAGACATTTTTGTTTGCTCCCTTTTGCAAGTTAGGTGAAACGAATCGATGAGTTCCTGCTTCAGGCGCCGTACCTAACCGGGACGCAACGTCCTGGGCCGAATCGCCTCGCGGAAGGAACCGTCGGATACCACCCCCTTCATCGGCTGCCGCCATTGACCGCTTTATTTTGGTCTGTCGGTTTGGCAGCCGGCGTGCGTGTTCTCAATCGAAGGCGATATAGGCGGCTCTCCTGGATCTTCCGGAATGAATAGATTCATCCACTCCGCCGATATACGGACTCGAAGGATGACGACGAATGATCGAGCTTACCCGCCTCAACGGCAGCCCTCTGCTTATAAACAGCGATCTAATTCAATTTGCGGAAGCGGCGCCTGACACGACGCTCACATTACTGAATGGCGAAAAGGTGGTGGTCCGCGAAAGCCCGGCCGCGGTGATCGATCTGGCTATAGCCTACCGGGCGCGGATCTTCGGAGAGGCGGCGAAGTATTCTCCCGGCGGAATGGTGCTCGTTTCCGGCGCAGCGCTGCGGGCTTTGTCGTCTGGGGAATCCGGATCCGCCGCAGTAGACGTTGAACCGATAAACTATGCGGCGCGCCGGCGTGCGCTACGGGATTGAAGCAAATCGCAGCACGACGACAGGAATCAAGGATCGAGCGCATGGATATAAGCAGTCTAGTCGGAACGCTAATCGCTCTGGCCGGCATTTTGGCCGGTCTGCTGCTTGAAGGCGGGCACATCGGCCAGATACTGCAGCCTACTGCTGCAATGATCGTCTTCGGCGGCACGCTCGGTGCGGTCATGCTGCAGTATCCGATGGCAGTGGTGCTGGCAGCGGCCAAGCGGCTGGTACATGCCTTCTTCCATCGCGAGGCCGAGGCCGAAGCCACGATCAAACAACTTGTTGCCTTTGCGAACAAGGCACGCCGCAGTGGCATTGTGTCGCTCGATCAGGACTTGGCGTCGATTCAAGATCCATTTCTCAAACAGGCGGTGATGCTCGCCGTGGATGGGACCGAACCCGCCGAGCTGCGCAGCATTATGGAGCTGCAGATTGAAAACCAGTTTGAGCTCGAGGAAAAGCTTCCCGCTGTTTTCGAATCTGCCGGCGGTTTCTCACCGACCATTGGCATTATCGGCGCGGTGATGGGCCTGATCCAGGTGATGCAGCGACTCGACCATATGGATGAAGTAGGGCGCGGCATTGCGGTAGCGTTTGTCGCCACTATTTACGGCGTTGGTGCGGCCAACATATTGTTCTTGCCGGTCGCAGGCAAGCTGCGCCACAGAATCCGTGAAGAGCAGCTGCTCAAGCAGATGGCCCTCGAAGGTGTGATCTCGATACTCGAAGGTATGAACCCGCGAATGATCGAAGTCAAGCTCGGGAGCTTTCTGGCTGAGCGCCCAGAGAAGGAAAGCGGCCCGGTCGAAGTGAAAAAAGGGGCAGCATGAAGCGGCTTCGTCGAAAGCCTCATGTGAATCATGAGAGATGGCTGGTCTCCTACGCGGACTTCATTACCCTGATGTTCGCGTTCTTTGTGGTGCTTTATGCCAGCTCACAGACAGACATGAGAAAGCAGGCCCAGGTGGCTCACGCGATTAACCAGGCATTCAAGGCCCTTGGTTTGTTCCAGCCTGCGAGCAGCGCGGATTCGGCAGCCACTTCACATGACACGCCGGTCACTCCGGTCAACATTGTCATTGGAGATGCATTGTCGGCCGCTCCCTCTGCAGCAGTGAGGGCCGACTTCGAACGCATGCGCCATGAGCTTCAGTCCCGACTGTCGAACCAGATCGCAGAACATGTAGTCGCGCTTCACATCGGCCGCGAGGGCCTGGTGATATCTCTTCGGGAGGCCGGCTTCTACGACAGCGGCTCAACGGTTCCGCATCCCGGCTCAATCGGAAGCATCGATTCGATTGTCTCAGTCCTGCGCCCAACGCCGTATGATATAAGGATCGAGGGCCACACGGACAATGTCCCAATTCACACCAGCGAGTTCTCCTCGAACTGGGAACTCTCGGCGGGACGCGCAACGCGCATGACGCGACTGTTTATTGAGCGCTTTCAGTTTGAGCCGCGCCGCCTTTCCGCTGCGGGCTACGGCGAATACAATCCTGTGGCCGCAAACGACACACCTGAGGGGCGTGGTCAGAATCGCCGTGTGGACATTATCGTTCTGCCGGCGATCAATGGAATCCCGCAGACGACAGACCTCGCTGCCCGACCTCAGGCGTCTGAGTCCAAAGCCTCTCCAGCGGAACTCCGACCTTCCGGCAAATAACTCAACGATTCACTTCCGTTCAGGAGATCTTCTCTCACAATATGATGAGAGAAGTGTCTCCCCAAAAGCCCAGCCTGAAGGCGCAATTCGCGGCAACTGGAGCAGGCCTGCGGCTGCGCGCCATCTATGATCGACTGCTTTCTACTTATGGGCCGCAGCAGTGGTGGCCCGCGAAAACCCCGCTCGAGGTGGTGGTTGGGGCCTATCTCACGCAGAACACTGCCTGGACCTCTGTAGAGAGGTCGCTGGGGAATCTGGAGACGCATGGACTGCTCACTGTGGATGGACTGCGCAACGTGTCAGAGAAGGAGTTGCGCGACCACATCCGTCCTTCCGGCTACATGATCCGCAAGGCGGCAGCGATCAAGGCTTTCGTTGCGTTTCTGGATCGCTTCTATGAAGGTTCGCTGGGGAAGCTCTCGGAGGAATCGCCTGCGATTGCCCGCGAACGGCTGCTTGCGCTGCCCGCCGTCGGACCGGAGACAGCGGATGCGATCCTGCTGTACGCGCTGGGACAGCCGGCGATGGTAGTGGATGAGTATCTGCGACGTGTTACGACCAGACATGGTCTGCTGCCGGCGTCCTCGAAATACGCCGAGATTCAGGTGCTGGCCGAATCGGCTTTCGAACACGACCCTCCCGGCATACGCGCGCAGCATTACAACGAATTCCATGCTGTCGTAGTTCAGGTGGGAAAGAGACATTGCCGCCGGGTGCCGAAGTGCGAGGAGTGTCCTCTGGCGTTCGACTTGCCAAAGCCGCTTGCTCCTGCTCCGATCATCGCGAAAAGTCGCAGGATCGAGTCCGCTTAATGATTACGCTCTACGTTGCGAGCAGCAATCCGGGCAAGCTGCGCGATTTCGCGGCAGCAGCTCAGAAAGAGAACGGCATCGCCATTCTGCCACTTCCGAATCTCGATGCGATCGTGGCTCCGGCAGAAGACCAGCCGACCTTTGAAGGCAATGCGCGCGTCAAGGCGATCTATTACAGCCGATTCCTTCCTGGCGAGATCGTCATTGCAGACGATTCCGGCCTTGAGGTCGACGTTCTCCGTGGCGAACCCGGGGTGCAGTCTGCTCGCTATGCAGCCAATGCAGGTTTTATCGGCGATCGGGCCGCCAGCAGTGATGCTCGCAACAATATGTACCTGCTCTCCCGCCTCAAGGATGTCCCGGCGGGCCATCGCAGTGCCCGTTACCGGTGCGTCCTGGCAGTTGGGCGTGATGGCGAATGCCTGCTGGCAACTCAAGGCACGGTCGAAGGTGAAATTCTCCTGGCTGCCCGCGGAGATGGTGGATTCGGCTACGATCCACTCTTCTCTTTGCCTGAAGTCGGCAAGACGATGGCGGAGATCGATCTCGCAACGAAGCACCGCTTGAGCCACCGCGGACGCGCCCTGCGCGCCTTGCTGGCTGCAATGCACACATGACTTTCATCGCGTCGGACAATCGGACCTTCCTTGACGCTCGCTTCACTCAAATCGAATAATGAAGGTTGACTCTTCCACTGTCTCAACTACCATCAGGGCTTCGCACTGTCCCACATTGCAGGCTTGAGTTGTGCCCGATGGAGTGGGTTGGAGTCGGGCCGAGTCAATATCGATGCAATTCGAGAAATCAGAGTCGGAATATGTTCCTGGTTCATCCTTAAAGGCTGGAGGAATTGAATGAGCACAACCGCGGTCAGCCTGCGCCAGAGCCGCGCCGCCGCCTTCTGGTATTCGACGACCGGCAAGAAAATCGTTATGGCGATCACCGGCGCAATGCTGTTTCTCTTTGTGATAGGGCACATGGTGGGTAACCTGCAGATCTTTGAAGGCCGCGAAAAGCTGAATGCATACGGCCACTTGCTGCACAGCCTGAGCGAACCTTTGTGGGCCGTGCGTGCCGTGTTAATCGCAGCTATTGTCCTCCACATCATCGCCACCGTTCAGCTGGCGCTGCGTAATAAGGCGGCGAGGCCGGTGGGCTATTCCCGCCGCGAGGCCATCAACTCCTCGTACGCTTCGCGCACCATGTACTGGTCCGGACCCATCGTTCTGGCATTCGTGATTTTTCACCTGTTGCACCTCACAGCCGGAATCATTGTTCCCGGGGCGGCGTTCATCGATGGAGATGTTTACCACAACGTCGTGTCAGGATTTGAGGTCTGGTGGGTGTCCGTGTGGTATATCTTCGCCATCTGCCTGCTTGGGTTCCACTTGCGACACGGCATCTGGAGCATGTTTCAATCGGTGGGCCTGAACCATCCGCGCTACACGCCGCTGCTCAAGCAGGCTGCAATCTGGATCGCGGCGATCATCGTCATCGGATACATCTCCATCCCGATCAGCGTTCTCCTGGGGCTCGTGAAAGAATGACACTCGACTCGAAAGTACCCTCCGGTCCGATTGAGAAGGCGTGGGAGAAGACCCGCTTCGACCTGAAGCTCGTCAATCCTGCAAACAAGCGCAAGCACACGCTCATTGTTGTTGGTTCCGGCCTGGCAGGAGCATCGGCAGCTGCGACCCTGGGTGAACTCGGTTACAACGTGAAGTGCTTCTGCTTCCAGGATTCGCCGCGCCGCGCCCATTCGATCGCCGCGCAGGGCGGCATCAATGCGGCGAAGAATTATCAGAACGACGGCGACAGCGTCTATCGGCTCTTTTACGACACGGTGAAGGGCGGAGATTTTCGCGCCCGCGAGGCGAACGTATACCGGCTCGCCGAGATCAGCGTCCACATCATCGACCAGTGTGTCGCACAGGGGGTTCCGTTCGCGCGCGAGTACGGAGGCGCGCTGACCAATCGCTCCTTCGGCGGGGCGCAGGTCTCGCGTACCTTCTACGCCCGGGGACAGACCGGTCAGCAGCTTCTGCTCGGGGCATATCAGGCACTGGAGAGACAGGCTCGAGCAGGGACAGTGGCGATGTATCCGCGAACCGAGATGCTGGACCTGATCGTGATCGACGGGAAGGCGCGCGGAATCGTGACGCGGCATCTTGTCACAGGCGAGATCCAGACGCACTTCGCCGATGCAGTCATTCTCGGCACCGGTGGATACGGGAATGTGTACTACCTTTCGACCAATGCCAAGGGCTCCAATGCGACCGCGATATGGCGTGCCCACAAGCGCGGGGCGCTCTTTGCCAATCCATGCTTCACGCAGATTCACCCCACTTGCATTCCGGTTTCCGGCGATTATCAATCCAAGCTGACGCTGATGAGCGAATCGCTTCGCAACGACGGACGGATCTGGGTCCCTCTGAAGAAGGGTGACAAGCGGCCACCAAACGAGATTCCCGAAGCTGAGCGCGACTATTATCTTGAGCGGCGCTACCCCAGCTTCGGCAACCTTGTTCCTCGTGACGTTGCCTCACGCAATGCGAAAGCTGTGTGTGACGAAGGTCGCGGAGTGGGCGAGACGGGTCTGGGCGTCTACCTCGATTTCTCCGATGCCATCGCGCGGCTCGGCCGGCATGTCATCGAAGAGCGCTACGGCAACCTATTTGACATGTATCAGCGCATTACCGATGAAGACCCTTACCAGGTTCCGATGCGGATCTACCCCGCCATTCACTACACCATGGGCGGTCTGTGGGTGGATTATCAGCTGCAGAGCACCATTCCGGGGTTGTTCGTCATAGGTGAGGCCAACTTCTCCGACCACGGAGCCAACCGTCTCGGAGCGAGCGCCCTGATGCAGGGACTCTCTGATGGATATTTCATCATTCCCTACACCGTTGGAGACTACATCGCGAGCAACAAGTTCGCCAAGGTGGACGCGAGCCATCCGGAAGCTCAGGCCGCTCTGGCATGCGTGCGGCAGATGACTGAGAAGCTGTTGTCGATCAGGGGCAAGCGCACCGTCGATTCGTTCCACCGCGAACTCGGCAAGATCATGTGGGATTACTGCGGCATGTCCCGTAATGCAGAAGGCCTCAAGAAGGCAATCGGCGAGATCCGCCAGCTGCGCGAGGAGTACTGGCAGAACGTCAACGTACCGGGCAGCGATGACGATATCAATCAGAGTCTCGAGAAAGCAGGACGCGTTGCGGACTTCTTTGAGCTTGGTGAACTGATGTGCATCGACGCCCTCGAACGCAATGAGTCGTGTGGCGGGCATTTCCGCGAGGAGTACCAGACGCCAGACGGCGAAGCGCAGCGCGATGACGAGCACTATTCCTATGCGGCGGCCTGGGGATATCGCGGACCAGGTAACCCTCCGGATGTGTACAAGGAGCCGCTGGAGTTCCATTATGTCCACCCGAGCCAGAGGAGCTACAAATAATGAAGCTGACCCTGAAGATCTGGCGGCAGAAGAACTCGAACGACAAGGGCGCGTTCGTCAGCTATCCGATGGGCAACGTCAATCCCGACATGTCCATGCTGGAATGTCTCGATGTTCTGAATGAGACGCTGACCGAGCGCGGCGAGGAGCCGGTCGCCTTCGAGCATGACTGCCGGGAGGGAATCTGCGGGTCCTGCGGGTTCATGATCAACGGGGTGGCCCACGGTCCGGAGCGGGCCACCACGGTATGCCAGCTCACGATGCGGCACTTCAAGGATGGCGATGAGCTGGTCCTTGAGCCATGGCGGGCACACGCATTTCCCTTCCTTAAGGACCTCTGTGTGGATCGGCGGGCGTTCGACCGCATTATCGCGGCCGGAGGATATGTCTCGGTGTCGACCGGCAATGCTCCGGATGCCAATGCGATTCCGGTGGGCAAAGACATCGCCGATCAGGCCATGGATGCTGCGGCGTGTATAGGATGCGGGGCGTGTGTGGCGGCGTGCCCGAATGCGGCGGCGGCGCTCTTCACAGGAGCGAAGGTCGCTCACCTCAGCGTTCTGCCGCAAGGTAAGGTTGAGGCAGACCGGCGCGCGCTGGCCATGGTGGCCCAGATGAACGAGGAGGGATTCGGCAACTGCACCAACATCGGTGAGTGCACGGGCGTGTGTCCGAAGTCCATCCCGCTTCAGGTTATCGCCAGGATGAACCGCGACTTCTTCCGAGCGAGCCTGAAGCGGCGCGATGAGCCAGCGACTACGATTACTCCGGTTTACGACTGGAAGGTAAAGACGCAGTAGCTGTCTCAACGCGGGTTTGTGGTTGTAGTTGGGACTGCTACAATCCGACCACGCTCATGAAGACACTATCTGCTGTATTGCTCGCGACGACACTGCCTCTTACTGCCCAGAACGCGAACGTGAACCAGAAGACCGCCGAAGAAGTTCACCAATCCGCGATCGTGATCGATACGCATGCCGATACGACGCAGCGTTTGCTGGATGAGAACTACGACCTTTCCGGTCCGCTGAACGGCGGCAATCTAAATTTCGAATCGGCGCAGAAGGGAAATCTTGGCGCGGAGTTTTTTTCGATCTGGGTTGAGCCGGAACTGTACAAGGGGCACTACGCCCGGCGTACCCTCGATCTGATCGATGCGGTTTATCAGCAGGCGGCCCGGCATCCCGACCGGATGCGGATGGCGTTCTCGCCAGCGGACATCGAGGCCGCCCACCGGGAACACAAGCTGGCGGCGCTGATGGGCATCGAGGGCGGCCACTCCATCGATGACTCGCTGGGGTTGCTGCGCGACTATTACCGGCTCGGTGTCCGGTACATGACGCTGACCTGGTCGAACTCGCTGGACTGGGCCAACTCGTCGGGAGACGAAGGCAAGTCCGGCGTGCCACATAATCCCGACGGGCTGACGGACTTCGGCAAGCAGGTCGTGCTGGAGATGAACCGGCTCGGCATGATGGTCGATATCTCGCATGTAGCGGACGACACGTTCTGGGCGGCGATCAAGACGACCAGGGCTCCGGTGATCGCCTCGCATTCGTCGGCGCGGGCGATCTGCAACGCTCCGCGCAACATGACCGATGACATGCTGAAGGCCGTGGCGAAGAACGGCGGAGTCGTGCAGGTCAACTACTACTCGGCCTTCATCAGCCCGGCGTATCGCGATGCATCGATCGCGCAACAGCCTGAGGTCGAGAAGGCGACTGAGGAGCTGAAGGCGAAGTTCAAAGCCGAAGGCAAGCAGGTGACTTACGGTGATCTTGAAAAGCTGCAGCGGCAGTATGCCGACCGTATCCCCCGGCCTCCCCTGAGCGCGCTGATCGATCATATCGACCATATCGCGAAGGTGGCGGGTGTCGATCACGTCGGGCTCGGATCAGATTTCGACGGAGTGAGCGGACAGCTTCCCGAGGGCATCGACTCAGCGGCCGACTTACCGAAGATCACGGAGGCGCTGCTGGCGCGGGGATTTTCTCCAGAGGATTGTCGCAAAATTCTCGGCGGGAACCTGCTGCGGGTTCTCGGCGAGGTGGAGCGGGTGAGCCGCGAGATGCAATCCGGGAAATAGCCCCTCCCCCGGTTTCAGGGGCGATTTCGCAATCGTTTCATTCTGATCAGGTTAGCGAAGCGATTTCGCAACCGTTTGATTCTGATGGTGAACGCCGCAATCGTTTGTTTCTACTCGGCTTACACCGCAGTTTTCCGGCGAACGGCTGCAATCGTTTGGTTTGATTGTGAGAGGCTGCAATCGTTTGTCGCGATGCGGGTTGTGTGGCTCGCTCGGAGCGGCCCTGTATTTCTCTTCTATTTCAATTGTATCGAGTTCAAGGAAAATATCAGCCAGGCACACCATGCCGCGAGCGATTCATGAGGAAGGGTTTGGACGACGGCAGGGGACAAAAGGCCTTGACACGAATTGGGGTGAGTTCACGAGCTCGAACTGGAGTCGCCAGCCGAGACAGCGCGAGCCGGCTGTTGTTCGCGATGAGGTTTCTTGTTCGTATCAGCCGCGGTCGGATGGACGACGGGTACCATTCCGTGCCGAGGCGTTCCACAAACGGGACACGCTTCGGCCTTCAATTTAATTTCAGCGCCACAACAAGCACAAAAGGCAGCCATGCAGATTGACTCTCCCTGGGGTTTTCTTTTGGATGAGGGCGGGAGCGCGGGAGATTCGTGAAAGTGAAGTCGGGCCGCTAGAACGATTCACCGCAAAGACGCGAAGGGCGCAAAGGTACCCCCCTCTGAGAAGAGTGATGAATATTCACTGGACCCCCATGACCACGACTGGCACGAGGTCGATTCCTCAGGTAGGATTGCGGGCCATGGACACTGCGGCGACAGATTTCGACGCAATCAGGCAGAGCATGGCGAAAACGAACGAACTTTTCAGCAGCGAGGTCTTCGGCAAACGGAACTTTGCTGCTCTGGACCAGATTTACACACGGAATGCGCGCGTTTTGCCTCCGGGTGCGCCGATGGTTTCCGGGCGGCAGGAGATCAAAGGGTTTTGGTTTGACATGATTCGATACATGAACGCCAAGTCCGCCGCGCTCGAGTCTGTCGATGTGATTGCGTCCGGCGATGGCGTCGTGGAAATCGGCAAGGCGACGATTATGGCACAGCCAGCGGGAGAGCCTGAGGCTCAGGTGCAGATGAAATACGTGGTCTTCTGGAAACAGGAAGACGGCCAGTGGAAGTGGCACGTGGATATCTGGAATATGAACGCGTGAGTTGATGTTCCCGTTTGCTGCTTGGAATGAGAAAAGTTGTCCCACTCAAGCCAACACCGGGCCTGCCGGGGACCCCGGCTCGCCAAGGATGGGCCCCACGTTCGTGTTTCGATTAGAAACGCAGATCCTTCAGTTCGTGCGCGGGCGGCCTCGCTCATGATGACACAACCCATTACTTTGGTTTCATCCAGACTGGCGTGCCAGGTCTAGCGGCCCAATTTTCGCTCTAGGCTATCGGAATGCCGGAGCGCTATTACTGCACCTACATCGTGGCCAACAAGTCGCGCACGCTTTACATCGGCGTTACTGGCGATCTCTTCTGCCGGGTGATGCAGCACCGTTCAGGCGAAACCGAAGGCTTCACGGCGAAATATCGATGCAATCGCCTGGTGTGGTTTGAGAGATATGTTTCTCCGGATGCGGCGATTGCTCGCGAAAAGCAACTGAAGGGATGGGGTCGAGCGAAGAAAATCGCGTTGATCGAACGCGACAATCCAACGTGGGAGGATTTGAGCGAGGAGTGGGGTAAGAGCTTCCTGACGAAGTGAATGAAAAGCAGGTCCCTCGACTGCGTGCGCCACGGCGCACTTCGCTCGGGATGACATCGTTGGGAGAAGAAGAGCCGAGCGTAGCCCAAAAGGGCGACCTTGCGCCGGAGATCCCTTTCCGGGTGTATAGTTTGTGGCTGTCCCCCAGAAATGGAGAAAGCATGAAAGCAAGAAACCTGATGTTTACAGTGGCGGTGTGTCTAGCTGGAGCAGCGTTGTCGTTTGCCCAAAGTCCGCAGATGGGCACCTGGAAGCTCAACGAAGCCAAGTCGAAGATTCCGGCCGGGGCTCCGAAGAATACTACGGTCGTGTACGAGGCCGCGGGCGACAGCGTGAAAGTGACCACGGACGGGACGGGTCAAGATGGCCAACCCGCGCACACCGAGTGGACCGGAAAGTTCGACGGCAAGGATTATCCGCTGACCGGCGATTCGAGCGCAGACTCACGGTCGTACAAGGTGATCAACGACCACACGCTGGAGCTGGCCAACAAGATGGGCGGTAAAGTGACGGCTTCGGGTCGCGTTGTCGTGTCGGCTGACGGCAAGACTCGCACTGTTCATCTGACGACCATGGATGCGGGCGGGAAGAAGGTCGGAAGCATCGGGGTGTACGACAAGCAGTGAGCAGGAATAGGAACGCATAAAGCCCAGGTCCGAGAATCCGGACCTGGGGCACCCGGCTTTTCTCCAGCCATTAGACTCTCCCTATGACCTTCACCAAGCGGCTGCGTGACGGTGTCCGGCGCGGGGAGATTACGTGCAGCGTGCGGATCTGGATGAGTCCGCGGGTGACGGTGGGCAAGCGTTATCCGATGGAGGAAGGCCAGATCGAGGTGGATTCGATCGAGCAGATCGGCTTTCCCGATATCACTCCGGAGCTGGCGCGGGCGTCAGGGTTTCTGGGTGTGCTCGATCTGCTGAAGATTGCCAAGCATGGCAAAGGCGAGAATATCTATCTGGTCAGGTTTCACTACATCCAGCCGAAGAGAAAGAGAGCTGCCAGCCGCTAGCTCCTAGCTGCCAGCTTAGACCTATGGTTACCGGCAAGAATTCCTCGAAAGGCAGGAAATTCTGTCGTGCCAACATGTTGGCGCGTGGGTCACAAAGCATTTGATTCAGCTATTTGCGGTGTTCCAGCGATGGAAGGAAACGTGCTCCATCCCCTGGCGCGAGAGGCTTCGGCTGCTCGTGAGAGAGAGGCCATGCATGTTCGAGTTCTCTTCCCTTCCCGGGATGTCGGCAGCGCGTTTAGGCGCGATTGCCGCAGTGGTCGTTGCAGGCGGCGGTATCGGCGGTTATGCCGTTCATGAACACAACACGGCGAAAACCCTGGCTGCGCAGAACGCGCAGATGACGGCCGCGCTCAGCGCCAACCAGAGCGCGCTCAACGAACTTACGGCCAAGGTGAATGCGCTGGCTGCCGCCAGCGCGGCTCCGACACAACCTGCCGCTGCAGTCACGGCGATTCCATCGCGGCCAGTAGTCTCTGCCAAGCCCTCTGCGGGGACGGCACGGCGGCACGGCGAGGATCGATACAAGAAGCTGCAATCGCAGCTCGATGAGCAGGGAAAGGCGATCGAACAGACGCGGAACGATCTTGCGAGCACGCGGGGGGACCTCGACAATACGCGCACGGAACTCACAGGCTCGATTGCGCGCACGCACGACGAGCTGGTTCTGCTGCAGAAGAGAGGGGAGCGGAACTACTACGAGTTCGACATTGCGAAGTCGAAGGAGTTTCAGCGGAATGGGCCGTTCGGGATTCGACTGAAGAAGGCCAACGTGAAGCATCAGTATGCCGATCTGGAGCTGATGGTGGACGACCGCGACCTCTCTCAGAAGCACGTGAATTTGTATCAGCCGGTGATGTTTTATACGCCGGACAGTCCGCAGGCCGTGGAGGTGGTCATCAACGCAGTCAGCAAAGATCACATTCACGGATACGTGAGCGCTCCGAAGTACAAGAAGTCGGAACTGACGGCGATGGCGAATGCGCCGGCAAGCGGGTCTTCCGCGGCTACGCAGACGGCGGGCATGAACGATCAGTCTGCACAGAGACAGAAACTGCCGGTGCCGCAGCAGTAGAGGGATTGCTTTCCCACCCTTTCGGCCAAAATCGGGCCGAAAGATGGAGCACACACGCAGCAGCAGAGTGGCTTTACGTCGCACATCGGAAAGTCTACGTGGAGCATCCGGCGAATCCGGACCCTTCGGCTTTGCTCAGTGGAGGCTGTGGGGCACCAAGCCGTTCGGACCAAACTCCGAGAAAAATTCATCAACGCCTGGGCGGCGACACAGCATCACACGCTGATAGTTCCGCTCGCAGTTCGCTGCCGCAATTATTCAGTGAGTACGGTTCGGGTCCATGTGTTCGATACATGGTGCGGCGTATGGGAGCAGATGGAGGCTGTTATGCGGCGCATCTTCGCAGCCGCCTGTATGGCGGCTTGTCTCAATCTTTGCCCGACAACGGTGCTCGCGTACGGCCAGTCGGACGAAACTTCGGTATCGGAAGCATTTGCCGTCAGCGGGCCGGATGCCTACGTTTATGTATCCAACGCAATCGGAAGCAGCGGCAAAACGGAGATCCACGCGTTTGCCGCAGCCCCGAACGGAAGACTGACCGCTGTGCCCGGCTCTCCATTCGCGGCTGATGTTGGCTGGATGGCCGTGAACGGACTGTATCTCTTCGGCTCGGACTGGTCGGGGACATTCATCAAGGCTTATTCCATCGAATCGGACGGAGCATTGCGTTACTCGGCTTCAACGAATGTCGTGCAGCCGGGCAACTGCGATACTCCGGGAGCGCTGTTTCTCGATCACACCGGAGCGACGCTTTACAACACCGACTATCTCGGCAATAACTGTGCAAACACGGTGTATCAGTCTTTTGCGGTAGAGAAGCCTACGGGCAAGCTAAAGCTGGTAAACGAAGCCGGGGCGGGAATCAACTACACGATCCTCAGCTTTATTGGAAACAACAAATTCGCCTACGAATCGGACTGCGTGAAGGGAAACGCGGTGATCGACGGGTATCAGCGTAACAGCGATGGCTCGCTTACCGAGCTGAACAATACTCCTCCGTGGCCGACCCCGCCGCCGAACCTGGGATGGTGCCCTTATCTTGCGGCTGCCGATACAACGAATCACCTCGCAGTGCCAATGTATCCGTCACCCGGCCTCGGGCAAGAGGGGCCATATCAGCTGGCGACGTATACGGTGGACAGCAATACCGGCGCTCTCACCACCAGCAGCACCTATAAAAATATGCCGACGGTCACGGTCGGCTCGGTGAATTATCTCCAGATGGCTCCCTCGGGCAGGCTTCTGGCAGTCGCCGGAACGAGCGGGCTGGAGATTTTTCATTTTAACGGAGCAGCGCCGATCACAATTTACACGGGGGCATTGGTCAAGGATCAAGTCGACCAGATGTTCTGGGACAACGACAACCATCTTTATGCCATCAGCCAAACGGCGGGCAAGCTGTATGTGTTCACGATCACGCCGACAGAGCACCGCCAGGCTCCGGGATCGCCATACAGTATCAAAGGCGTGGTGAACATTATTGTTCAACCCTGGCCGCTGCCGTGGAAGTAGCGGAGCCAGGAGTCTTGTGCGCGGAGGAGGCGCAGGGGGCGGGTTGCTGAGTCAACTATGGCCCCAGGAAGGTTGCCGAAGCGGCGATGCGCATATTCGGAGTTCCGTTTACACTGAAGCCCGTCATGCTATACATCACGACGCTGCCCGCGTCGAGATAGACGGCCACGCAGTTCGGGTTATTCGTCAAATGATCGACGCCGCTGTTCATCGAGCCGGTTTGTGTTGCATAGACCAGCCCGCCGAGATTATGCGGCGCCGTATAGCCGTCGGAAGTCCATACGCCGGTCGCCTGCCAGGTCCCTGTCGTACCGCTACCCGAAATCGTGCCCAGGTAGACACAGAAGCTATACCGGCCGGAGACCAGAACGGTGCCGAATGGGGTGTCGGGAATATTGGCACCGGAAGGACCGGTCGTTAATGAGATTCCCAGATTGTTGGCTGGGGCGAGAGTGCCGGGAATGACGACGGTCTCAGCGGAGGTTCCGATGGTGATCCTGTGCGAGCCTGAGCTCGAACAGCCGGCGCCGATGCATGTGGAGGAGACGTCGGCGGGGGCGACTTGTGCGCTTGTGCCGATGCAGGTATCGCCGCTGCCGCTGGTCACGGTCGAGCACGCGTAGGCTCCCAGGGCGGTGTTCAGTCCGCCGGTGGAGGCCCCGAGGGCTGCGTAGCCGAAGGCGGCATTGAAGCTGCTTACGGTGTTGACTTGGAGGGCGCCGGCGCCGAAGGCGGCATTCTGGACGCCTGTAGTGTTCGCGACGAGAGCATCCGCTCCAAAAGCGTCGTTGGGCGCTGCTGTGTTTTTTGAGAGCGCATAGTATCCGACCGCGGTGTTGTAGCTTACGGCGGTGATGCTCGCGAGGGCGCTCTGGCCGATGCCGATATTTCCAGTCGCGGTGGTGAGCGATGCCAACGCATCCTGACCGCCAGCGAAATTCGATACTCCTGTGGTGAGGTTTGAGAGAGAACTTGCGCCTACGCCGGTATTGAGCGAGCAGGTTGTGCAGTTGTTCATTACGCCATCGCCGAGGGCGGAGTTTCCGGAGCCGGTGGTGACGGAGGACAGGATGGAGTCGCCGATGCCGTTATTGCCAAAACATGTTGTACAGGACTGGGCCGCGCTGTGGCCGATGAGGTAGTTGTAATTTCCGCTGGTCACCGCGTTGAGACACGATACCCCGATACAGATGTTGGCAAAGGCACCGGCACTAGCGGGCAGTGTTCCGCCGAATATGTAATTCAGGTTCGCCAGGTCCAGCACTCCGGGCAGGAATGTCCGTGGCGACGTGCCGTTTTCGAACGCCCAGCCGCCGGAGGTGGCGGACGCGGAGCCCTTGGATGCAAAGTTCCTGGGTGAATTTCGGGATGGCCTCCAGTGCGCCGGGCTGGGGTCGAAAGCGGGCGGGCCGGGAGTGATTTCAGCGGAGGTCGAGGATTCGGAACCGGGAGATTCTGAGGTGGGTTGTGACTGCGCCGCGGCGGTTGCGGCGGCTGCACTTCCTAACAATACCAAGGCAAAGAAAGCAAAAACAGGTCGTACACGTACATCGAACATGGCGGGAGTTTAGCCAAAGCAGGCAAATGCAACTGTAAAAAGATAAATAAGAGTTCAAGAACGAGTGAGGTTTTCGAGCAGAGGGACGGTGAGCGTGAGATGAATTCTTCAGGCGAGGGCGCCGAGCTGGGGAGTTACCTTCGGACTTCGTCGAGGTCGCGGACGAGGGTGCCCTGGCTGCCGTAGATGTCAGGGGAGGCGAGATCGCTGGCGAGTTCGATTTCGGTTTCGACGGAGGCGGGCTTGCCTTCGATGGCGGCGTTCTCGCGCATGAGCTCGACCTGGGCCTCAATGCGGCTGAGGTCACTCTCGTTTTCGCGGAGGATGCGGTCGCGGTTGCGCAGGTTTTCAAGGCGGCGCTCAAGGATGGCGAGGGTCGCTTCCTGGGAGCGCTGCAGCGCGGTGGAGGATTCAGTCTGCGCGGGAATAGATTGCCGGATTTGCTGAATGCGCGATTGGAGGCTGACTTCTGAGTCTGCTCCCAATTCGTGGGTGAGATGGGTACGCGCGATGAGGAGCTTGAGGTAGATCCATTGCAGCTTGTCGAGGCTGGACTGGGTTCCTTCGAGCAGGGCAGCATCGACGCCGAGAGTCTGGTAGATGGAGAGAATGCGCGCGGAGGTGGATTCAAGGGCGCGGAGGCGGTCGCGGAGATCCTGAGGCAGCGTGGCGACGAGAGCGTCGCGCTTGGCGCGATTGTCTTGGAGCAGGCGCGTGCCGGCCTGGGCGTCGACGACTTTCTGGAAACGCGGGTGGAAGGCGAGCGAGGACACGAGGGCAACTTCGACGCCCAGTCCGGCAAGCCAGATGCTGGGCTCGACGAATCCGAGTATGGTGACGGCGGCTGTTCCGAGGGCGTTGACGGGCACCCGGCCGAGGCCGGGGACATCAACGCCGACGAGAAAAGCAGCTTTGAGGTAGCGCCACATCGATAAGAATCAGGACGGCGTCTTCTGGTCGTCGCGGATGATGACGGCTGGGACGGTTGCGGGCACCTGTGCGGGGATTTCGGCAGGGGCCTGGCTGGCTTCGAATGCGGCAAGAGCCTGCTCGGCGAGCTGGTTCTGCTCTGCTTCGCGGATGTGGACGTCGCGCAGATCGAGGCTGTCGACGGCGACGCGGACGCGTCCCGCGGCGCGGTGGCGCTCCTCGCCGATCATCTCTTCGAGGCGGTTGAGGGTGTCGCCGCTGCCTCCGAGTTCGGTGACCATGCCGGAGGCCATCTCGGTGATCTCGGCCATTGCGCGCTTCATCTTCAGGTCGCTGATGCCGGCCTTCAGCGACTCGATCTTCTTCCGCGCGATGGAGATCGCCACATCCCGGGCACGCACCAGTTCTTTGTAGGTCGTCTCCGCCTGCTCCATCTGTTTGCGATTCTCGTCGAGTTCGCGCGTGATCGTCTGCAGGCGCAGCGCATACTGCCCAGCAGACTGGCGGTCGCCGAGCTTTAGGTGAGCGGCGGTCCTGGCGCGCAGTTCGGTCTCCTCGGTCTCCAGCTTGCGTACCTGCGCGATCAGCCGTTCCACTAACCCGGCGTGCGCGGCCAGCCCGCTATTGAACTTGGCGATCTGCTTGCGCAGGTTCTCCTGCTCGACCTCCAGCAGCGCCTCAGGATTCTGGCGCTCCAGGCCGGAGATGAACAAGCCAACGAATCCATAGAAAAGATTGCTTATACGGCGAAGCATGCGTTTGATCCTCCCATTGCACTGCCCGGCTTCCATCTTACTCGGAAGCTGGTTGAATCAATGT